>NZ_BAAJMJ010000004.1:0-361478 GCF_057552415.1 Pseudoalteromonas sp. NH0006-26
TCGTAACAGTTGGCTCGATTCCGCTTCGCTCCACATTTTAGCCAACAATTTTTTGCCCATTATTAGGGCATTACCACTGTCTGCTCATGGCACAAAGCAGGCTTTGATTACTCTGTTTTCTCTTTAAACTCACACAAGTCTTCAATAATACAGCTGCCGCATTTTGGTTTACGTGCCACGCAAGTATAACGCCCATGTAAAATAAGCCAGTGATGTACATCGACTTTAAATTCTTTGGGAATGACTTTTTCGAGTTTTTGTTCAACCGCAACCACGTCTTTACCCATGGCAAGTTTAGTACGGTTAGAAACACGGAAAATATGCGTATCTACAGCGATTGTCGGCCAGCCGAAGGCTGTATTTAATACTACGTTAGCAGTTTTACGGCCCACGCCAGGGAGGGCTTCTAGGGCTTCACGATTTTCTGGCACTTCACCGTTATGCTGATCTACCAATATTTGGCACATTTTATATACATTGGCTGCTTTTGAATTAAACAACCCAATGGTTTTTATGTAATCACGCAGCGTGTCGTGGCCAATATCTAAAATTGCTTGTGGTGTATTAGCAACCGGAAATAATTTACGAGTGGCTTTATTTACCCCAACATCGGTGGCTTGTGCTGAGAGCGTAACGGCAACTAACAACTCAAATGGGCTTGAATATTCAAGCTCCGTTTCAGGATGTGGATTGTCGTCGCGTAAGCGAGTAAGTATTTGGTGACGTTTTTCTTTATTCATGTAACTTAAAACGCATTAGCTTTATTAAGTTAATGCGTTTTCCCCTTAAGTTAAGCTAGTTACACGCGCTCTAGGGCCTTTTTCAGCTTCTAGCGGTGCGACTTGTTTTGATTTTATTTGTGCATCAATTACATTTTTAGCGGCAATCAGCAGACCAAGCCCTAAGAATGCGCCCGGTGGTAAAATGGCCAGTAAAAACTGGCTATCAAAGCTAAACACTTCAATGCGCAATATAGCAGCCCAAGGCCCGAGTAATAAGTCGGCACCATCAAATAATGTGCCTTGTCCAACCAGCTCTCGCATAGCGCCAAGTACAACCAGAACCAACATAAAGCCTAAGCCCATCATTAAGCCATCAAAGGCAGATAAGTGCACTGGATTTTTTGAGGCAAATGCTTCAGCACGGCCAATAATGGCGCAGTTGGTTACAATTAACGGAATGAAAATCCCTAAAGATTGGTAAAGGCCAAAAGTGTAAGCGTTCATTAACAGCTGTACTATTGTTACAAAACCGGCAATGATCATCACAAACACAGGTATTCTAATATCTTTAGGTACCCAGTTACGCACTATTGATACGGTAATATTAGAGCCCACTAATACCAATAAGGTTGCTAAGCCTAAACCTAGTGCATTAGTAATTGTAGAGGTAACAGCGAGTAAAGGGCATAAACCTAATAACTGTACCAAGGCGGGGTTATTTCCCCATAAGCCTTCTTTGTAAAGGGTTTTTAATTCGCTCATGGCGTTACCTCTGGGCATGCGTTTGCTGCTGTGAACAGAGCATCAAAGTTATCTTGTGCATAAAGTACCGCGTTTTTGACTGAGCCTACAACGGCACGAGGTGTAATTGTAGCGCCAGTAAACTGGTCAAACTGGCCGCCGTCTTTTTTAACGGCCCAACGATCGTCACTTTCGCTTTGTACTGTTTTTGTATTAAATGTGGTGATCCAGTCTGATTTTTTTATTTCAACTTTATCACCTAAACCTGGCGTTTCTTCATGTTTGGTTACCCTTACACCCGCAATGGTACCATCGCGATATACTGCACTGAGTAAGTTTATATCACCACTGTAGCCACTAGGGGTGACATGACGAATGACTAATGCCACAGGTTCGTTATCTTTTCGGGCACGATAAATAACTTGGTTGTCGTATGGCCCTAGTAATGGATCAGATATAATTACACAATCTTGCGATAGCTCATTGCTGTATTTAGAATGCGGCAATACTTCTTGAAGCTGATTAGTTAATTGTAATTGCTCTTGCTCTGCAATTTTATCAGCGGTAAGTGTATTAATTGTGGCAACGAGTCCCGTTGTTAGTAACGCAAACCCACACAATATTGCGCCATTTTTTACCATTGAAGAAATAATCATTTTACTGCTCCATGGCCATAGGTTCTTGGTTGTGTATAGTAATCGATAAGCGGTACCGCTATGTTTATTAGCAACACCCCAAATGCAACTGCATCAGGAAAACCACCAAAGGTGCGAATTAAATACACGATTAAACCAATTGCTGCACCATAAATAAGGCGACCTCGATTGGTGGTTGCAGCTGATACAGGATCGGTGGCGATAAAAAAGGCCCCCAGCATAGTCGCACCACTAAACAAGTGAAACACTACACCCGGCTCTGTACCTGGCGAGGCAATATAACCAATTGCTGCGCATAAGCTTAAGCTTGCAATAAAACTCACTGGTATATGCCAGTTAATTACTTTTGTTTTTAACAGGTAAAGGCCGCCGAGTAAGAAGGCTAAGTTAACCCATCCCCAACCTAGGCCAGTCCACTCATTAAATACGCTCTTTTGCATGCTCTCTGTCACCGTTAGTCCGTGAGCAATATCTGTTTTTAAGGTATCAAGTGGGGTAGCCATTGTGCTGCCGTCTATTCCTACTCGGAGCTGATCTAAGCTGTATCCTAACGTGGTAAAGTCGCTAAAGATTAAGCTTAACTGCTGGCTAAAAGTAATACCCGTATTAAGTAATTCTGTAACGGGTAACCAAGCAGTCATTTGCACAGGGAACGACACTAATAAAAGCACATAGGCTGCCATTGCAGGGTTAAATAAATTAAACCCTAAACCACCATATAGCTGTTTAACAATAACTATGGCAAACAAACACCCTATAACAATAATCCACCAAGGCGCTAAAGGCGGAATACTTATTGCCAATAACACACCGGTAAGCCATGCACTGCCATCGCTTAATGCAGGCCAAATAGGGCGCTTACGCATTAACATAACGGCTGCTTCAAACGCGCTTACACACACTAACGCTAATAATAATTGGATAAGGACACCGGTGCCAAAAAATACAACTTGTGCAATAACACCAGGAATACAAGCCGCAATCACAGTTAACATTAACCGTGTCACAGACTTGTGACTATGATTGTGGGGTGAGCTGGCCATGGTTAGTTTCATGACTGATCGTTTCCTTCTTTTTGTTGCTTTTTGGCTTTAGCACGAGCAATAGCCGCGGCTACGGCGGCTTTCTTTTTTTCTTGAGCTGTTTGTTGTGAACCTTCTGAAGGTTCATCGTTGCTTTGTGGCTCAGTGTTTTCACTTTGTTTTGCTAATTCATCAGCTTGCGCTGCTTTTTTGGCTTTAGCGCGGGCAATAGCGACTGCCACGGCGGCTTTTTTATCATCGGCGGCGACAGGCGATTCACTTATTGCGTCATCGCTTTGTGTTTGCTCAGCAGCTTGCGCTGCTTTTTTAGCTTTAGCGCGGGCAATAGCGGCTGCCACGGCAGCTTTTTTATCATCGGCAGCAACTGGAGATTCACTTGCAGTGTCATCAGCTGCTGCTTGCTCATTAGCTTGTGCTGCTTTTTTGGCTTTAGCACGGGCAATGGCTGCAGCGACGGCGGCTTTTTTATCATCGGCAGCAGCTGGAGATTCACTTGTTGTGTCATCAGTTGCTGCTTGCTCATTAGCTTGTGCTGCCTTTTTGGCTTTAGCGCGGGCAATAGCGGCAGCGACGGCAGCTTTTTTATCATCGGCAGCGACGGGTGATTCACTTGCAGTGTCATCGCTTGCTGTTTGCTCATTAGCTTGTGCTGCCTTTTTGGCTTTAGCGCGGGCAATAGCGGCTGCAACTGCTGACTTTTTGTCATCTACAGCTTCGTCATCACCATTACTTTGTGCTTTTTGCTCTTTATAAAGGCGAGCTTGCTCTTTACGGGCAGCGCGTTCTTTTGCAACTTCACTGTTATCTGGCTCAAGTTCGCCACCTTGCTTTTTAGCTTTAGCACGCGCAATTGCCGCTGCTACAGCTGATTTATTGTCACCATCGCTGGTTTTATCTTTAACGCGGGCAAGGGCATCGGCTACTTTTTGCTGTTCTTCGGTTGATTTAGCTGCTGGCTTACGTTTGTGACGATTTTTTCGCTCAGCTTGTTCTTGCTCTAAACGCGCTTTACGTGCATCAAAGCGTTCTTTAGCGCGATCAGATTTTATCTTCTCGGCAATTTGCTCTTTAATCTCAACTTTTGCAACGCGGTAGTACTGAACGAGTGGTATTTCACTTGGGCAAACATAGGCACACGCGCCACATTCAATACAATCAAATAAGTTATGTTCTTGGAGTTTGTCGTATTCTTTTGATTTAGCAAACCACTGTAACTGCTGTGGTAACAATGAAGCAGGGCACGCATCTGCACAGGCACTACAGCGAATACAGGCTTTTTCTGGGCCAGGCTCTGCTAATTCTTTATGATCTGGAGCAAGTATGCAGTTTGTTGTTTTAACAACACCAATACGAACCGTAGGTAAGGTAAAGCCCATCATAGGACCGCCCATGACCACACGTTGTTGTGGCACAGGTGAAAACCCTTGGCAATCAAGTAAGTGTTTTATCTCAGTACCTAATAGCGCCCATACATTACCTGGATTATGTATAGTATTGCCGGTAACGGTAACAACACGTTCAATTAACGGTTTACCTTCGTATACAGCTTGCTGAATCGCAAATAAAGTACCTGTGTTATGTACTAAAATGCCGATATCAGCAGGGATACCGCCGTTTGGTACTTCACGGTTAGTGAGCAGTTTTATTAGCTGTTTTTCACCGCCAGAGGGATAAACAGTAGGCACGGTTTGTATTAAAATATGCTCGTTATGCTTCGCCGCTTCTGTCATGGCTGTGATAGCCTCGGGCTTATTATCTTCAATACCAATAATACACAGGGTAGGATTGAGTAGCTGTTGCATGAGCTCAATACCTTTGACTATTTCAGCGGCGTGCTCACGCATTAAGGTATCGTCAGCCGTGATGTAAGGTTCACACTCAACCGCATTAACAATCAAAAATTCAATAGGTTGTTTAATATCAGCTTTTACATAGGTTGGGAAGCCTGCGCCGCCCATGCCAGAGATCCCCGCATTATGAATAACATCAACGAGTTCATCGTGTGATGCATTGGCTGGGTTTGCTAAAGGCGATAGTTCACACCAGGTATCTTTGCCATCGGGTTCAATAATAATGCTTAATTCAGGCAAAGCAGAAGGGTGTGCTGATGGCATAGGCGTAATATCAATAATAGTGCCTGATGTAGGTGCATGCACAGGTACCGACCAGTTAGCAGAGGGCTTTGTTAATGGTTGGCCTTTTAATACGTGCTGGCTTTTTTCTACAATTAACTTGCCGCTAGCGCCAATATGCTGCTTTAAAGGTAGAACGAGTTTTTCAGGCAAAGGAAGGCGCGCAATAGGCGCATTATTAGATAATGACTTTTGCTGCGGAGGATGTACGCCGCCAGGAAATGCCCAAACGGTGCCTTTTTTTATTTGTTCAAGTAACTTTTCCACTCAAACCTCTAATCTATTTGGGTAACAGGAATAGCGTCTAGTTGCCATTTCCAAGTTTGTTTTGTTGGTGCAACGGGTAGCATGTCAATACAATCGACCGGACAAGGTTCAACGCACAAGTCACAGCCTGTACATTCGTCAATTAGGACGGTGTGCATTTGTCGGGTTGCACCAACAATGGCATCAACAGGGCAGGCTTGAATACATTTGGTACAACCAATACATTCATCTTCGCGAATGTAGGCCACTGTTTTAACTGGCTCGGCTTGTTCGCCGCCGGCTAGAGGTTTAGCCTCAACACCCATCAAATCAGCCAACTTTTTAACTGTCGCATCACCACCGGGTGGGCACTTGTTTACTTCATCGCCATTGGCAATGGCTTCTGCATAAGGGCGACAACCAGGATAACCACATTGACCACATTGTGTTTGTGGCAAAATGGTATCGATTTGCTCTACTACAGGATTACCCTCAACTCGAAAACGTACGGCTGCAAATCCTAAAATTAATCCGAAAATTAACGCCAGTAAACCCAGCGCTATTAAAGCGTACAACAAGGTCATATTAAAACTTCACTAATCCAGTAAAACCCATAAAGGCCATTGACATTAAACCTGCCGTTATCATTGCGATTGAAGCACCTTTAAATGGAGTGGGAACATCTGCTGCGGCTAGGCGTTCGCGTAATGCCGCAAATAAAACTAAAACTAATGAAAAACCCACTGCGGCACCAAAGCCATAGACGGCAGATTGTAAAAAGGTGTGATCTTCTTTGATATTTAATAAAGCAACACCGAGTACTGCACAGTTAGTCGTTATTAAAGGTAAAAATATTCCCAATAAACGATATAGCGTTGGACTGGTTTTTCTAACAACCATTTCAGTAAATTGAACAACCACTGCAATAACTAAAATAAAGCTCATTGTTTTCAGGTAGGTGATATCTAGTGGTAATAAAATATACTCGTTTACTAAATAACTGGTCACAGAGGCAAGCGTTAGCACAAAGGTAGTTGCTAAAGACATACCTATGGCTGTATCAAGTTTTCCTGATACACCCATAAACGGGCAAAGGCCTAAAAATTGTACTAATACAAAGTTGTTAACTAACACTGTTCCAATTAATAACAAGACGTATTCTGTCATGTGTGCCTCACGCTAATAAAATCCCGTGTATTATCCTTTTTTCTACTGCGATTAACAACACGTTGAGTGATTATCAGTTAAATAAACAACGTTAAATAATGGGCTAATTGTAAAGGGTTAAATTTAAGGGAGTTTGCAATTAAAAAACTGTCAGCATTTTAACGGCTGAACAGTCATAAAAGCACACTTTAAAAAGTAAAAAAGAGCATAAATGCTCTTTTTTATTATTAAATAGGGTAATTAGTTAGATGTCTTTAGGCTTTTCAATATAGTAACCTTGGACACCATCAAGGCATAGGGTTTCTACAATATGCTTTTCTTCTTGGCTTTCAACGCCCTCTGCAAAAACACTGACGCCAATTCTATGAGCAAGGTCGACCATTAAACGCATAAAGTATTGATTGTTTTTATCGTCCTCTAAACCTCGGGTATAGCTTGCATCCATTTTAATAAAGTCTGGTTTTAAATCTCTGAAAAATTTAAATGAGGTGAGTCCGACACCAAAGCGTTCTACAGTTATTCTGGCACCAACGCGATGCACCATATCAATAAAGCGTTTGCTTGCTTTAATGTTTTGTTGAAGACCAAATTCACTCACTTCAAAAATTAACTTAGAAGCAATATGCGTATCTTTAAGTAAACGGCGCTCTAACCAAATCATAAACTGGTCGCTGTGCGCGCTAGATGGGGTAATATTTAAGCCAAAATACTTTTCAGATAAATTACTCGATTTTATTCTTTCCAAAGACGATTCTATTATTAACTTGTCAATTTCAATGGCCATATCGAGCTTTTCAGCCATTGCTAAAAATGAAGCGGTAGGCAAAGCTTGGTTTTCTTCTGTTTTGAAGCGGGCTTGAATTTCAGCATAGGCTTTAATGCTTTTGCCTAAAGGCATAATATTTTGGATCACCAAATGGACGCTTTTAGACTCAATTACTTCGTTAATCACTTTACGCCAGTTTTGGTTACCAAATCCTGCGCTCACATTATTGGATAAATCTGTATCGCGTTGTACGTGCCAAGCATTAACTTGTTTTGACTGCGCCATACTCATTGCATTATCAACAATAGAGAGCAGTTCGCCTAGTGGTTTGGCTTTTTCATAACCGACAATCCCCGTGTTTGCAACCGAGCTAAGTTCTTGGTTTTGCATGTATTGCGTAAACCGAGATTGTAGGTTTTCACCAAATCTCTCGGCTTCTTTTAGTGGGGTGTTTGGCAGTATAATTATGAAGTCAGAGCTGTTTACTCGAAATACCTGGCTGCTGGTATAGGTACCGCTAATACTTTTTATAATATCAGCAACAGCTTTAATATATTCATCGCCTTTTTGATAGCCACGGCTTTGATTAATTGACTGTAGCTCGCTACAGCGCACCAATGCCAATGAGCCAAAGGTACTCACTTCAGTGTTTTCAATATGCTTTTCATAGTAATCAACAAACATGTTGCGATTACCTAAATCAGTAATGCCATCTTTATATGCTTCGCGCTTAATAGTGTGAGCTGCGGTTTTAATATCGTCGTTTTTATTTTTTAAAAAGTACGATAAACGATTAAAACTGGGGATTAAATTTTTTCCTAATTTTTCTAATTGGCTAGAATCAAATTTAGTTGCGAAATCATCACTGAGTTGGTTTTGATTAATATATATGTCAATAACATCTGCAACGCCCATGCACACATTGGTATTAATGTGTTCAACAATAGACTTCATTAATATAACGGGGATCAACGCGAGTAGGGTGCTTATAGCAAATACAATAAAAAATGCGGTTTGAAACTGATCAGCCAAGTAAGCAATGTTTAATTTAAATTCAACTTTTATATCGGCATTATTATTAGTGGCGTACTGAGGGCGTACTGAGTTGTAGTTAGATTGAATAAGCTCAGCAATAAAAGGCAGCTTGGGTGTGTTGCTAATTGAAAACACTTCTGCGCCTTGATAATCACGTAGAGTAAAACGTGAAAATGTTTCACTGGTTGCAAGTGTGCTTTTTAAGTTATCAGCAGAAATGTCAGTTGCGGATAAGTTTTTAATGTATTGCTCAACAGTAGCTTGTGCATTTTTTTGCGCATTACCGATAGCGCTATCAAAATTTTGGCTTATAAAGTAACAGCCAGCGGTTACAAGAATCAACCAAGCCATCAGTTGTATAAAAATAAGTTTTTTAAAAGCTGCCATTGTTTAATCTTTATATGTCAAAGGGGAGGACACAACCTCATGATTATTAAACTAATTATAGCTTGATAGGTAAAGTTATCAAATAGTTAGTTTTATAAGCAAAAAGTTTTTGTTTTAAAAGAGAAATGGTAGTGCAATTTTTAGGATATGTCTATGGGAGTGTAGTAAATTGGCTCCCCCTCCCCGACTCGAACGGGGGACCTGCGGATTAACAGTCCGTCGCTCTAACCAACTGAGCTAAGGGGGAACTAAAATGTACTTTTATGACTTGGCTCCCCCTCCCCGACTCGAACGGGGGACCTGCGGATTAACAGTCCGTCGCTCTAACCAACTGAGCTAAGGGGGAACTACATCATAAACATAAACTTGGCTCCCCCTCCCCGACTCGAACGGGGGACCTGCGGATTAACAGTCCGTCGCTCTAACCAACTGAGCTAAGGGGGAATCGTTTATGGCTGAAAAACTTGGCTCCCCCTCCCCGACTCGAACGGGGGACCTGCGGATTAACAGTCCGTCGCTCTAACCAACTGAGCTAAGGGGGAAGCGTCTTGCCTTTCAACGGGGCGAAATATTAATGACCGCATAGCAAAGTGTCAACATATAAAAGATCATAAATTCAAAAAAGAGGTCTATTCGTTGTTTTTATGTGCAATCTGCGCGTTTTGTGACTCTATTTGAGTAAAGGGCAGTGATATTGTTTTATAAAAACAGCGCAATATTTGAATCAAGTGAGTAACTTTAACCAATAAAACTTACAGTAAAATTTAATAAAGCAGCTTTTAGTGATAAAAAAGTGTTCTATTTCCTGTATTTTTATAAAGTCTTAATAAACGTATTTAAAATAATTACCTCACTTTTATTTTACCTCGTTAAAGTTTGTTGAACTAAATCTAGATGAGAACCGTAATGATGTTTTGTATGTTGTTCAAAGCAGAATGGTTGCTGAACTTTCGAGAGTTTGTATAAAAACAAGGCAATCAATGGGTTGACTATTTATGCAGCATGAATGCGGTTTAGCACTAAATAAACATATAACGATGTTTTAAGTCGTTACAAAACCATTTAACGCTGTTTCCATATTGCTAACGAAAAAAATCAACCGCACTGTTAAATTTACACCGCGTTGTATCCCTTTATAAACGTGGGGTTGAATGAGTTATCCACGGTTTCTGTGGATAACTCTGTTTATGAAACTTTAAGAACATCAGCACCCCCAGCGGTGTAGGGTGCTTCAACGATTTCAAGTATTAAAAAGCTTTTTTTTTAAATATTAAAAAACAAAGACTTATGATTCAGCTTGAATAGCCATCTAAACGATAAATAAAATTTTTCGTGACGATAAAACATCATCGCTTACTGTGTAATAAAGCAACAAAACATAAAAAGTAAATGTTGCAAAAGTTATAAAGATGTATTTAATTTGGTTTTTGCTGTGTTTGTGCGAAATTTGTTTGCAACAGCATAAAAACAACAGTTTTTAGATTAAAGGTTGGTTTGATTGTTTAGATTTAATAAAGCATGGCTTGAATAGCCGAGATGCTTTAAAATATGCCGTTCAGTAAAAGAGGCTTATTTATTTTATGCGCGCACATTCTCAATCACATACTCGCCCTGATTTACTCACCGCCCCAATTTTGCCTACATTAAAAAAAATGACCGTTCCGATGATCTTTGGAATGTTCACCCTGATGATGTTCAATATTGTTGATACTTTTTTTATTAGTTTGCTTGGCACTGAGCCGCTTGCCGCGGTGAGTTTTACATTTCCTGTTACTTTTACCGTCATTAGTTTAGCGATTGGTTTAGGTATAGGGACCTCAGCAGTTATTGCAAAGGCCTTAGGGAGCAACAATATTGAAGAAGCGCGTTTTGATGCCAGTGTCTCGTTGTTGGTGGCGATAGTATTAGTATTGGTTTTATCTGCCTGTGGCTATTTATTGATTGAGCCTATATTTACCTTGCTTGGGGCTGGGGAGCAGGTGCTCCCGCTAATTCATCAGTATATTAGTATTTGGTTTTTGGGCAGTGTATTTTTAATTACTCCCATGATTGGAAACTCAGTATTGCGTGCTAGTGGTGATACAAAAACACCAAGCATTATTATGGGCGGGGCTGGGCTTATTAATGCAGTGCTCGATCCGATGCTTATTTTTGGCTTTGGTCCCATTCCCGCATTAGGCATTAAAGGGGCTGCCATTGCCAGTGTTATAGCCTGGGCAGTTGCAGTGGCAATTATTTTATACATATTAATTTTTAAAAAGCGGCTGCTTAGTTTAAAAGCTGGCAAGCAAACCGTTATTGGCGCAATCCGTAAAATTTTAAAAATTGGTTTACCTGCAGCGGGGGCTAACATGCTCACCCCAGTTGCTATGGCCGTTATGACCGCATTAGTTGCTCATCATGGTCCCGAAGCCGTGGCTGCTTTTGGAGTAGGGAGTCGAATAGAATCAATAGCGAGTTTAGTGGTATTAGCTTTGTCGATGACATTGCCACCTTTTATCAGCCAAAACTTTGGAGCGAGTCATTTTTCTCGTGTAAAAGATGCCTACCTAGGTACGCTCAAGTTTGTAATGTTGTGGCAGTTCATTATTTATATTGTATTAATTATTTTTTCAGGCGTTATTAGTGAAATATTTGGTAAAGAGCAAGCGGTTGTTGATGTCATCAAACTGTTTATTTATACCATTCCTCTAAGTTATGGCTTACAAGGAGTGATCATTTTATCAAACTCCTCGTTTAACGCTTTACACAAACCCATGAAAGCCTTAGTTTTGAGCGTCATTCGATTGTTTGTTTTTTATATTCCCTTTGCGTATATCGGAAACGAACTCGCAGGCTTAATCGGCTTGTTTATTGGCGCGGCCATTGGTAATTTATTCACAGCCCTTGTAGCCTACAAGTGGTTTATGAAAGAAATTGAAGCGTTAAGCAGTCAAGCATTACAGGAGTGTAGTCATTGAGCGATCATTTTCAGCTAGTATCAAAATTTAAACCCGCAGGGGATCAACCAACCGCTATTGCTCAATTGTGTGAAGGCTTAGAAGCCGGACTTGCTCAGCAAACATTATTAGGCGCAACGGGTACCGGTAAAACATTCACTATGGCTAACATTATTAGTGATTTAAACCGACCTACTATTATTATGGCACACAATAAAACTCTAGCGGCGCAATTGTACGGCGAGATGAAAGAGTTTTTTCCACACAATGCGGTTGAATACTTTGTATCTTACTACGATTACTACCAACCTGAAGCCTATGTGGTAGCCAGCGACACCTTTATCGAAAAAGACGCATCTATTAATGAGCACATAGAGCAAATGCGACTCAGTGCCACTAAAGCGCTTTTAGAGCGACGCGATACCATTATTGTTGCCTCAGTATCGGCAATTTATGGTTTGGGCGATCCTGATTCATACATGAAAATGATGCTGCTCTTAAAAGTAGGTGAAAAGGTCGACCAACGAGATATGCTGCGCCGTCTTGCAGAGCTACAATATACGCGAAATGATATTGACTTTAGTCGTGGTACATACCGCGTACGTGGTGAAGTGGTTGATATATTCCCCGCTGAATCAGACACCTATGCAGTGCGTGTAGAGATGTTTGATGACGAAGTTGAACGCCTAAGTATTTTTGACCCCTTAACCGGTGCGGTAGAAAAACACATAGTGCGTGCCACTATTTATCCTAAAACTCACTATGTAACGCCACGAGAAAAAATTCTCGAAGCTATCGAAAAAATTAAAGCCGAACTTAAAGAGCGCAGAGCACAATTACTTAGCGCTAATAAGTTAGTAGAAGAACAACGCATAGCTCAGCGTACCCAATACGATATAGAAATGATGACCGAGCTTGGTTATTGCTCTGGTATTGAAAACTACAGCCGTTATTTATCGGGGCGTACACCTGGCGACCCACCGCCAACATTACTGGACTATTTACCTGACGACGCATTAATGATTATTGATGAATCGCACGTAACCGTCTCGCAAATTGGCGCCATGTATAAAGGCGATAGAAGCCGTAAAGAAAACCTCGTTGAATACGGTTTTAGAATGCCCTCAGCTATGGATAACAGGCCACTGCGTTTTGAAGAATTTGAGGCCATTGCACCACAAACCATTTATGTATCGGCCACCCCGGGTGACTTTGAATTAGAGCGCAGCAACGGCGAAGTTGCAGAGCAGGTTATTCGTCCAACTGGCTTACTTGATCCCGTTATTGAAGTGCGCCCGGTAGGCGATCAGGTTGATGACTTACTCTCAGAAATTTACAAATGTGTTGAATTAAAAGAGCGTGTGCTGGTAACTACGCTTACTAAACGCATGGCTGAAGATTTAACTGACTACTTGAGTGAGCACAATGTAAAAGTACGTTATTTACATTCTGATATTGATACCGTAGAGCGAGTAGAGATTATTCGTGATTTACGTGCCGGTGTATTTGATGTGTTAGTAGGCATTAACTTACTACGTGAAGGCTTAGACATGCCAGAAGTGGCACTAGTGGCTATTTTAGATGCCGATAAAGAAGGCTTTTTACGCTCAGCACGCTCACTTATTCAAACGATAGGCCGTGCGGCGCGCCACCTTGATGGTCGTGCCATTTTATACGGTGACAGAGTGACTAAATCGATGGCTAAAGCCATTGAGGAAACTGACCGACGCCGAGAAATACAGCATGCTTATAATGTTAAGCATGGTATTGAACCTAGTGCATTAGTTAAAAAGATACTTGATGTAATGGATGTAGGCCAAGATGCTTCACCGCAAGACAACCTACAGCTTATTCGTAAAGAATCTAAAAAAATCCTCAGTGCTAAAGAAATTGCAACGCAAATTAAGCAGTTAGAAACCAAAATGCATGCGTATGCCAGCGATTTAGAATTTGAAAAAGCCGCCTCAGTGCGCGACGAAATACATGAACTACAACAACAGTTGATTAATTAAATGACAACCGATTTTACTCCACTTATAAATGCTTTGGCAGACACGCCTTTTTCCGATAACGAGCTTTGCCGCGTATTTCATGGACGCGGCCACAGTGTTGAAGCGCTTAGCCATATTAACTTAGACTTTTATCCACCGAGTTTGTTTTTGGTGTCATACAGTGAAATTGATGAGGCAACACTCACTACGCTTACCGATACGTTATGGCAGTGGGCACAACAACATCATCCAGAGCTAATTACTGCATTGGTGTATCAGCAGCGAGCTGGGCTACAAAGCCATAACACCCTTGTTCACGGTCAACTGCCAGTTCGTCATAGCGTAGCCGAAAATGGGGTGCGTTTTTTGGTTGATTTAATGAGTAAGCAAAACACCGGTATTTTTCCTGATATGCGAAAAGGCCGTGAGTTTGTCATGCAAAATAGTAAGCACGCCAAAGTACTTAATTTGTTTTCTTATACCTGTGGTTTTTCGGTTGCGGCTATGCACGGTGGTGCAGATCATGTGATGAACATGGATATGAGCAAAGGTGTGTTAAAAGTGGGTAAGCAAAACCACCAACTCAATAATGTCGATCGTGGGGTCAGTTTTTTACCGCACGATATTTTAAAGTCGTTTGGTAAGCTAAAAAAAGCCGCACCGTTTGATTTAATTATTGTTGATCCGCCCAGTTTTCAAAAAGGCAGTTTTATTTTAACCAAAGACTATCAAAAAGTGCTGCGCAGACTTCCTGAGCTTTTAAACGATACTACACAGCTATTGCTATGCGCTAATAGCCCTGAGCTTACAGAAAACGATTTTAAAGCACTTATTGAAGAGCATACTCAAGGTGCTATTGAGTTTGTTAAACGCCTAGAACCTACCGATCGCTTTATTGAAATTGATAGCGACAAAAGCTTAAAAGCATTGGTGTACAAAACAAAAACATAGTGAGTTAAATGAAACTGAGTAAACGTTTAAACGCCATTAATTCATTAATTACACAGCCTCTCGATATTATTTGGGATTGTTGCTGCGATCATGGCTTTTTAGGTATGGCATTACTTGAGCGCGGCATAGCCAAACAAATAAACTTTGTTGATATTATTCCACAGTTAATGGAAGCGCTTGAGCAGTCGCTGCAACAATTTGAGCAAGGAAAGTCTTTGCCTTCATGGCAAGTGCGCTGCGAAGATGTTGCGCAAATTAAACTGCCAACAGATGCCAAGCAAGTAATCGTTATTGCTGGAGTGGGGGGCGATTTATGCTTAAAGCTAATTGAGCAAATTATTGCTAATAATCCGCACAGCCTTAAACAACTAAGTTTTATTATTTGCCCTATTATGCACCTCTATAAAGTACGTGCGGGTTTAAAAGCCTGTAATTTGCAGCTCGATAGCGAGCAAATTATTGTTGAAAACAAGCGTTTTTACGAAGTGCTACAAGTCAGTTTTAATGCCACCGGCACTATTACTAAAACGGGGGCTCATATGTGGGATAAACATAACCCTCAACACCATCAATATCAGCAGCAATTGCTTGACCATTATACTCGAATGCTCAATAAAGATAGACTTTACTATCAAAAAGTTATAACGGAGTATCAACATGTATTCGAACGCTAAATACTACTAATAAGTGTGATCGCTTTTAATGATTAACTACGTAAAGTGCTTCATAGTTAATATCTTGCCGTTGGGCAGATTTATTTGGTTTATATATGTCAGATAACAATATAAAAATTGAGTCATTATTGGGCGATGGGCAAAAATGGCAACACAGCTACGAGCAACCGATTTCGTATGCGCCCTTAGTACAACTGGCTAATAAAAATTGGATTGTTCCGCAGCATTTTTTGCGTTACAAGCACACATTAGCGAGTGTTAATGAAGTGCTTAACGACATTAGCTTTTCTAACCACTTTAGTGTGTTAGCGGCAGAAAAAAACAGTGATATTTATCTGCAAGTAGCAGTGCTTAGCCCCGACAATTACCGTGCTGATAATAAAGCAAAAAAACTATTGTTTGGTCGCCGTTGGCCAGTAGAGCAAAACTTACCTACTTCTGAGCTTATTCAAACCGCATTCTTAGCGTTAAAAGTGGCGCGTGAACATGAGGTTAGAGAGCTTTTCCAGCTGCAGCATCAAGAGGCAACCAGCACGCCGTTTAATAATCATCATGACTTACCCGTTATGGCACAAAACCCTGACTTAGTAACAAGCGGTTCAATTGAAACCACATCTTTGGCGACAATAATTACGCGTTTGGTATTTGCTGATGCACCGGTCACTTTAATGAGCCATCAGAGTATTGCGACGGGTGAGCAGCTTTACACGGTAAAGCTTAATTGCGAAGACTGTCAGCTAAGTGAGTTTAACCACACGCAGTTGTCTTTTTTAGCCAGTGACAGTTCACCAAATAGTTTTTTACACAGTTTTATTAATGCGTTGGTTAATACCAGTAATGAGTATGTAAACGAGCATTTTAAATACCAAGGTTTTGCGCGCTTTAGTAAGCATGTGCGTGCGGAGCGAGTAGGTGAGTTAAGTGTCTCTATGCGTTCGCCAAGTTCAGTTAGTTTGTGCTCAATGGGTAAACAAGAGGCGAATCAGTTAAATTTTGAGATAGACAGTGGCCGAGCGCCACAAGGATGTGGTCAAGCAATTGGTGGTTTTTTAGCTGCCCATGGCATTGAGCAGCCTGAAAACGCACATTTATACCCAAATTACTTGTAACGTATACATTAAAGTTTGTTTATTTCTTGTTTTACGTTGTAGCTTGAGTCGGTAACAATGGCTTCAAGTGTTTGTACTCGTTGTTTAAGTTCACTCACTTGAGCGGTTACCTCAGCTAGTTGTTTGTGTGCGTCTTGGTTGTTGTCCTGTACTTTATGTTTAAATTCAAGGTGCTTTTTATACATATCGTAAATAACTCCCGAACCTACAGAAATAAGTACAATGAGAACTATCATTGTTGTGCCAGACATAATTACTTCCTTTAACTTTTATTTAAGCTTAAATTATAACCATAATCAAGCGCCGATAAAGCCAATAAATTGTAACTTTATTTGTATTTATAAATACTTGAAAAGCCATTGTTATTTTTTGTGTTGCCACAATATAATAATTAAGCTGATTTTTTAATCGATACAAGGAATAGGTATGCTCAACAATAAAGTTCCACCTTTGGTGGTCATGGTGTTTTTTGCCGCTATTATGGCGCTAATCGCTCACTACACGGTAATTGACTTTACCGCATTTATTATTTATCTCGCGCTCGCACTCGTCGCTACGGGGTGTATATTTTGTATTGCTGGGGTCGTGAGTTTTCGGTTGGCTAAAACCACAGTCCTCCCCAACAAACCTGAAGAAGCCTCAAGATTAGTTACATCAGGTGTGTATAAACTTTCTCGTAATCCAATGTACTTAGGTTTTGCGTTTATATTAGCAGGCTGGGGCGTGTGGTTGGGTTCAATGTGGGCTTTTTTAGGTGTAGCAGGGTTTATTGCTTACATTACCCTATTTCAAATAATCCCAGAGGAACGGGCGCTCCACAAATTATTTGGTGAGCAATTTGACGATTATAAATCACGGGTAAAACGCTGGCTTTAACGTTTTATCGTAACAAAAAAGGCTACCCTTGGTAGCCCTTTCGTGTATTAGCTTTAAATTTTACTCATATTCAAGCGGATCAGTCACGTTATTAAGTTCAAAGGCTTCTAAACGTTCTTGGCAGGCACCACACTTACCACACGCTTTGTCGCGGCCGTTATAACAGGTCCATGTTTGGCTGTAGTCTAATCCCATTTTAATACCATCGGTTAAAATATCGATTTTAGTATTGTTTAAATACGGGCTAAAAATTTCTACTGCATCGTAATTCGCTATACGACACACATCATCCATCTTTTTAACAAACTCAGGGCGGCAATCTGGGTAAATTGCATGATCGCCTGAATGCGCGCCGTAATATACTTTGCTCGCTTTAAGCGATACCGCGTAACCTACTGCTAAGGAAAGTAAAATCATATTGCGATTAGGCACAATGGTGCTTTTCATGCTTTCTTCTTCGTAATGGCCTTCTGGCACATCAATATCGTCTGTTAACGACGAACCACCAATAAGCTGATTGATCGCTGATATATCAACAATTTTGTGCGGGACATTTAGCTTTTCACATACGTTGGCGGCTACTTTAAGTTCTTTAACATGACGCTGACCATAATCAAACGAGAGGGCATAAACATCATGGCCTTGTTGCAGGGCTTTATTTAATACAGTAAATGAGTCCATACCGCCGGAATAAATAACAACTACTTTTTGCGTCATACGTGGTTTGCTCTTTAGTTTTGATAGAGGTTTATATCAGGGCGCGATATACTACACGGCCAAGGCATAAATGACAATTTTTGCACCGTGCTTTGTGATTCTTAATAGTAACAATTTTGCCGTCAGGTTGTAAGTGAGATTTCTTTTGTACAAAATTAATGAAGTGTTTGAAACCATTCAAGGTGAAGCGAGTTTTACTGGTACGCCGTCTATATTTTTACGCCTGCAAGGTTGCCCTGTGGGATGTTCGTGGTGTGACACAAAACAAACCTGGGATGTTGATAACGTATATAAAGTATCACTTGATGACACGATAGAAAAAAAAGCCGACTCAGATCATTGGGCTGAGGCCAGTGCCTCGCAAGTACTGGAGTTATTTAAATCCCGTGGCTACACCGCTAAGCATGTTGTGATCACTGGTGGCGAACCCTGCATGTACGATTTAAACCCAGTGTGTAATTTATTGCATGATCATGGTTTTAGCACACAAATAGAAACCAGCGGCACCTTTGAAATACTCGCTCCTGCACAAACGTGGGTTACGGTATCGCCAAAAATTAATATGCGTGGTGGCTATAAAGTACTCAGTAGTGCTATGCAACGCGCTGATGAAATTAAACACCCAGTTGCTATGCAAAAACACGTAGAAGAGCTGGAAGAGTTATTTACTGCCACCGGTGTAAACCCAAAACTGGTATATCTACAGCCAATAAGCCAAAAAGCATCGGCAACTAAATTAGCCATTGATACCTGTATCGCCAAAAACTGGCGCTTATCAATTCAAGTACATAAGTATTTGGGTATTAGTTAAAGAGCAAGCGCAGCCGCAAGTGGTTAGCTATAAGCTGCTCGGCGTTAAGTTATCTTAAGTTAGGTTGAGTGCAGCGAAACCTAACAGCACAACTCTATTGCTCACTCTTTCCAAGCACTCTTTATATCAAGCACCACACCTGCTTATTCAAACATGTAGGTCGGATAAGCGAAGCGCAATCCGACAAGCTTAATTAATTTCTTCTTCGCAGTGATAGCACTTATTTGTGGGCAGGCGATAGTTTGTAGCTGATTGTATTACTTGGTTTTTTCTACAATTTGGGCAAAAGTAATTAATAACAATTACAATCAGCGCGATTGCAAAAACAAAACTGCCAATATAAAACGGGTTTGTATAAAACTGGCTACTCGCTGGTGAAAATATAAAGCCAACAACACATATAATCAAAGTGACTAAATACACTCTAAACTTAATTGCCTTACTCAAAATTAAGCTCTCCTATTTTTTTATCTTTTTGTATCAAACAGACTGGTATTTAGCCACTTAATTTTAAACAAAGAAATCTTATTAAACTACTAAACTAACACCTAAGTTTGCAAAGTGCACTGGTGGTGCATATATTAAGCTAAGTGATTGGGGGAATGCGCTTGGCTAAATACTTACTACTGTTGATTGTTTTTTCTTATGTTTGTATAAACTCGGCTTTTGCAAGTGTAAAAGTTGGCGTAACTCATTGGGTTGATTACACCAATCCGGATGAAACAGGTGTTTATATTGAGCTACTCAAAGAAGTTTATGCAGATGAACAGCTCGAGTTTGATTTTAGTACTTACAAACGAATTACCAATTTATTTGAACAAAAACAGTATGACTTCGTGATTGGTGTTGCTAAAGAAGATATCCCCTTAGCTTATTATCCTCATTGGTATTTAGATTATGATTATCCAATTAATGCCTATTTTTTAAATTCTACTCATAACTTTAATAAGTTATCTGATTTAAACAATAAAGTATTAAGCTGGTTTGATGGCTATAACTTTGATAAATATATTGAGTATAAACACGATTATTACCCGATATCGGCTATTGATAAAGCCATGGATTTGCTACTAAATAAACGCATCGACGCTTTCGTTGATTTTGACTACAACATCCCACAAGAATACAAATCAAAATTAAGTTATGTGGAAGTGGTGCCGGCAAGGCCTATTTATTTGGCTTTTTCAAATAGTAAAAAAGGTAAAGCATTGGCGAAAAAATTTGACCAAGCAATGCCAAAATTAAAATCCTCAGGACGGTTAAAGCAATTATATAAATCAGATTATAAAAATACGCGATTTGAAAATTTTGACGCAAATAAAATAAAAGTTGTACTGAGCACTAATGATGAATCTTTACTTAGGTTCAATTCAGCAAACAACGCAAAGTCACTAGATGCAAAGCTTTACACGCTTATTTTGGCTGCAATGAGTGACTATAGAATTGAGTTTGTAAAAGCGCCAGATACTGATAACGAGGTACAGTATGGTAGCAATCATTGCTATGCCAATAAAATTAACACTCCAGAACGAGCACAGCGTTATTTAATATCGAAGCCATTTTCTTTGTATCTTGCGCCTCGGTTATATTCTCCTAAAGACTTGAGTCAATTTAATAATACAAACATGTTAAACGAGCTTATAGCCCGCAGTGGCTTAACATTGGGTTTGTCAAAGCTTAGAGTATTTCCTGAGGATATTATGTCGCGTATTGACGATGTTGACGAATCTAAAATTAAAGGCGCAGCCATTAATACTTTTTCTAGGTTAGAGCAATTAGCTAGGTTAAAAGAGTTTGACGCTTCTATTGAATACCCAAGTGATATTGCGACGTATTGGCATGAGATCACACATGCTGACATTCACTCCTTTGACTTGAAATTAAAAACACCGTTTACTGTTGGGCATTTAATGTGTCAACGAAGTGAAGACAATATTCGCTTCATGCTTGATTTTAATCACTCGGTTTCAACGTTAATTCAAAGTGATGAATACAAATCGCTTATATATCAATATGCAGCTGATTTACCTTTGGCACAGTTTAATAAAATCTATAAGCAAGCATTGTTAGATGCATATTGAAAGCGTTCGCATAACGTGTCTTTTTACCAGTTAGCGTATACTTAATTCTTATAAAACAATAAGTGCTTGGAAAAAAGTGCTTTAATAAAACCGGTTATATAAAGCTAAATACTTGATGTAAAAATTAAACCATGGCGCTGACAAGTGCGCCAGCATCAGTAACACCAGCGTCTTTCATTGCTTGGCTAATTGTTTGCACCAGCGTAACTATTTGCGACTGTATTGTTGAAACGATATTAGCTTGTGCTTCAATTTGTGCCTTTAGCACCTCGTCTTCTTGGTCCGATTGAGCTTGTAATTGAGTGAGTTGCTCTTTTTGTTCTTCAAGTCGCTGTTTGAGCTCTTTAAGTTGCTCTATCATTTTTGCAATATACTCTGGCATCTCTGAATTTGTGGCTTTTTCAACGTTTTGATCAGCACCTTTTGAGGAGAGTTTATTGCGCTCTTTGTCTGATAACTGATAATCAGCGTTGTCCTGATTTTTTGTAGGCTCTTTTGTTTGTTGCGCCATATTAGCTTTATCGGCTGTAATTTTAACGTCAAAGGCTGATTGTTTATTTAGCTGTATCATTGCGTATTATCCATAATGTTATACGTTACTAATTTAGCTATCGGCCACGAGGCTAAAGGGCTAAAGCAAGAAATACAAAAAATGACATCTCATTATATATGTTCACTTTGATAATGATGCCTTGTAACGCTTATGTATTTACCCACCTCTAAATTTATTTTCTTATTTTAAAATTTATATTGACACACTGAACGCTTATTACTACATTTGTAATAGTTGAAAACTACAGTTGTAGTAATAGAGGTTAAAATGAAACTTAGTGAATTTGAATTAGATATTATGCAGCTGCTTTGGCAGCACGAACCTTGTACTGCTAGCCAGTTACATAAAGCACTACTTGCTGATACACAAAAAGATAAGCAAGTAGCTTACACCACAGTGAAAACAATTGTTGATAGATTAGAGCAAAAACAAGCGATAGCTCGCTGCGGACAAGAGGGTAGAGCGATTGTATTTAAATCAGTGATCACTCAAAACGCATTTTCAGCACAGGTAATGCCTAGCTTTATGCAGCGTTTTTTTAAAGGTAACTCACGCAGCTTAATTGCTCATTTTATTAAAGAAGAAAAGCTGAATGACGAAGATATTGAGTACCTACAATCGTTATTGAAAAATAAAAAGCAAGATTAAAGGAGAAGGCTATGATGGATTATTTTGTAACTTGCACAATTATTAGCGTGTTTTGTTTGCTTGCATCTTTAGGGATGAAAAGCGCCCCTTCACGATTAAATTTTTACGTAATAATGCTGGCTTTAATAGCGTGGTTTGTTCCTTGGCAATACCTTTCTCAATTGCCATTATTTGAAAGTACATCGCAATATACTGTTAATGTTGCTGAGTTTAGTTTTTTAAATACGTTAATAGTCCCTTCCAGTGAGCAGGCCACAACATCAGAAAGTAGCATTATTACTTCGGTGAGTTGGTTACCATCATTAAAGCATATTTTGACTGTATTGCTGCTTAGCGGAATCGGCTTGTTTATATTACGTATCATGCTGTACGTAAAATTAGTGAAAAAGTTACAAGTTAATTCAAGTCTATACAAAACCTCAAAACGTTCAAACGGTATCTATCCAATTAGATTCACCTCAATTGGCGGGCCTGCTTTTGCAACAGGGATAGTCAATCCTGTTATTTGGCTTACTCCTGAGATGGAAAATCGAAAAGAATTAAACTCTGTTATTGAGCACGAATTAACGCACTTACAACAAGGTGATATTTATTGGACGTGGCTAATTTGCTTTATAGAAAGTGTTTTTTGGTGGAACCCAATATGCTCAAAACTAGCGCGTTTGGCAAAAGAGCAGTTAGAGCTTAGTTGTGACGAAAAATGTATGCGTAAACTCAAAGGTAAGTATCAGTTAGATTTAGCCAGTTTGTTACTCTCTGAGCATGAAAAAAAATCTAAATATAGCTTTTTCACTCCCCCTCTTTTGAATATTGAACACTCAAAGAGTTTTAACGTTCAGAGGATTAAAATGTTAAACAAGGAAAAAACAATGAAAAGTAAACATATAGTCATGGCTTTGGCTGCACTGTCTTTTAGCGCGTTGGCAGCAGCACAAATTGTTGATGAAAATCCAAAGGATGAACAACATAGTGCGCAAAAACAGCCCGTAGCTAGTAATCAGTATAACCAACAGTTAGCGCAACTTTTAGAGGTAGCTGGTGATGCAAAAAGTGAGCAACCCACACAACTAATACAAACGGCAAAAAATATTCAAAAATGGTATGCAAATAGAGATGTGCTATCAGGTTTTGAAGAGGGAAAAATTAAATTAGAAAGTTATACTTTACTCGTCCATGTTTTTTCTAAACTTGAACAATATGAAGATATCTTAAGTGCTTACGAAACATGGTATCCAGCAGGAAGCAACCCGCCATATTTTACGAAAAACTCGCTTGCTAATGCCTACATACAACTAGGTCGTTATGAACTGGCTATAGCTGAATTAGAGGGGTTGTCTAGAGAGCTTGACGGTAACTTACACGAAGGTTCTGCTGGAAACTTAGCATTAGCTTATATTTATGCAGCAGATTACGACAATGCATTAAATACACTGCAACTAGATAGTTTAAAGGGAAGTGCTTATGGTGATGTTTTAAAATACTACATTTACGATCAGCAAAATAATCAAATAAAAATGGCTGAATTGAAAGGACGTTTACCAGCAGCCTTTGCGGTAACACCGGCTCTACTTCCTCGAGTAGGTATTCCACAATCACCGTTATTAGCTAAATTATAAATAAGCAAATACAAAAAAGCGTTGCCCTTGAGCAACGCTTTTATTCTTATCTTGTTTAGCCTTTATTCAGCAGCTAAATAGTCCAACACCACTTGGTGGTGATCTTTGGTTTTAAACTTATCAAATAAGTGTTTAATTTTACCGTCTTGGCCTACTAAAAAAGTGAGGCGGTGAATACCATCGTACTCTTTGCCCATAAATTTTTTGTAGCCCCACACCCCAAATGCCTCAGCAATGGCATGATCTTCGTCAGAAAGTAGGTCAAAGTTAAGCTCTTTTTTAGTTTCAAAGTTTTTAAGGCGCTTAATTGGGTCTGGGCTTATGCCAACTACATGGGTGTTAAATTTAGCAAGCTCGGCTTGTTGATCACGCAGGTTTTCGGCTTGTACGGTACAGCCAGGCGTTGATGCTTTAGGGTAAAAGTATACCAGTACTTGTTTTTCTTTTAATAACTCGCTGAGCACAACGGTTTCGTCATTTTGGTTTTGTAAGCTAAAAACTGGTGCCGTGTCGCCACTTTGTAATGGGGTAATTTTGTTCATGTTAAACTCCTTAGCGGATACGTCGAAAGATGTAATCTACGTTTAAAACGTGCGAAAGGTTTTCAAAGCTAATTTTAAATTGGTCAATGTCAACGTCAACGGGAATATTAAATTCAAGTTCACATCGCATTTTAAGTTCAGTTTCTTCTTCGTAGGTATCTGACTTTAATGAGCAAATGTTAATATTATTATCTGCAAAAAAGCGCGTTACTTTACTCAAGGTACCAGGGGTGTCTATGCCGGTATATTCTAAGGTATAGCCTGCACAAAACTCGCTTTGATTATGGCTTGAAGTGCGTTTCATCATAGTGAGCAGGCCAAGCTCCATACCTTTGGTAGGCAGTGTATGCTCAATACGGCTAATGGCTGACATATCACCGCTAAGTAACATAATAAAAGTAAGTTCGTTGCCTAAAATAGCAATACGGCTATCTATTATATTACAGTGGCAATCACTGACGAGTTGCGTAAGCTCACTAACGATGCCCGATCTATCTTCGCCAATTGCGGTTAAAACAATTTGATGATTTGAAAATGCAGTCATGGGTTTTAAAGTACCTAAGTTACTTGGATGATAACAACCGACTTGGCAACAAAAAATAAACACGTAGCGTTGCACGGCGGCAAAGTTTAACACAAAACCTGCGCTAAACTACAGTGACGGTTAATTTTAGGCGGTTAATAGTGCAGTGTTTCTTGTTTTTACAAGCTTGTGAAAGTACCATAGCAAAAATGTGTCTATTTGTAGCCTAGTCTGTTGGTCATCTTGTTGGCTTAATGCAGTTAGATAAGCAAATTATAAATGTAAAGTTAATATTGATTTTACACTGAACCAAATCGGTATTACCCACTCATATATTTGTTAAAACAATTAAGGGTATGCTAAGGAGAATTATCTGTGCAGTATTGGATCCCAAAAGCACTAGCAGTAAGTGTATTGATAAGTTTGTCAGGGTGTAGTGTATTTACAAGTGATGCCCATAATGAGCGTAATTACCGCGCGCATGAGCCGGTTAAAGCACCTGCTTCGTTATCACAGCCCGCTCAAGATCCTGTTTATAAGATGGATGTGGGTCAATATGATAATAATCCGGAGGCAACAAACTATCGTCCGCCGGCGCAAGTGTTAACCATTGCCAAAGGCAGTTGGGTTGAGGAAGCAGATAAACAAGCACGTATTTATTTTGATAAAAATGACGGCATTGACGATTTAGATGTATTCATTTGGGACTCGATTCAAGCAGTGCTTGCTGATAACAACATTAGCGCGACACAACAAAACAAAATGCAAGGAACACTGGAAACAGATTGGTACGCCATTGTTAAGCCAGAAGAAAGCTGGTTATGGGGCGATGATGAAAGTGTTGATTTAGAGCGCTTTAAATTTACTATTGAAGAAAAAGAGCATCAACGTACGGCGTCTTTAACCGCTGAGCTTATTGATTTCAAAGGTGATAAGCCTCTGACTGATTTATTAAAACAGCAGCTAGAAGTGCGCGCACTTAATCAAGTTGTGAGTGAGTTTGATTACCGCTACCGTCAACTTGAAGTTGATATGCGTAAGCGCCAAGGAATAATTTCATTAGAACTTGGGTTTGATAACAAAGGCAATGCTGCACTTGTTACTGAGCAGGCTTACGATACGGTATTCGATCGCTTTTCTGGATTCTTAGAGCGTTTATCTTTCACTATCGTTGAAATAAACCAAGAGACAGGTTTAATTACAGCAGATTACGCGAAAGTAGAAAGTAGTGTATGGGATTCAATTTGGGGTGATGAACCAACAGAGCTTCCAATTGATGAAGGTCAATACCAAATTTTGGTTAGCAAAACCAAACAAGGTGGCACCAGTCTAACGTGGATGGATGACAAAGGCGAAACGCTTGAACCAGGTACCATGAATGGTTTACAACAAGCATTAGAAGCGGCGTTAATCAAGCGCGGTATTAAAATTTAATAAATATAAATACTTCCCACAAAAAGAGCACTTAGCTCTTTTTGTGGTTTTTACAGGTTGAAAATATGTCTCAGTTAGATTCATCACCCCCAGCACCCGTTCAAAAAAGTTATGATTTGAAAGTATGGTTGGTCTTTTTAATTCCTTCTTTAATCGGTGTTTTTTTGTTCATGACGCCAGTACCGTCTGGCGAAATAATGACGATTCCTATTGCGGTAATGGCAAAAGCAATTCAAGCGTTATTTAGTGAAATAGCACTAGGGCTAATAGCTACCATTATTTGTATTACTGGCGCTATGTCGCTGCTGTTTAGTGTGATTAAACCGAAAAGCTTAACCAAATTTCGCTTATTAAATCATTTGTTTAATGTGAGTTGGATTTGGTTAGTAACACGGTTATTTGGTATGGCGTTTGTGCTTTTAACTTATTTTCAAGTTGGGCCGCATGCTATTACCTCAGAAAATACCGGCTTGCTGGTATTGAAAGATTTATTACCGGTGTTGTTTTCGGTGTTTATTTTAGCGGGCTTGTTACTGCCGTTATTACTTAATTTTGGTTTACTTGAGCTGGTGGGTACCTTACTTACTAAAGTAATGCGCCCATTATTTGGGGTGCCAGGACGCAGTGCTGTTAACTGTGTTGCTTCGTGGTTAGGTGATGGTAGCGTCGGTATTTTAATGACTGCACGTCAGTACGAAGATAAATACTACACTCAACGTGAAGCTGCTATTATTGGTACCACTTTCTCCGCTGTTTCAATTACGTTTTGTTTGGTGGTTATTGGCCAAGTTAAATTAGAATATTTGTTTGCTCCGTTTTACTTAACCGTGTGTTTGGCCGGTGTAGTGGCTGCGATAATTGTCCCTCGTTTACCACCACTGCGTTTTAAAAAGGATGTGTTCATTGATGGGGAGCAGCCTGATGGAAACGCCGAACTAGTGCCTGAAGGCAAAACTTTATTTAAGCACTCTCTTGATGTTGCACTGACTAAAGCAGAAAAAGCACCTGGTTTAAAAGGCACCATAGAGGAAGGCGTACATAACGCGTTTGATATGGTGTTTGCGGTATTACCGGTCGTCATGGCTGTGGGTACCTTTGCACTTATTATTGCTGAATACACTCCGATATTTCAATATTTAGGTATGCCGTTTATTCCGTTCTTGGAGCTTTTACAAGTGCCCGAAGCTGAAATGGCGGCACAAACTATTATGGTCGGGTTTGCAGATATGTTTATTCCGTCTATTTTAGCCGCAGGCTCAATTGAAAGTGATGTAACTCGTTTTATTATTGCTGCCATGAGTGTAACGCAACTTATTTATATGTCTGAAGTGGGCGCACTTTTATTAGGCAGTAAAATACCGGTTAATATTTTTGAGTTGTTTGTTATTTTCATCCTCAGAACCTTAGTTACATTACCAGTTATTGCCTTAATGGCACATTGGTTAGTTGGCTAGAGTGACTGTTTAGTTGAAAAAGCCCTGATTATTCAGGGCTTTTTTGTGTCTTTTTTATGAGTAATAGAAGTGGGGGAGGCTTTAAACTCGCTTTTTGCACTCAGGCGTAATAGTGCTAAGTTGCCAATAATAACAGCCATTACAATCACCATAACGAGTACGATTTGCCAAATTTGCATGTTGTTGACCTTATTGTTTATTAAGCAGTAATTATGACCACTTTCAATAAAAGCCGCAATATTTTGAGTGTTTATAACGGGTGTTTAAAACCGTTGCGCTACCGATAAAGTTAAAAAGTTAATCCCTGGGTTAGGTGCTTTAAACCCAGCGTTTGAGTAGTGAATAATGCGCAGTGCTACATTGGTTTCTCCAAAATCGGCTACTAAGCCTATCCTATCTTCAAACTGATAGTGAGTACTTAGGTTTTTTCCTGCAAAATAGCGTTCATCAAGTAATGAAAAGCCGATACCAGCTTCCACATAAAATGGCGTGTTGTATAGGCTAAACGCTGGGAATTGCACCACCGGTGAGACAGCAAATACTAGGTTGGATTGTGATTGTTGATCAAGGCGGTAATGCCATAGGTTAATACTGCTTTCTAGGTAAAAACGTGCATCGCCCACAAAGTTTTGCAAACCCTCTGGATGATACTGATACGCAAGCTTTACCCCAGTCACATTGCCTTCGCCTTTCAGTAGGTCTACGGCATAGCCATGGTTTGAGGATGCATGGGCCGCATGAGTGGTCAGTAAAAATAAACAAAAAACAATAATTGAAATCATATTATATGAGGTCTTCATAACGCCAACTACGGAGGAAATTAAAATAGTAATTAAATGATAAGGGCGGTGAATTGGTGTTTTCAATGAGCACAAAAATCCGCTTGTAGATGGCTTGTTAACTGAACTCTTTAACTGATTGAATTTATTTAACTAATTACATTGGTGCTATATGGGCATTAATAAGGTGCTTATTTACGCCTTTTTTGTTGCCTGTTATTTGCGTAAATTACGCTTAAATTAATTATTTAAGCTATGCATTTATTATGAAACTTATAAAGCTTTTAGTGGTTGTTGCTGTTTTTTTCAGTAGTGCTTTATTTGCACAAGCTCAGTCGTCACCTAAACAATTATTGCAAACTGTAGCCGAATCATTATTTAACGATATTGGAGAGGTAAATGCGCAAGGTAATGCCAGCAAAGAAGCGATGTCTTTAATTGTTGAGCAGCGTTTGATGCCACATATTGATATTAAGTTTGTGTCGTTTAAATTATTAGGCAAACATATTAAAGGCATCAACCGCGAGCAGGGCATTGCCTTTATTGGTGCGGTAGAGCATTACTTAACGGGTACTTATGCGAGTGCACTAATGAAGTATACAGGGCAAGATGTAATCTTTGAGCAAGACGCCGCTGCAAGCGACTCTAAATTTGCCACTGTTAAAACGCAAATTATTGAAGCTAATAAACCCATCATAGATTTACACTTTAAACTTCGCTTAGGGAACGATCAGCAATGGAAAGTATACGATATTGTTGCTGAGGGAATATCACTACTTAGTGCTAAGCAAAAAGAGATCATTCAACGCATTTCTGATGTGGGATTAGATCAAGTCACAGCAGAACTTCAGCAAAGTTAGCAATTAACAGCTCCAACCGTAAAAGCAGCTAATGGCGTATGTCGTTAGCTGCTTTTGTATTTTGGCCTATATTGCATGAGTTTACGCTAGCTTGGCTACTTAGCTGTGTTAGAATATCATCCTATTTGATTAAGCGTGGTGTCAGCTAAAAACTGTTATAACTGACCACTCACCCGAGCTACACTGGAGTTGTGTTGTTTTAATGGAAAATGTACTAATTTGGCCAAAGGAATACCCGTTACTGGTCAAAGGACTGGTTGAACAAAACGGTGCCTTCATTTTAGATGCTTTAGAAGCTTGGCCTGCCTGTCGCTCTACTGAAGAAGATGATGGTGTATGCACCACGGTTTTGCCCCCAATTTATTATTTAACCTGGTTAACCCCCTTAGAGCCGTTTGAAGAATGTTATTTTCAGCATATTTGTGAATATGATGAAGACGCACAAGTGTATATTGCTGCACTTAAAGAGCATTATTTTGCCAATGACTACAGCATAGAAAATATTGTTTTAATGTTATGTCAGCGACTGGAGAAATACGCAAGTGTATCTGCACAAAATAACATTGAAACGCCGCTTTCATTAATTAGCCTATTTTTTAGTAAGCGCTTTTTTACTTTGATAGAGCATGCGCTAGAACAGGGTGCTAAGCTCTCAGCTGCAGATACCTTGTCTATTTGGCAAGAGGTCGATTTTAGAGAGCGTTTAAGTACACACATTCCTCAGTCGATTGCGGACATTGACTATTTAGCAGAGCTTACCAGCGAAAAAGTAGCGGCTGGCAAAGATTACTTTACTTTGTTAACTCAAGTTTCGCCTGATGTTGATTCTATTGTGTTGCTAGAAAATGCCTTACTTGCTCATTTAAACAAGAAAAAAGCTAAGCAAACCATGGCAATGCGATTTATTGAGCAAGGCGCCACAGGCACTTTAACCGATGCAGATAACAAAACAGCATTTATGTGGGCTGCAGAAAAAGGCTATGTAAATGTAGTAGAAACACTCCTGCAGTACCAAGATAAAAAAGCGGTAGACAGTCAAGGTAATACGGCGCTGCATTACGCGGTGATGAGTAAAAATGAATCGTTAATGATTTTACTGCTCAAAGCGGGATATGATTTTAGAGCGCGTAATAACGAGGGGTTAAGTTGTTATCGCTTAGCGGTAAGCATTAAAGCCAGTAACTTAGTTAAATGTCTTGAGCGTGACTTTGGTATTAAAGAGTTATCCCCAGAAGGGCAGTTGGAGCGAATTAAAAAAGTGCATGTATTACATGCGGTTGTAGCTTTATTATTACCGTTACAGTTATTCTTCTTTTTTGATGAAAAGATCACTATAAAAAGTGAGCTAACCCTTTTTATGACTATGACGACGGTAGTGTGTTTTTTCTTTGCAACAAATTTAAAGCGCTGTTCGTTGTATCCACATATAAAGCACCCTTGGGGATTATTTTTAGTCAGAATGATGTCGGTTTTTAGTCTGGTAGCGCAGCTAGGTTTAGCTTGTATAGTGGGGCTGGCAGCTTTAAGCGAGTTAGTTTAAACACTCATTTAAAAACATAAAAAACGCGCTAGTATAGCGCGTTTTTTATGTTTTTAGCTGCTAGCTATGAGTTGTTTTTATCGTGTTCATGCGCTGCTTTTTCTTCAGCAAGTTCATCTTTAAGCTTGCGAATCTTAAGTCCAAGCTCTTGTCCTCTATGGCGTGCATAGTAAGTGCAGCCAATAAACATAGACGAGGCAAATAGTAACTCTAGCAAGACCCATATTAGCTCATCTTGAGCAACCCACAGCAATGTAAAGCCATGGATAAAATAAAACATAACGATAAAATTAGCCCACGCATAGGTGTAGGTTTTATCTTGTAGTATGCCTTTTAAAGGTAATAACAGCGGTAACACATAGACTAAAAAGAGAAAGGCGTCACTGTGGCCTTCTCTTGGTGCTAATACAAACATCCATAGTGGCATTAAAATAAGCAGGCCAAAATAACCAAATAAGGCTAGGCGCTGAAATTTTATGGTCACTGGTTTTTTTGCTGACTCGCTCTTTTGGGTCATTTAAGTTTACTCGCAACTTGCGTCAAGCGTTTACCGACGCTTTGACATATTTTAATTTCATCTTTACTTAGGGTAGAGCTGTTACTACTGCCAGCAACATGGGAAGCGCCATAAGGTGTGCCTCCTGTTTCGGTGCTAAGTAATTCAGGTACATCGTAAGGTACGCCCATTAACATCATCCCATGATGTAATAATGGTAGTGATAAATTTAGTAGGGTTGCTTCATTTCCCCCATGCATACTGCTAGATGATGAGAACACACAAGCAGGTTTATCTATAAGTTGGCCTTTAAGCCACAGATCACTGGTGGTTTCCCAAAACGTTTTTGCTTGTGCGGCCATCATACCAAAGCGGGTAGGTGTACCAAATGCAAGCCCATCACAAGCGACTAAATCGTCTTTATTTATCACAATGTCATGTGGGTTTTTAGCCACAAACGTACGCAACAAGGCGGTTGCGCCTTGTTGCTCTATTGATTCTGCAATCTCATGCGCCATGGCTTCTACAGAGCCATGGCTTGAGTGGTACAGCACCACAATGGTTGCACTCATTATAGAACGCTTAATACGTTTTCTGGCGGACGACCCAAGGCCGCTTTATTGTTGTTAACAACAATGGGGCGTTCAATTAATTTTGGGTTTTCGACCATGGCAGTAATAAGAACCGACTCATCATTTTCGTCTTTTAAATTAAGGGCTTTATATTGCTCTTCTTTGGTGCGCATTAAATCGCGTGCCGAATTAAACCCCAGTTGAGAAACTAAGGTACTAATTTGCTCATGAGAAAGCGGTGTTTTTAAATATTCAACAACACTCGGTTCAATATTTTTACTTTGCAATAGGTTAAGTGTTTCACGCGATTTTGAACAACGCGGATTGTGGTAAATAGTAACTGACATAAAAGGTGCATCCAAAGTATAAATTGCGGCTATTTTAGGTGAACTCAGCAAAGACTTAAAGCCTTGCAAGCTCTTTTTGCAATAACCGATATTGTGTGAGTAACGCTTTTAAACGCTGTTGTTTTACATTTTCACTAGGCTCTACAAAATTAAGCGCTTTTTGTATTTCGTCAGCGGCTTTTAAATATGCGCCATATTGCGATAACACATCGGCGTTAGCTTCATGATACGCGGCCAACTTTTCTTGTTTTTTATAGGCGTCGGTTAAAAGCTGTTTACCTAAACTGTGATCTGGTTTTTCTAATAAAAACGACTTTAGTGTGTTTTCAGCTAACTCATATTGCTCAGCTTCTAACGCGGCGTTTGCATAATTTAAAGTGATTACTTGGTTGTTTGGCCGATAGTTATTTAATTCACTTAAGTAACTAACTGCGTCAGCTGCTTTTTTTTGTGCAATTAGCAAGTCTGTTTTTGTATCAATATAAAATAAGTTTTTAGGATCGCTTGCCAATAACTTATCCAGGATAAGCTGTGCTTCATCCGTTTTCTTCTGATCAACTAAGCTAATCGCTAAACCATACTGTAGTGCTACGTTATTGTAGGTATTTTCGCGCATTAACTTTCTAAATAAGGCCTCTGCGTTTTCGGGTTTGTTATCGTAACGTGCCAATACACGGCTTTTTGCTAAGTTAAAATCCAGGCTTGAACCTATCTGGCGTTTTGGATATTGCTCGGCGCGTAAGCGTACATCCGACACGCGGCTTTCAGGAAGTGGGTGAGTCAGTAAAAATGCAGGGGGTTTATATTTATAACGAATTTGCGCTGCAAGTTTAGTTAAAAATTCACTGGAAGCTCGGGCATCAAATCCTGCATTATTAAGAGTTTGCATACCAATTCTATCGGCTTCTTGTTCGGCCGAACGGCTATGGGTGAGTTGGCTAAATGCCGACTGTGTTTGGCTGGCTGAAATTATCGCCATGCCTGCATCTGGGGCTACAACGGCTGCTAAAATACCGGCTATCATACCGGCAATAGTAAGACCGCTATTGTCTTGCTGTTGCTGAATGCGCCTTGCAAGGTGGCGCTGTGTAACGTGCGCAATTTCGTGACCAAGCACTGAGGCAAATTGACTCTCGTTATCGGCTTGAGCAATTAAGCCCGTGTGCACACCTACATGACCGCCATAAAATGCAAAGGCATTAATTTCGGGGTTATTTAACCAAAAAAATGAAAAACCAAAGCGCACATCATTGGCATTCGCAACTAACTTTCGGCCTAAAGTTGTTAGGTATTCATCAAGCACCGGATCGTTAATTAATGGCGAAGAGCCTCTGATCTGCATCATCATCACTTCACCAATTGCTTTTTCTTTTTCGAGCGGCAAAGCTTGCAGTGCAGACGTGCCTAAGTCGGGCAATTGAAGATTTGTTTTTGCCTTTAACGGCTCACTTATTAGTAGGCTAAATGTAAGCACTGCACTGCATAAAGTGATAAAGGCTGATTTTAGCTGCATTATATTCCTTGTTTATTTTTTATCAGGGGCACTAGCTGTATCATCTGTGTATAAACGGCTGTCCTTTTCACATAGTTGATAAAACGCCTTAATTGAGACCCCATCAACCTTAACAATGTTCAATTGAGTTTGTAAAAAAGCAATAATCTTATGAACCACTTTATGGGAATGTAATATAAGCGCTTTGTCTGCTTCATCGCCTTGGTCTAAGTAAAAGCCAATAAATTTATGTAACTGATTAATGCGAATAACGGTTTTCATGGTCAATGGATCCCACAGTATAAACTCCATTGACTCATCATGTCGTGCGTATCTATCGATGGCAGTATCATGAGAAAAAGGGAACGCTTGTAGTTCAAAGCCGCGCTCTGTAAATACCTGATGCAATGAAATTCGTGGCTTGTTATTGCTCTCTTTCTCAAAAAGCTCATTAGGGTCTATGCCTAACGCCTTGAGGTTCCAATTGCGCTTGTCGGTAATACGCTTTATGGCATTATCAAATCCATGATCAAAAATGCTTTCACACTCGCTTACTGACGAAGCTACTAAGTGATAAAAATGCGGCAGCTCCCCCCAATTAATTTGTTTTTTAAACCAATTAATTTCTTTGAGAGTTGGATTGCTAGGCAATTGCGCTTTATTATGCGAATTAGACATTAACGTATCCTTTTAGCTAACTATGCTATAAGGATAAACCATTGCAGAGGTTGTTTTAAGAAAAAGTTAAATTTAACTGCGGTTAATCTTAATTAGCCCAGGTATAGGACTTATTATTAATGTGAACAGGTAGCGAAACGAGTATGCTAGAGCTAGATTTGCGCGCTTATAAATGCCCACAGCAATTTATTCAGTTTAAATTAGGGCTGCGTGAGGCAATATCGTTAAGACAAGCAATTACCTTTAATATCTCAAGCGAGCAAAACACAGACGATATTGAACGATATTTGCAAAAAAAAATGTATTATTACAAGTTAAATAAACAACAATCGTTGTTATTAGTGGAGCCGTTGCGTGTTTGAATATGTAAAAGCATGGTATGAAAAAAAGTTTTCTGATCCTAATTCAGTTACTTTACTTTTTTTATTATTGGCACTGGTTGCCATGTTGTACTTTTTTGGCCCATTAATTGTGCCTGTGTTAGTGGCACTGATCATTGCTTATTTATTAGATTGGCCCGTGGTTCACTTGGAGCGGTTTGGCTTAAAGCGCTTTACCGCTACTAGCATAGTGATGCTTATATTTATTGGTATTATGCTTACTTTAATACTAGTTATAGGCCCGGTGCTTTGGCAGCAAAGTAGTAACTTAGTACAAGAAACCCCGCATATGGTAGAGCAAGGTAAATCGTTTTTACTCGACCTACCAGCTAAATACCCCAGCCTTATTAGTGCGGAGCAAGTGCAGTCTATTGTGGTAACGGTAGAAACCAAAGTGTTGGAATTTGGCCAAGTGGTGCTGTCGGCATCGCTCAATTCATTAAAAGATGCTGTTGCGTGGTTGATTTATCTTATTTTAGTACCACTACTGGTGTTTTTTATGCTTAAAGACAAAGTAGAGCTCAGTGCCAGCATTGCTAAACTGATCCCGCGCCAACGACGCTTAATTTTGCAAGTGTGGCATGAAATGAATCAGCAAATAATGAATTATATTCGTGGCAAAGTTTTCGAAATTTTAATTATTGGCTCGGTGTCTTTTATTGCCTTTACTGTATTGGACTTACGTTATGCGGCTCTGTTAGGTGTATTAGTTGGCTTTTCAGTACTTATTCCGTTTGTTGGCGCCGCGCTGGTTACTATCCCTGTGGCGGCGGTGGCGCTGTTTCAATTTGGTTTAGAAACACAGTTTTGGACCATTTTAATTATTTACGGCATTATTCAAGCGCTTGATGGTAATGTGTTGGTTCCTTTGTTGTTCTCTGAAGCGGTTGATTTAAATCCGGTGTTTATTATTGTCGCCGTGTTATTTTTTGGTGGGCTGTGGGGCTTTTGGGGCGTGTTTTTTGCCATTCCGTTAGCATCATTAGTAAAAGCGCTGATCAAGGCGTGGTCATCCACACATGAAGAACTCGCACAAGAGCTCGATAACTAAAAAAGCATAGTAAACGCATCCTTAAAACTAAAGATTATTATTCATTCCTATTAAAACTATGTATTATTGGGAATAAGATATATTTTTTAGTAATAAGGTGCGTTTTTAATGTCAGATTTTTTATTGCCAGATAAACCCAATGATCAAGTTTATCTCGATGCGAATGCGACCACACCTGTATTGCCATGTATTGCAGAGGTGGTGTGCCATGCGATGCAAATTTGCTTTGGTAATCCCTCAAGCCCCCATATAACAGGCATTCAAGCGAAGCACTTATTAGAACAAACTAGGCAAAAAGCGCGCAGCGTTATTGGCGCGCAGCAAGGCGATATTTTATTCACCTCGGGTGCTACTGAAGGTATTCAAACTGCTATCGTATCAACGCTAATTAACGCCAAAAATCACATCAAATCTAAACCGGTTTTATTGTACGGAGCAACTGAGCACAAAGCGGTACCTAATACGCTAAAACATTGGAATACCGTACTTGAAATTAACGCTGACATTATTGCTATACCGGTTAACCGTAATGGTATTTTAGATTTAGACTTTATTGCTCAGCATATTGATAATGCCCTGATGATTTGCACTATGGCTGTTAATAACGAAACGGGTGTGTATCAAGATCTAAGTGCTATAGAGAAGGTGATTCGTAGTCGAAATAGCGATGTGACTTGGATGGTTGATTGCGTACAAGCACTGGGCAAGCAACAACTTAACCTAAGTGAAACAAGTATCGATTATGCGCCATTTTCAGGGCATAAACTCTATGCACCCAAAGGCATCGGCTTATTGTATATTCGTCAAGGTAGCCCATATACGCCGTTTATAGCTGGCGGTGGCCAAGAAAGTGGCATGCGCTCAGGTACAGAGAACCTGCCCGGTATTGCAGGGCTTAATAAGCTGTTTAGTTTGCTGCTTGATAAACAAGACGATACTTTTAAATCAACAGATGTACTTAATTTGTATCGCGATAAACTGCATAATGCCTTGGTTGATACCTTCGGCTCTATTACCTTTAACCATGATTTTGCTTGTTCTGTGCCTACAACGTTAAACTTTGCAGTTAATGATTTAACCAGTAAAGAAGTTATTGATTTATTTGATGCTGCCGGTATCAGGGTGAGCGGTGGCTCAGCTTGTAGCACGGGGGCAACCCGAAGTTTTGTACTTGATGCGATGGGAGCCTCAAAATGGCAAAGTGAAAACGCGATTCGTTTATCATTTGGACCTGCCGCCACTATGGCGCAAATAGACTATGCATGTGAGCAAATTCGCGCACTCAAAACGGTATTACAAGCAAATTGCTTGGTTATTTCTGATAGCAGCCTTGTGGCCCAAGAAGTGTGTGCTTTTGGTCTTACCCAATTTAGACATCAAGGTGCTTGCAGTTGGTTGTATGTAGCTGACGATCAACAGGCATTTATTATTGACCCGATTATTGAACTGATCCCTCGCTTTGAAAAAATAGTGAATACGCAAAATTTAACTATTACTGCTATTTTAAACACGCATGAGCACCAAGATCGTCACTGTGCACTTAATTTAATGCGCAGTGCACTGAAAGAAAATCTAGTTGCTGGCGAAGTTGATCAATTAGGTTGGCCTATTAACTGCGAACAGTTGCAACTAAACGAGCATGTACTTGAAAAGTTAGCGACGCCTGGGCACAGCCAAGATAGCGTGAGTTATTTATTAAACGCTAATAATGGCGATGTGCAGTACTGCTTTTGTGGTGATTTAATTTTACCTGCAGGGCTTGGTAATACAGTACTTGATGGGGGAGATGCGATGCAGATGGCACACTCTCTGACTCAGTTAGCGGCAGAGCTTAATCCAAGCAGTGTGATATGTTCTGGACATGATTATCAACAGTGTTTTGCCATGAATTGGGCTGTGCAACAGCAGCAAACACCTTTATTAAAAGCGCTTATTAAAGGTGATATCAGTCATGCTGAATTTGCCGTGCAAAAACAACAAGCCGACTCACAACAGGCCCGAGTAAATTCGCTTTGTGGCTATGTTAATGCAAAGCCTGCGGTAAACACTTCGCAGCTTAGCTTTAATCAAGCAAAAGACATGCTCTTACATGATAATGTGTATTTAATTGATACCCGAGAACCTTATGAGCATGGCGCAAACAATATAAGTGCATTGCTCAATGTTCCCGAGGCTAAAACTTTAAATATCCCCTTAAGTCGAATGGCCTATGCACTTACCCAAGACCAACTAGATAAAAAAAATAAATATATACTGGTGTGTCGAAGTGGGAACCGTTCAAAAATTGCGGCAGCAAATTTAATTGAACTTGGTTATAGCAGTGTTTTTAACTTATCAGGTGGTTTAGCATTGACAGGCTGATACCCTAATAAAGGAAAAAGGCCGACATGTGTCGGTCTTTTTTTTGTCTGCTTCAATTAGAAATTAATCAAATCTTCATTGTTCAGAGGGGTTGAACTGTTGTTAATTTCAATTTTTAATTTTATGATACCGGTGTCAAAAGCAAAAAATTGCGCTATCATCTGCATCAAAGCTTATAAAAATAACGCAATTTAGACTATTTAAGCTATAATATTGGGCTTTGCTTTTTACAAAAACCGCTTGTTTAGTGTCGTAAAAAATAAAATAAAACGCTTAAAATCAATAGATTAATTAATTAGGGGATATTTACATGGCGAGCCGTTCTGAGTTAGTAAGTTGGCAAGCACTAAAAAATAGTGCACAAAGGATGACACAAACGCATCTGAAAACTTTATTTGCACAAGACGATTCTCGTTTTTCTCAATTCTCTACTCAAATTCCAGGTGTGTTGTTTGATTACTCAAAACAACGCATAGATGAAAGTGTATTTGCCCAATTAATTTCATTAGCGAAAGAATGCGACATTGAAGCCTGGCGTGAAAAAATGTTTATCGGTGAAAAAATTAATATCACCGAAGACCGTGCGGTTTTACATACCGCACTTAGAAATCGCGCTCATACACCGCTTATTGTTGACGGCGAAAATATTACAGAAGCGGTCGATAGTGAACTTGCCAAAATTAAGACCTTTGTTGAAAAAGTGCGTAGTGGCCAATGGCTAGGTTATACCGGAAAAGCGGTAAAAGATGTGGTTAGCATTGGTGTTGGTGGTTCAAACTTAGGGCCACAAACGGCAACAGAAGCACTTAAAGCAGTGGTTGATAAGCCATTAAACGTTCACTATGTTTCAAATGCAGATGGCGTACAAATTGCGTCGGTACTAGATAAAGTAAACCCTGAAACCACGTTGTTTGTAATTTCGTCAAAGACATTTACTACCTCAGAAACCATGACTAACTCAAAAACAGCGGTTGATTGGTTTTTAGATAGTGCAAAAGATGACAGCGCTATAGCAAAGCATTTTGTTGCAGTAAGCACCAATTTAGAAAAAACCGCTGCATTTGGTATTAGTGACGAAAACGTATTTACCATGTGGGATTGGGTTGGTGGTCGTTTTTCTCTTTGGAGCGCCATTGGCTTACCTATTGCACTTTATGCTGGGTTTGAAGCGTTTGAGGACATTCTAGAGGGAGCATTTGAAGTTGATGAGCACTTTAAATCGGCGCCGCTTGAACAAAATATTCCTTTGCTTATGGCGCTACTTAGCATCTGGAATACCAGCTTTTTAGGATTTGATTCGCAAGCTATTTTACCATACGACCAGGCACTGCATATGTTGCCAGCGTATTTACAACAAGGTGAAATGGAAAGTAACGGTAAACACGTCACTTTTGATGGGCAAACCGTACCTTACACTACCGTGCCTATTATTTGGGGTATGACAGGAATAAACGGTCAGCATGCGTTTTATCAATGTTTGCACCAAGGTAATGTGATTGTTCCTGCTGATTTTATTGGCTCTGTAAAACCACAGGTTAACGTCGATAAGCATCACGATATTTTATTATCGAACTTTTTTGCACAAACCGAAGCACTAATGAACGGGGTTGATGCTAAGCAGATAACGGCTGATCTAACAGCTAAAGGCAAAACGCCTGCACAAATTGAAATGCTACTTAAGCATAAAATTCACCAAGGGAACCGCCCAACAACGTCTATATTATTAGACACGGTTGATGCAAAAGCGGTCGGTCGATTAATTGCACTTTATGAACATAAGATTTTTTGTCACGGTATTATTTTACAAATATGTTCATTTGATCAGTGGGGTGTAGAGCTTGGTAAAGGCTTAGCATCTAAAATTGAAGCTGAATTAACTGATGATAACGTGGTTAATGAGCATGACAGCTCAACACAGGGCTTAATGGCGTACTACAAACAACACCGTACGCAGTAACATTTTCACTTATTACACAATAAGTAACCAAATACCTTTGAACGGGTAGCGCTGGAGTCCTAGGGCCTGTATTTTTGTGAGAGGAATTACAGTGTCCCTAGACCCATTTTTTAATCGCGCAGATAACTAACAACATTAGCAGGCCTTGCGCTGAGGTCTGCATTATCCAGATAATAAACCGCTATAACTGATTACCAATACGGTAGTGGCAGGTAGCATAAACGTAGAGAGTAACTATGCTTAATCCTTTTGATATTATAATTTTTGGGGGCGGTGGTGATCTTGCGTTACGCAAATTACTTCCTGCAATGTATCGAGCATATCAAGAAGGTAACTTACCGCAAGGCTCACGTATTTTGCCTACCGTGCGCGAACAAAGTAAATGCGATGAATACATCGATACTGCACACAAAGCATTACAAGAATTTTTAAGCGAAGGCGAATATAACGCAAAAGATTGGAAATCGTTCTCAGGCTTTTTAGTACCTGTAGTGAGCAATGTCACCGAGGCGGATGATAACTGGGATGTATTGAAAAAAATTCTAGATGAAGACGACAGCGATAAATCACGAGTATTTTACTTATCTCTTCCACCTGCTGTTTATGGCACCTGTTGTGAAATATTATCAACTAAAAAACTAATTACTGCTAACTCGCGCGTTGTAGTAGAAAAACCGATTGGTTACTGCGGTGAGTCAGCCGAAGTGATTAATGCGAAAATTGCACAGTACTTCAACGAAGAACAAATTTTCCGTATTGACCACTACTTAGGTAAAGAAACGGTTCAAAACTTAATGGCCTTGCGTTTTTCAAATTCATTATTTGAGAACATGTGGGATGCTAAATCGATTGATAATATTCAAATTAGCTTGTCAGAAACGGTAGGGCTTGAAAGCCGTGCTGGTTTTTATGACAAAGCGGGTGCCTTACGTGACATGGTGCAAAACCACTTGTTACAGCTACTTTGTTTAGTGGCTATGGAGTCACCACATAAGTTAAACGCTAACAGCATCCGTAACGAAAAATTAAAAGTATTAGAAGCATTACGTCCACTTGAAGACACAGATGTTGATAATAATATTATTCGTGGTCAGTACGTACCTGGTGATTTAAACGGTAAAATAGTCCCAGGTTACCTTGAAGAGCTAAACGAAGGGGCGAGTAAAACCGAAACTTTCGTTGCTATTCGTGCGCATATTGATAACTGGCGTTGGGCGGGCGTGCCTTTTTATCTGCGCACCGGTAAACGCATGGCGAAGCGCTGCGCTGAAATTGTAGTGCAATATAAAAAAGTATCGCATAACGTGTATGAAGACAGCGTAGGCAATATTGAACCAAACCGTTTGATTATTCGCTTACAGCCTCAAGAAAGCATTCAGTTAACACTGATGTCAAAGCGTCTTGATAACTTAGATATGCAACTTGAACCTGTAACGATGAATATTGAATTGTCACAAGCATATAGTAATGGTTTCCATTCTGATGCTTATAAACGTTTAATGCTTGATGCGGCCGCTAATAATCCTTCATTATTTATTCACCGCGACGAAGTACGCCAAGCGTGGAAATGGATTGATCCAATTATTGAGCGTTGGCAAGAGAAGGGTAAACCTTCATTGTACCGAGCGGGTAGTTGGGGTCCTGAAGACGCTGATGATTTATTAGCAGAGAATAACCATGTTTGGTTTAACACCGGTGATAAGGCATAAGTAATGGCAACAATAGTAGAAAAGTTTTTTGACGATAAAGCCGCTTTAACTGATGAATTATCTCAGTCATTAGAGCAGGCCTTACGTGATGGTATTGAAGCTGATGGCCGTGCAGTGCTAATGGTTTCAGGTGGCTCTTCACCTGAACCTGCGTACAAGCATTTATCAACCCTTGATTTAAACTGGGCTCATGTTGATGTTGCTATGGTTGATGAACGTTGGGTAGAGGCAAGTCACGAAAAGAGTAATGAAGCATTCATTAAGCGTACCTTGCTACAAAACCATGGTGCAGCGGCTAATTTTATTAGCATGAAAAATGCAGCAGCCACTGCAGAGCAAGGTGTTGATGCGTGTGAAGCGCAGTTTCAAGCATTAAAGCGTCCGTTTGATGTGACTATTTTAGGTATGGGCCCAGATGGACATACAGCTTCGTTATTTCCACATGCTCAAGGGCTAGAAAACGGCTTAGATTCAAGTCAACTTGTGTGCGCCATTAATGCAATTGAGAGTGATGTAACAGGGAGTATTACCGAGCGCATGAGCTTAACCCTAAATGCAATTTCACAATCTAAAGTAGTTAAATTACTCATTAGTGGCGATGAAAAGCTGGCTGTGTATAAACAAGCTTTAGCGGGTGGTGATGTGAATGATATGCCGTTACGTGCAGTACTGAACCATCCTGAGATCAACATTGAAGTGTATTGGGCACCTTAATTTAGTCTAAACTAGCTGCTTTAAAACCATGTTGAATTGATGGTTTAATGAAAGGTCAGTCGCTTTTGCTACTGGCCTTTTTTATTGGTGAGTTGTTTTCACTCTTGATTAATTTATACAACAAAGTGTTGTAAAAAATTTTGAAGCTTAAATATTACCCTAAAACTAAGTACCTTTTAAATCCTCTTACAACTCCCTAAAACCACTGAATAAATCTTTATTTATCAATTAAAACAATTAGTTATCACATGGTTGAAATTGAGCAATATAGCGTTTTAATCGCATCTGCTATCCGCGCAGTCATCTACTTTAAATACATTAAGTATAAAAAACGTCATTATTTACATGCTTGGTATGAAGAGTAATTACCAGTCGAACTCTACTTTTTCATGAAATAATTAATCACATTTAAATCAATGGCTTAATTGTAAATGAGTTAAATTTCATACAAAAAGCGCGGAAAAATGTAGCAAAATTGTAATTTAGCATGTATGGTTTGTTACTACTATGACAGCGCTGTCATGGCGGTTAGGCAAAATGATAAACAAAACCAATAAAATGATTCGAGGGGAATCCTGTGTTAGCTAAAAATTTTAAAAAAAGCTTATTAGCAGTAAATATCGGCTTAGTTGTGGGAGCTGGGTTTACTGGTGCTGCATTCGCAGCAGATGAAGTTAAGGTTCAAGATGATGTTGAAGTTATTGAAGTACGCGGTATTCGCGCTTCAAATAAAGAAAACTTAAACGGAAAACGTTTTTCTAATGCTGTTGTCGACGTAGTAACAGCGGAAGATGTTGGTAAGTTTCCTGATGGCGATGTAGGTGAGTCTCTTGGTCGTATTTCTGGTGTTAGTGTATCTCGTCAGTTTGGACAAGGTCAGCAAGTATCAATACGTGGTGCTTCAGCACAACTTACACGTACATTACTTGATGGCCATACTGTTGCGTCAACAAGTTGGTTTGACCAACAAGCAGTAGACCGCAGTTTCAACTACTCATTATTACCTTCAGAATTAGTCGGTGGCTTAGAAGTTTATAAGTCGTCACAGGCTAATCTAGTTGAAGGTGGTATTGGTGGTACGGTTATCGTTAAAACACGAAAACCACTAGATTTAGACGCAAACACTGTGTTTGCAAGTGTAAAAGCTGATTATGGTACAGTTTCTGAAGAGACAGATCCTGAACTTTCTGGCTTATACAGCTGGAAAAACAATAACGAAACATTTGGTATCCTAGCGGCAGGCTCATTATCTGAAGTAGATTACCAACGTAACGGTATTGAATCATCAGGTGGCTGGAGTGGCGGTATGGCGCCAACAACATTCCAACAAGCGCGTGAACGTACGGCGTACAATGTTGCCATGCAATATCAGCCGTCAGATTCACTTGTATTAGGCTTGACTTACACTAGCTTAGAGTTAGATGCGAATAATGCTAACTCGCAAATCATTATCTTCCCAGGTGAGGGCTCATGTGAGCAAGTTAACGCATCTGGTAACTGTGTCTCTCGCAACATAGATGGCACTGGTACTGCTTTTTTCCAAACATGGGCGCGTAAAGCAAACATGAAGTCTGATACTGTTGATTTAGACTGGCAGTATGATGCAGAGTCATTCACATTTAAAGGCCGTGTAGGTAAAACCAGTGCTGATAGTGACGTAACAACTGCAAACTATGGTATGTTTGCTAATAATAATAGTGACCTAAATGGTTCTATGGATATGACTGGTGATGTGACTAAATTTAATTTAGCAAACCAATCTTACGATGCGAGCATTTTACCTGATACCATCAGTCCGCAAACATGGGCGCCTGAATATAACCCTGATTCAGATGAAGAAAGCTACTTAAACTTAGATTTCGAAATTCCACTTGATCTTGGTGTGGTTACTGCTATTAAAACTGGTTTAAGATATGCCGATCATAAAGTTGTTCAAGATGGTAATGCTGCTATTGTAAACCCAGATTTAGTGCCTGTGCGAAATGCATCTGCATACTACCCTGGTACAGTGACTGCGGGCGGTGGCTTTGTTATACCTGAACCTGATATGGATTTAATGATTGCTGATTCATTAGCAATGACTGAAGGTTATACTGCACGCCCACAAGCTTATGGCACCATTGAAGAAGAAAATTTAGCAATCTATGCGATGGCTGATTTTGACGCAGGTGGTATTCGCGGTAATTTAGGTGTGCGTTACATCTCAACTGATATTTCGTCAGATTACTATGACTTAAGCGATGAAGGTGTTTACGATTCTACCTTATCTACAGATAAAGCAGATTACAGTGAGTTCTTACCAAGCTTAAACGTCGTTATGGACTTAGCTGATAACGTCATTTTACGTACCTCGGCAGCACAAGTTATTTCTCGTCCTAATTACGCTGACTTATTTGCAACGCGTAATCTAGCTGGCTATACAGATAATCGCCCTTTAAATGAAGTTTTAAATACTGGTAACGTTGGTTTAAGCCCGTTTAAAGCATTCCAAGCTGATATCGGTGTTGAATGGTATTTTGATGACGATGCAATGTTAAGCGTCACTTACTTTACTAAAGAAGTAAGTTCGTTTATCTCTACACAACAACAAACGAATCAACAAATTGGTATTGATATCCCAGTTTATACAACCAACCCAGATGCAGGCGAACCACCATGTGGCGCGCAGCAATATGACTGTTGGACAGTGAGCTCTTCTACCAATGGTACAGGTGGTTCAATTGAAGGTATTGAGTTCCAAATTCAAGATTCGTTTGATAACGGCTTTGGTTATTCATTTAACTATACCTATTCAGATGCTGAGGCTCCAGCAGAGAACTACCCGGACCGTGTTGGTGTATTTTCTGATTCATCGAAAAATAGCTACAACGTAGTTGGTTTTTATGAAAATGATGATTTTTCTGCACGTTTAGCATATAACTGGCGTTCAGAGTTTATTATTCGTGAAGCACCAGGTTGGTATGGTAACCGTGAGCATCAAGCCTACGGACAGCTAGATTTCAGTGCAACGTACTCTGTCACTGACTACTTAGATGTTACTTTCGAAGGTATTAACTTAACAGAGGAAGACAGTATTCAGCTTGGTAATAATGATGCATCAACATCATTACCAAACCCTGATCTACTCAATGACTTCCCAGTGTGGAGCTTTGAAGGTGAAGCACGTTATAAACTTGGTGTAACAATGCGTTTCTAATACGCTGAGTTAATAAAAGTAATCTAGGCCCAGCATTGCTGGGCTTTTTTACGAGATTAAACATCATTGGTGATTTATGAATATAAAAAAAGTGGCAATTTTAGGTGGTGGAACAGCTGGTTGGTTAGCTGCAAACCACATTGGCAAAGAGCTGCTGAAGCGCAAAGGTGTTTCAGTGACTTTAATTGAGTCACCCGATATACCGCCAATTGGAGTAGGCGAAGGCACAGTACCCGACATAAGAAACACGCTAAAAACTTTTGGTATTCGTGAAGATGAATTTATTCGCCAATGTGATGCGACGTTTAAGCAGTCGATAAAATTTGTTAACTGGATGGACAAGAAAAAGCATGGGGAAGGTAACTTTTTTCATCACTTGTTTGATGTGCCAAACCCCTACGATACTAAACATTTAACTCAACATTGGTTAAACGATAAGCAAAAATCAAAAAGTCATGCGCAGTATTTATCTTCTCAGCACGCTATTTGTGAGGCTGGTTTAGCCCCCAAAAGTATCACTAATGCCCAATATGAGGGCGAGTTAGCTTATGCGTACCATTTCAATGCAGGGAAATTTGCGCAACTGCTCTCGTGTAATGCAAAAGATAAGTTTTCGGTGTCTCACGTACATACCAATGTAACTCAAGTAAAGCTTGCTAATGATGGCACAATAGCAGCGTTAGTGACTGACAGCGAAGGTGAACTTGAATTTGACTTTTATATTGATTGTTCGGGTTTTGAATCTTTACTCATAGATAAAGCTTTAAAAGTCCCTTTCGTTGATGTGTCTGACACTTTACTTATTAATAGCGCCTTAGTTGTGCAAGTACCTACAAAAGAAGACGATGATATTCCGCCTTATACACTTGCTACCGCTCATCAAGCTGGCTGGATTTGGGACATTGCGCTCACTAATAGGCGGGGAGTGGGCTTTGTTTATTCAAATAACCACATGACCGATGAACAAGCACATGAAAAATTGGATCGTTACCTAGGGGCAAGTAAGCAAGGTCTTAGTTATAGAAAAATCCCCATGAGAGTAGGTTATCGTGAAAAGTTTTGGCATAAAAACTGTGTCGCGCTTGGGTTAGCGCAAGGCTTTTTAGAACCATTAGAGGCAACCTCTATTTTATTAACTGATTTTTCAGCGAAGTTTTTAACCCTACGTTTTCCATCATCAACTGAGCAGCTTGAACAGTTAGAAACGCGGTTTAATCACGCTATGGGGTATGCGTGGGAACGTTCTATTGATTTTATTAAATTGCACTACTGTATTTCAGATAGAACAGATTCAGCTTTTTGGGTGGCCAATAAAAGTGATGACACTATTTCTGAGTCATTAAAAGAAAAGCTTAGTTTGTGGGAAGAGTTCATTCCGGTTAGAGATGACTTTTTCAGCCAGTTTGAAGTGTTTTACTTAGAAAACTTTTTATTTGTACTTTATGGAATGCATTTCAACACTAAGGCACCGCCTTGTACCAGTGCAGAACATGAACACTGTTTAGTACGTTTACAACAACGAGCTGAGATAGATCAATACTTAATAAATAAGCTACCCAATCACAGAGCGCTTTTAGATAAAATTAAACAATATGGACTGCAGTCAATCTAATGATTTGTGAAAGGTTTAAGCGCTATATTCACAAAGATCATCGTACACTTGCGAAAGAGGCTATCGAAAGACGGCCTTTTTTAGCATCCGCTAAGCAGCTTTGTTCAGAATAAATATTGGCACTGTGTAATAAGTTACCTTGGTAAATAACAAGGCGGTTAAATTTAGCATCAACTTTAAAAACCTGTTCAAATAAACTTGTGCTGCCAGCTAAATAGCCTTGATGCTCATTAGGGGCTTCTTTAACATCATTAACTATATCTGCGAGCAGTGGTTTGTGCTGTTGTTTAAATTCAATAATGTTTTGAGGTATATACTTATAAATACTTGTTCCACCAAGCTCCTCTGGCGATAAGTAATGTACAAATGCGTAATCTCTCTCATCACAAGAATCAATATGCGGTACTTTTTGATCAACAATTAAATTCGCAGGTTTGCATGAAACTAATGAAAGTAAACTTTTATGTAGAACAGACTGCTGATAATCTTTATTGTCTATTTTAGGCAGTATTTCATTTTGAAAAAATGCATGTAAAACCCTTAAATAAGGTTGCGGCATATTGTCGCGAATACCAGGGTAGAAGGAGTTGTCTGAAAACATAGGGTTAAAGTAGGCTATGTTGTGAGCAAAATTCATTACACTACTGGTATCTAAAAGAAAATCATCAACAACGAAGGCTGATAGCTTGGTGCCAGGGATCATCAGTTTTTCAATTTTTAAGTTTGGGTTTACAGTTAAATTTTTCATTATTTTAGTGTCTATTTTTGCTGAAATTATCTAAGTGTGAATTTTTTATTTAGGCACAAACTCAATATACCACCGAAGACAGCGTTGTCAAAGAACGCTTTTTGAGCTATCTAAGCGTGCGAATTTCACCTTTGGTAATGTTTACTAGTTATTTGTTGAAATAATCAGCGATAATGTTTTTGTTAATTAATAACGTACAAAATGACACAAAATTTTCACTTCCTTTTTGTCACCAAAACCTTTAGCCTTAGGCCACTAACAGAAAAAAATCAAATTAATAAATAACGGAGCAGTAACATGGCGGAGCAACAAGTACAGCCTTTACACAACGAAAAACATGCCAACACTAAAATTAAAAATGGCATCAACATCGAATTTATGAAAACTCAACACTTAGTGCCAGTAGTTGCACATGAGTTTGCGCGTATCGCCAATGAATTCCCAATGTCTTTTGTTAAAAATAACGAAACAGGTACTTTTCAAGCGGTTGCAATGTTTGGCCTAGAGCCAGGTGAAAATTTATTTATTGATGGCGACAAATGGACAGCATCATTTGCACCTATGGCAACAACGCGTTACCCATTAGGTTTAGTAAAGCACCCAGAGCAAGATCAATTTGGTATTGTAATTGACGAAGCAAGCCCATTGGTAGGTGAAGAAGGTAATGCATTATTCGAAAACGGTGAAGAAACTGATTATCTTAAGCGTCGTAAAGAAGCATTAGTATCATTCATTGAGTTTTCTCAAGTAACTGATGCGTTCACTAAATTCCTTGCTGATAAAGAACTACTGGTAGCACAAACGCTAACTGTTGATATTAAAGGCGAGAAAAAAGACATCAACGGTATTTACCTTATTGATGAGAAAAAACTAAATGAGCTAAGCGATGCAGACTTCCTTGAGCTTCGTAAACGCGGTTATTTAGCACCAATCTATTCTTTCTTAACGTCTACGCACCAAGTAGCACGTTTAGCACGTTTAAAAGCGCAACAAGCGTAATTTTAAACAGAATTAAAAAAGCGCCTCAGGGCGCTTTTTTTGTGCCATTAAACTCACTTCACTTGAAAAACGTTTCATAACCATTCACATTGGTTTTACTCTTGTATTTATAAAAGAACACACAATGAAAAAATCATTATTAGGACTCATTGCAACAAGTTTAATGGGGTTGAGCGCGCAGGCGTTAAGTGCAAATACAAACACGCCGTTTGCCATTGCGATTCATGGCGGCGCAGGCACGATTGAAAAAAGTAAATTTACGGCCGAACAAGAGCAAGCTTACCGCAATAAATTAGCAGAAGCTGTTGAGGCCGGGTATAAAGTACTTGAACAAGGCGGGGAAAGCCTTGATGCAGTGACTACTGCTATTGAAATACTCGAACAATCCCCTTATTTTAATGCCGGACGTGGTGCGGTATATACCTATGAGGGTAGTCACGAATTAGATGCCTCTATTATGGATGGCCGCAATCGTCAAGCAGGCGCCGTTTCGGGTATCAAACATATTGAAAGCCCAATTCAACTTGCCCGATTAGTGATGGAAAACTCAGTGCATGTGATGCTAAGTGGTCAAGGTGCAGAAGAGTTTGCTAAAGAGCAAGGCGTGAGCCTAGTAGAGAACAATATATTTGATACAAAGCATCGCTATGAAGCTTTATTAAAAGCAAAAGAAAAACTCGAGGCGAGCAAAAACACCAATAAAGATTACCAGGCAGCGCACAAGGCGTTACCGGTTAATTATAAAGTGGGCACAGTGGGTGCGGTGGCACTGGATAAACAAGGTAATTTAGCGGCGGGCACGTCAACCGGCGGAATGACCGCAAAACGTTTTGGTCGTATTGGCGATGCGCCGGTTATTGGCGCAGGCACTTTTGCTGAAAATGCCTCATGTGCGGTTTCGGCAACAGGGCACGGCGAATATTTTATTCGTTATAATGTGGCCAGTGATATTTGTGCACGAGTAAAGTATCAAGGTAAAACTATAGGTGAAGCAGGTAATGAAGTAATAAATGAGGTGCTTAAGCCGATAGGGGGCACAGGCGGTGTTATTATTGTTGATACAAAAGGCAATATTAGTCTGCCGTTTAATACTACTGGCATGTATCGTGCGAGTAAGTCCAATACGCAAGCAACTTATGTAGGTATTTTTAGCGACGAATAAACGCAATTAGTTAGTGGCTGGTGGTTTATATAATAATCCGCTGATTGTTATATTCTTTACAGGATTAACCCCAGCCATTTAATTTGCTACAATCGGGGCTCTTTGACTAATTTTTATAAGGTATGCAGGTGGTAAACCTAGGTCAGTTGTTTGGCGAGCTAAAAACGTGCTTAAAAAAAGATCAATTCAGTTTTAAAAAGCGTCTTCACGGCGTTAAAAAAATCACCGACGAGGCAAAACTTAACAGTGCGCTTGAAAAAATTGCGACTGATATCAGTCGCAGTCAAGCACTCAGAGAGCAGCGTTTAGCTGGGCTACCTAAAGTTACTTACCCTGAGCAATTACCTGTCAGTCAAAAAAAAGACACCATTAAAGAGGCCATTGCTAATAATCAAGTGGTGATCATTGCAGGTGAAACCGGCTCAGGTAAAACCACACAAATACCTAAGATGTGTTTAGAGCTAGGCCGAGGCGTTGAGGGCTATATTGGCCATACGCAACCAAGGCGTCTAGCAGCACGCAGCGTTGCCAACCGTATTGCAGAAGAAATGCAATGTGAGCTTGGTCAGCAAGTCGGTTTTAAAATTCGTTTTAGCGATCAGGTATCTAATAACAGTTACATTAAACTGATGACCGACGGTATTTTATTAGCTGAAATACAACAAGACCGGTTTTTAAATCAATACGACACCATTATTATTGATGAAGCGCATGAACGTAGCCTAAACATTGATTTTATTTTAGGTTATCTTAAAAATTTACTCCCAAAACGCCCCGATTTAAAAGTTATTATCACCTCAGCAACTATCGACCCTGAGCGCTTTTCTAAGCATTTTGATGATGCACCTATTATTGAAGTATCAGGAAGAACGTTTCCAGTTGATGTACGCTATAACCCAATTAGTGATATTCAAAAAGAAGATATGGAAGCCGAAGGCGACCAACTTCAGGGGATTTTTGATGCGGTAGATGAACTTTGCGCCGAAGGTCCTGGCGATATACTGATCTTTTTAAATGGTGAGCGAGAAATACGCGATACCGCCGATGCACTAAGCAAGCGTAATTTAAAACACACAGATGTATTACCTTTGTATTCAAGGCTATCGAACGCTGAGCAAAACCGTATTTTTGCGCCGCATTCGCGCCGCCATATTATACTCTCTACCAACGTCGCTGAAACATCGCTAACAGTACCTGGTATTCGTTATGTTATTGACCCGGGTACAGCGCGAATTAGTCGTTATAGTTATCGCACAAAAGTGCAACGTTTACCTATAGAGCCTATTTCGCAAGCCAGTGCTAATCAGCGAATGGGGCGCTGTGGACGTGTTGAAGCGGGTATTTGTATTCGTTTATATTCAGAAGATGACTTTTTATCGCGTCCTGAATTTACTGACCCTGAAATATTGCGTACTAATTTAGCATCAGTTATTTTGCAAATGTTAGCCCTTGGGCTGGGTGATATGGCGCAATTTCCTTTTGTGCAAGCTCCAGATAGCCGAAATATTAATGATGGTTTAACATTGCTTGAAGAGCTACAAGCAGTAAAAGCGGCTAAGCGTCATCAAAAAACCAGCCTAACACAATCTGGGCGAGAGCTAAGTCGTTTGCCGGTTGACCCGCGTTTAGCAAAAATGGTGCTAACTGCACATAAACTGGGTGCATTGCGTGAGGTGATAGTTATTGTTGCCGCGCTTTCGATTCAAGACCCCCGCGAGCGACCACAAGAAAAACGCCAAGCCGCGAATGAAAAACATGGTCGCTTTGACGATCCAGACTCTGACTTTATTGCCTTTTTAAACCTGTGGAATTACCTAGAAGAGCAGCAAAGTGAGCTGACTAACAGCCAGTTTAGAAAGTTATGTCAAAAAGACTTTTTAGCCTATATGCGTATTCGTGAATGGCAAGATATCGTTTATCAAATCAGCACTGTGTGCAATGAAATGAAAATGAAAGCCACCACTAATATTGCAGACAGTGAGCTTATTCACAAAGCACTTTTAAGTGGCATGCTCAGTCACATCGGTTTCAAAGACGAAAAGCAGCTATATAAAGGTGCGCGTAATAGCCAATTTCATATTTTCCCAGGCTCAGGCTTATTTAAAAAGAGTCCAAAATGGATGATGTCGGCTGAGTTGGTGGAAACCAGTAAACTCTATGCTCGTATTAATGCCAAAATTGATGTGAACTGGGTAGAGCCGTTTGCTCAGCATTTAGTAAAACGCAGCTACACAGAGCCTCATTGGGAGAAAAAGCCCGGTGCAGTGATTGCCTTTGAGCAACAAACTTTGTATGGCTTACTAATTGTTAATAAGCGCCGCTGTGTGTACAGCAATATTGACCCAAAAGTAAGCCGTGAGTTGTTTATTCGCACAGCGCTGGTTGAACAAGAGCTCGGGCTCAATGAAGGGTTTTTAGCGTATAACCGCGAATTAATTGAAGATATTCAAGTGCTCGAGAACAAGTCTCGTAGACGCGATATTTTAGTTGATGAGCAAACCTTGTTTGAGTTTTACGAGAAGAAAATACCCAGCGATATTAACAATCGTGCTGCGTTTATCAAATGGTATAAAACACAAAAACAACAAGACAAACACTACCTGCATATGACCCGTGATGAGTTAATGCAGCATGGTGCCAGCAGCATTACCGAATTTGACTACCCTAATACTTGGCAGCAAGATAACTTGATGCTGCCGCTTACCTATCACTTTGATCCAGGCCAAGCGGTTGATGGCGTTGCCGTACAAATACCCGTTGCACTGTTAAACCAAGTGCAAGAAAGTGGCTTTGATTGGCATATACCGGCATTTCGTCATGAGTTAATTTGTGGGTTAATTAAGTCATTACCTAAGTCATTGCGGCGTAACTTTGTTCCTGCTCCTAATTATGCCGATGCGGTGTTAGCGGCTATAGAGCCATTACAAGGCTCGTTAATCGACTCGCTAAGCAATCGATTACTGCGCATGACCGGCGTGCGAGTCGACCCTGAGGCGTGGGATTTAACTGCGCTTGCTCCGCATTTAAGGTTGCAATTTGAAGTGCGCGATGAACACGACAAGCTACTAGCACGTGGACTCGATTTAGCTAAACTTAAAGCGCAGCTACAAGGTAAGGTCACCGATACCTTATCTAAAGTCGCCGACAAAGGCATAGAAAAAACCGACTTAACGCAGTGGGATTTTGGAGAGTTACCAACATCGTATGTGAAAAAGCAAGGTCAGTACGAAATTAAAGCGTACCCTGCGCTGGTGGATAAAAAATCAACGGCGGCAGTGGAGTTATTCGATAACGAAATAAAAGCGCAATTAGCGCACCAGCAAGGTTTACGTCGTTTAGTACTGTTAAACGTGCCATCACCCATTAAATACCTGCAGCAAAATTTACCAAACAAGGCTAAGCTAGGGTTGTACTTTAATCCTTTTGGTAAAATTGCAGACTTAATTGATGACTGTATTGCCTCAGGCGTTGATAGCCTATTAGTTAAATATGGTGACATTCGTACAAGTGATGCATTTGAAGCGGTTAAAGAGCATATTCGCGGCGAGTTAGGCGACACTGTGGTAGCAATTGCAACTCAAGTAGAGCAAGTACTGAGTATTGCCCATGCACTACATAAAAAAATGAAAGGGCGAGTAGATTTAACCATGATCACTGCCCATGGCGATATTAAGTCCCAGTTAGAGTCGCTTATTTTTAAAGGCTTTGTCAGTCAGCACGGGGCAGACAAATTAGGCGATTTAATTCGTTACTTAAAAGCGATTCAAAAACGTCTAGAAAAACTACCTGTTGACCCAAATCGTGATAGATTATGTGTGCTAGAGCTTGAAAAAGTAGCGCAAGAATATAAAAAACTGACAAATAAAACACCTAAAGGAATGCCATTGCCTACAGATGTTGAGGCTATTTTTTGGATGCAGCAAGAATTACGCGTATCCTTATTTGCACAAACCTTAGGTACGCCTTATCCAATTTCAGCAAAACGTGTGTTAAATGCGATAAAAGAAATTGAATAATCTCTTTATTCTCTATTAAGCTAAGTAAGTTAACAGAGGGACTAACTTGAGAAGGAAATGACATAGCTATGTCCTCATTACTAAAACACAAAGCGCGGCAGTTGTTAGTGGTTGATGATGAGTATTTCAATTTTGAAATACTCAAAGCAGGGTTAGCATCAACATTTGATTTGAGCTATGCTGATTCTGGTAAAAGTTGTTTAGCATCTGCGATTGCTAATCCGCCCGATATTATTTTGCTCGATGTGTGTATGCCAGGACTCGATGGTTATGATACCTGTCGCATACTTAAACACACGCCAGAGACAAAAAACATTCCGGTGGTTATGATATCTGGACTTGAGTCGGAGCTTGAACAACAAGCTGGCTTTGACGCAGGGTGTGATGCTTACGTTGTAAAACCTTTTTCTATCGCCGTACTACGAGAAAAAATTAATAATATTGTGTAGAGGGAATTATGTTTACCGAAGATAAGAGAAACTATAGACGTATGCAGGTTAACACGCCAGCAAAGTTAACCTCAATAGAGCCTGTTGCTGGGCTCAGTTACACTGGCACCTGCCTTGATTTAAGTGCAACGGGTCTTTCATTACAACTCGATGATTTGTTAGAGCTTAACTCAATTTTATCGGTTGATATTGCATCAACACATCCGAGTATTGCACCATTGAAAGCCACCGTTAAGGTGATACGTGCCAGCACCGAAGAGGATGGCACGATAACCGCAGGGCTCGAAATTGTAGAGTTTAACTAACTACTTAATTAGTTTTTAGTAAACCTTACAAATAAGCCCTTTAAGGTAAAAGCCTTCAGGATAGCTGCCTGCAATAGGGTGGTCAGCTGCTTGATTTAAGCGCTCCATGATCAGTAAATCCTTGCCTGCATCAAGGGCTGCATCTGCGACCACTTTTTGAAACAAGTTTTGTTCCATTAAACCAGAACATGAGAATGTTAGTAGCGTGCCACCTGGCTTTAAAATTTGCATCGCAATCATATTTATATCTTTATAACCACGACACGCCCCAGTTAACTGCGCTTTGTTATCAGCAAATTTAGGCGGGTCCATAACAATGGTATCAAATAAAACGCCGTCTTCACGGTATTGACGTAATAATTTAAAGACATCTTGTTTAACAAAGTCGACTTTATTTAAATCAAGATTATTATGCTCTACATTACGCTTTGCTGTATCAAGTGCTGGTTGTGAAACATCTACATTGGTTACATGCTTGCAGCCACCACGCAGGGCGTAAAGAGAAAAAGTACCTGTATAACTAAAGCAATTTAATACGGTTTTGTCTTTTGAAAAACGCTCCAGTGCAGCACGACTATCACGTTGGTCTAAATAAAAGCCGGTTTTATGGCCTTCCATTATATCAACTTCAATCTTTAAGCCATTTTCTTCAATTATGACAGGTTCAGTGGGTTCACTCCCCCATAGCACGCCCTTAATAGGCTCAAGCCCCTCTTTAGTGCGAACATCTACATCTGAGCGCTCATAAATAGTAGAGCCAGGGAAAATAGCCATTAAAGCGCCAACAATTTCACCTTTGTGACGTTCTGCACCTGCGCTCAGTAATTGACACACAAGAACATTATCAAACTTATCTATAGTAATACCGGGTAAGTAGTCTGATTCTGCTGCACATAATCTAAAGCCGGTAAGTCCACCTTCTTCAATCGCATGACTACGCGCTTCTAAAGCACGGCGAAGACGGCGCTCAAAGAAATGTTGATCTATCACTTCTTTTTCGTCAAAGCTCCAAACACGAGCACGAATTTGCGAATGAGGACTGTAAGCGGCTGTGGCCAAAAACTTACCTTCACTATCGTGAATGGTTACCGTGTCACCTAATCCAGGTTTACCTTTAATTTTTTTGATGGCTTTAGAAAATAACCAAGGGTGTTTTCTTTTTAATGATTTATCGCGACCAGCTTGCAGGTAAACGGCAGATGACATAGGGCTTCTCTGTAGTAATAAATAAGCGCTGTATTTTAGTCAAGGCTCGCGCAACATACAATGAATGTTTTGCAAGGGGCTTATAAATCGCGGTAAAGTAGCCATTATTAACTCGTTTAAATAGATTTTTGGAAATTCGGTGGACAATTCAGCTCTTAGCCCCTCATTACAGCAACTTAATCAGCAATGCAGAGACTTTATTACATCCTTAGTACATGCCGATGTAGCCCATGATATTACCCATATTGAACGGGTAGTACGTGTTGCTGTGCAGTTATGTATTGCAGAGCAGGCTGATATGGCCATTGTATTGCCTGCAGCTTGGTTACATGATTGTGTTGCGGTGGCTAAAAATCACCCAGACAGGGCGAAAGCATCAACAATGGCAGCCGATAAAGCGATTAACTTTTTAGCGTCTATTGGTTACGATGAACAACTATTTGCTGATATTCACCACGCTATTGCAGCACACAGTTTTAGCGCCAATATTGCTATTAAAACGGTGGAAGCACAGATTGTACAAGATGCAGATAGAATGGATGCCTTAGGAGCTATTGGTGTAAGCCGTTGTATGAAAGTAGGCGGCTCTATTAGCCGGTTATTATACAACCCCGATGATCCATTTTGTTTAAACCGAGAAGCAGACGATAAAAAGTACACCCTAGATCATTTTTTTATTAAATTACTGCATATTGCTCAGAGTATGAATACCCCCTCAGCAAAAGCAGAAGCACAAAGGCGTACTGCATACATGCACGATTTTTTAGCCCAGCTTAAGTCTGAAATTGGTGAACAACGCGATGACACCTAAACTTTCGGGAATTGATCATTGCCATTTAAATGTTGAATGCATCACCCAAGCCGTTGATTGGTATAAAAAGGTGCTTGGTTTTAGCGTAGTAGAGGAGTTAGCATTTTGGAATGAAGAGGGGAAAGGCCCTTTAACACTTGAAGATGAAAATGCCACTACACGGCTGGCTTTATTTGAAGGAGATGGGCGCAGTAAAGGAATCGCTTTTGCTGCGACAGGGGAGCAATTTGTTATGTGGCTCAAGCATCTTGAGCAGCACCAAGTAAAAACCATATTGGCTGATCATGGTGTGACTTTTTCAATGTACTTTAAAGACAATAGTGGTAATAGCCATGAGATCACTTCTCATGACTATCGTATTATAAAACAGCATTTTCCGGCTGTAGCTTTAGGCTCTCACAATGCCAAAAGAAGCTAGGATCAGTTGCACTTTGCGCAGTAATATTTGCTCAAATAAGGGGAGATTTAATCGCGCTCTTGATGGGCCTTTTTTATCGCTAGAACAGTGTCTATCTGACCAATAAAAAGCTCAACTAGATGTGGGTCAAAATGTTTTCCCGCTTGGTACTGCATATGTTCTATTGTTTGCTCAATGCTCCAAGGCTCTTTATAAGGACGTTTTGATGTGAGTGCATCAAATACATCAGCAATCGCCACAATCCGTCCCTCAATCGAAATTTCTTCGCCTTTCAATCCATTAGGGTAGCCTGTGCCATCCCATTTCTCATGATGTTCAATTGCCAGTACGTGGGCAAGTTGCAACAAAGGGGAGGGTGAGTTGGCCAATATTTTAGCTCCTATAGCAGCATGCTCTTTCATGTGTGCAAATTCGTCTGGAGTTAATTTTCCTGGTTTTAATAATATTGAATCAGGAATGCCTATTTTTCCGACATCGTGCATTGGTGCAGCTTGGCGTAATAACTCAGCGTGTTGTTCATTCATTCCTAGCGCTAAAGCAAGTACCTTGCTGTATTGACTCATTCGAGCAATATGTTCACCCGTATCGGTATCTTTGTACTCTGCAGCGCGCCCCAATCGTTCTACTAAGTCTACATGTGCTTGTTTTAGCTGCTCGGCTTGTACTAAAGAAAGATGTGTTTTTACCCTTGCCTTTACAATAGCAGGACTAATAGGTTTGGTTATGTAATCAACTGCACCTAAAGAAAACCCTTCCGATTCATCTTGCTCTTGTGTAAGTGCGGTAACAAAAATAACTGGAATATGTGCGGTTGTAGGATTAGTTTTTAAAATTTTACACACTTCAAAGCCATTCATATCTGGCATCATTACATCTAGTAAAATGAGGTTCGGTGGATCGTTTTCAATTAATTGCAGTGCTAATGGCCCCGATTTAGCGAACGACAAACGGTAGTTACTCGCTAGAACCTCGCGCATTACTTTTAAATTCGCAGGTTCATCATCGACGATTAATATTCGCGCCTGACTTATAGATTGATCCATCGTCGTCCTCAGAAGAGCTAATTATTAAGTGTTGTTAATAATGCATTGAGCTCTATTTTTGCATTATCAAATTCAAATTCATTAAACTGTTCACAAATGCTTAAAATAGCATTTTTGTGCTGTTCTGGTGTTATTCTCTCAATATAACTTAATAACGTATCGTCCAACTCTGCTCGTTTAGCTTGACTAAGTAAAAGGGTTAATTGGTGAATAAATTCAGTATTTGACACGGTTACTTTTTGTAATTTATTCTCTTGAGGAGCAATACGTAAGTGTGATAATTCATCTGCTAGCTGCTGCCACTCTTGGTGGCATTTTAATATGCACTGGGCATAGCTAGTTGTATCACGCTGCTTTTCAGCTTGAGCAACTAAGTCAGACAAATTATTAAGCGCTAAGTTACCTGCAAGACCTTTTAAATTATGCAGAATTTGAGCATGGTGTTTATAGTTTAGCTTATTGGTCGCTAAGGTTTGCATACTATTTTGATGCTGAGTTAAAAAGAGCGCGACTTCTTTGAGGTGTTTTTCTGTGCTGCCCCACATTTTCTCGCCTTTAGCTAAATCTATACGGAGTTTTGAGTCAATCGGATCTGCAGTTTCTAACTGGCTTATAGCAAGCCCAAGCACTCTTGCTATTTCGTAGTTGAGCTGGTTTATGTCAACGGGTTTCGTTGCAAAACCATTCATACCCGCTTGTTTAGCTGTTAGCTTATCTTGTTGCAACACACTGGCTGTTAAAGCAATTATTGGGGTTTGCTCAAGTTGCTTTTGCTGCTCTAAAGAGCGAATTGATGCCGTAGCACTGATCCCATCGCACTTAGGCATATGAATATCCATTAAAATAATATCAAAGCGATGTTGATTAAATATCTCAATGGCCTCAAAGCCATTATTAGCTTTTCTTACCTGATGCCCAGCTTGTGAGAGCATAATGGTGAGTAGCTCAATATTTTGTTCAATATCATCGACCACTAAGATTTTTAATGGTGGTAAATTAAATACGTTTTTACTAATGGTCTGTACCTGACTTTTCTCGCCTTTTTCAAGCGCAACAGTAAAAGAAAAACAGCTACCTTGACCAAGGGTACTTTGTGCATATATTTTGCCGCCCATTAATTCAACGAGCTGCTTACTAATCGTTGTACCAAGCCCGGAGCCACCAAATCGGCGTGTTGTGGTTCCATCTGCTTGCTCAAAAGGTTTAAAGATAGCGTTAAGGCGATCTTTTTTAATACCTATACCTGTGTCTTGTACTTTGAATAAAATAGGTTGATTGGGGTTATGTGTAACCGACAAAGTAACATGGCCTCGTTCGGTAAACTTTATCGCATTGCCGATTAAATTGGTTAGCACTTGGCGCAAACGAGTATCGTCACCCAAATAAAATGGATTCACATTGCCAGCTATTTTTAAATTGAGTTTTAGGTCTTTACGTTTTGCATCAAGCCAAAATGTAGACACAATATTGTCGAGTAATTCTTGCAAGTTAAAATGTACATTTTGAATTTCGAGTTTGCCTTTTTCTAACTTTGCTGAGTCGAGGATATCGTTAAGTAAGTGCAACAAAGAACGCGCAGCGTTATTAACAGTAATTATTTGCTTATGTTGATCTTTATTAAGCGGGCTATCTATCAAAATATCACTAAAGCCAATAATTGCATTCATGGGGGTACGTATCTCATGACTCATATTTGCCATAAAAGACTGTTTAGCTTGCGCGGCTACTTCAGCCTCGTATTTTGCTTGTTTTAAGCTTTGCTCATATTCATAGCGTTTGGTTATATCAACTAAAACGCCATCAACCCAGCGGGCATCATTTTTAGAGTTAGTGACAATACTTGCTTGATCCAGTACCCAAATAATATTGCCGTTGCGATGGCGAATGCGGTATTCAATTGAGTATTGACTGGTTGATGCAACCGCTTGATCAATGGCTAAAGAAATAGCCGCTTCATCTTCTTTAACAATCAGCTCGGCAAAGGTAATACGCTGCTCAGTAAACTCTTCAGCGCGATAACCCGTTAGTTCATAGACGCTTGGGCTTATAAATAACATACTCCAGTGTTCATCTAACAAGCAGCGAAATACAACACCGGGCATATTGTTCATCAAGGTACGATATTGTCGCTCTTTTTCAATTAAGCTTTGTTGTAATGCTTTTTGTTCAGTTAAATCGGTAATAAAGCCAACAAATAGCGTTTCAGTTTGTAATTGCTTTACTTCACCAATCCCTAGTCGAATTGGAAATTGATGACCATTTTTATGTTTTGCCCACACATCGCGATTAACACCAATCACACGCTTTACTTCATGGTTTGTGGTGTTTTTTAAAAAAGCATCGTGTTGATTAGCAATATCATCAGCCATCAATATTTTTACATTTAGGCCAATGACCTCATTATCTTTCCAGCCAAAAATCGTTTCTGCGGCCTTATTAAAGCTTAAAATGGTACCTTTAATATTGATAGTGACGATGCCATCAATAGCAGTTGATAAAATAGCATCAAGGCGAGACTCTTCAGCAGATTTTTTTCCTAACAGCATTCTGTAGCGGATCATGCCATTGATGATCACAACCACCGCTGTTAATAAAAGCGTGGCGAACGACACACTAATAGCAATAAAGGTTAAGTGCGATTGATTTGTTTGCTCGTTAATTATCGGGCTTGTTGCAATAAATCGCGCTGCGGCCATGCCCATATAGTGCATGCCAGCCACGGCAAGCCCCAGAATAAGCGCACAAATAATACGATTATGCACCGGCGTTAATTTTTTAAAGTGTGCAGGTAAATGAAAACGTACATAGAGGCTGATGAAAGAGAGCAGCACTGCTACAACAATTGAAGCGCTAAACCACATTGGATCATAACGAAGTAATGGACTTAATTGCATTGCGGCCATACCACTGTAATGCATGGCGCCAACACCCGCGCCAAATAAAAGTGAGCTTAGAATTAAATTGATAATACGAGGGTGGGTGCTATATGTTTTCAAACAAGAAAAAGCAATGGTACACGCCAGTAAAGCCGGTATAAACGACACAAAAGTGAGTGTGGGATCGTATTCAATTGTAGTGCACAAAGAAAATGCGAGCATAGCAATAAAATGCATACTCCATACCCCCCCAGCAAGCACTAAAGCTGCAGTTACATTGGCCAGCTTACGATAAGACTTAAAGTGAGTATTATTTGCTAAATCGATAACGTGAAGGGAAAAGTAGGCTGCAAAAATTGCGGTGAGTATAGATAGTGTCACTAAACTTGGGTCGTATACACCATTAATAATTAGACTTGGATCTGGTTGGTTTATAAAAAAATTAGATAGCATCAATCATTCACATAATAACTCTTAAACCCAGTCTAATATAAACTCAACAATAATCACAAGGTATTGAGCTCTAAGTTACAACAGCAACGTAAGTGTTTTAAGCTCTAAACTTACTATTCATTGAGAATTACTACATGCATTGGTATTAAAATGGCATTTAGTAGGGATTATTTATAGATCAGCCGTTATGGTACAAGGTAAAATAAAGCCCAGTGTTTAATTATAACTAGGCAGCATTCATTGTTGGATTACACTTTAAAGCGAAGTAAACGAAGAAAAACAGTAGCGATTAAAGTCGCACAACGAGAACTTACGGTGTTTGCGCCCCATTTTGTAACGAAAACACAAATTAATGAATGGCTGTTGAGTAAACAGGGCTGGATTGATGCTCAGTTACATAAGCAACAAATTCAAGCCGATACACGACAGTTTCCACTCAAAACCCATAGCATTAAACTATTTAATGAAGCTGTAAATGTGCAATTTGAAAATGCAGCACGCACTCAATGGCAGCAGCACAATGAAAGCCAAACGCTGTTACTGAGTATTTCTTCACGTGTGAAGCATCGAACGCAAATGTATCAAGGTTTGCTAGAGCAATTTTTGCATGAGAAGTTAGAAAGTTATATTGAAATGCGAGTTAACTACTATTGTCAGCTGATGGGTGAAAAGCTACCGAGCAATATTCGTATTCAATTGTATAAGCGTCGCTGGGGCAGTTGTAACCGCAGGCGTGAACTGACCTTCAACTTGCACTTGGCAAGCGCACCTACATGGATAATTGACTACGTGATTGTGCATGAGTTAGCGCATTTAAAGTATTTAAATCACAGTGCACAATTTTGGCATCGTGTAGGATTATTTTATTCAGAACACAAAAAAGCAAGCGCTTGGTTAAATAAGCATGGCATGAGTTTACAATGGGTTTTTGAATAACTAGAACATAAAATGAGGTAGTAAAGAGAAGTGGTGGAGGGAGCTGGATTCGAACCAGCGAAGGCTGAGCCGTCAGATTTACAGTCTGATCCCTTTGGCCGCTCGGGAACCCCTCCACACTAATTTTTATTGCATTTGGCCCCACTTAACTTAGCCTAAGAAAAGTGGTGGAGGGAGCTGGATTCGAACCAGCGAAGGCTGAGCCGTCAGATTTACAGTCTGATCCCTTTGGCCGCTCGGGAACCCCTCCAATGCAACGCGGCAGATAATAGCAAACTTCTTATTTAAGTAAAGAAAAAAGCTAAAGAAAATTCAAATTTAGCCGATAAATACTTATTAATTAGTTAAATAGGCTAAAGTCTATGCAGATTGGTGATTTGTTAATCACGGAGAGCCAGTTAAAAACGAGGCTTAATGAAAGTGTGCACGATAACCGCCGAGGCGAGTTTGCACTTTTATTAGCAATGCTCTCTCATGACGCGCTTGATTTTAGTGAGTTTCACTTACCTAAAAGTGATGCAAGTGGTTACCAAGCTGATGAAGAGACCTTGCGAAAGCAATTTGGTGCGGGCCCAAAGCAGCCATTAGCGCCAGATACCTTTAATATGTTGATTGGCAAAAATAACACGGAACTTTTAGCAAAAATGGGAAGCGCTATAGGGATGAGTGATATAAAGTTAACTCAGTGCTTAAAGCCTGAACCGTTAAATATTCGAGATGATAAAAATCATATCCCGCTTAACGTAATTGATAACTGTGAACTAGCAGTCCGTCGGCGAATTAAAAACACTGATATGCCGCTCTCAAATGTGCAAATGGATGCCGCAGCATTTTATGATGATTTACAAAATGAAGCCCTCCACCAGCCACTACATTTGTTTAGTGCCTAATTAAATTACATTGAATGCTGTTTTTAAGCGCCATTAGATTGTAATAAACTGTGTTTATATTAGTAAGTAACGAGTGGTTTTACAGGTGCTTTATTTTAATAACTGATTTAATATAAAAAAAGCATCCAAAATTTAAATGCAATTGCTATAATGGCGCAAATGGTATGACATTGAATGCCATTATCATTAAACCAAGGTAATTAGGAACGTAATGAAGAAAACATTCACGCTGAATCATGAGAAAATCAAATACCCTCGTATGGTTGATGCTGCAAAGCATGAAGTGAAAAAATATTTGAAAAGAGAACGTAATAAAACTTTACCTGTTGATGCCGACTACTGGGCATTCGATTGTAAGTTTGGTAACACGGCTGAAGAAGCCCAAGTAGTTCACGTTGCTGAAATTAACAATCACATCAGTGAAATTGAAAAGCAAGGTTTAACCTCTTTTTACTTAGAGATTTTAGCAAGACCTGCGCAGCGTCAAGACTTCGATGAAGCTGATGACGAATAAAACGCTAAATTGCGTTTTGTGTAGTTTTTGAAAATGGGCCAAGTGGCCCATTTTTTGTGGTTTTTACTTATACACTATGACACTTTTTATACTTTTTATTACTTCCGCAAGGGCAAGTATCATTGCGTTTTATTTTAATATCGGCAACCGGTGTGATCTCACCATCAAGGTATCGCCACTGTTCATCTTCTTTAATAAACTTTGAATGCTCAGCCAACTCGCAATATAGATCTTGATAAAAGTAATGAGCTTTAAACTTTACAAACCCTGTATCTTCATCATAGCCAGAATCTAAAACGGTTAAGTTTACAAAGCGGCAGCTAGTTGCAAAGTCTTTAATTTCTGATAGTGAGTTTTCAGCTTGTTTTTCTTTTGCGTAGCTATCACGAACAAAAGCTGCATTTTTAACAGCATAAGCACTGTAGCGAGCACGCATAAGTTGCTCAGGTGTTTGTGGCTGTTTGGTTTTTAAATGAAAAGGTTCACAGCAATCAGCATAAAGTTGCTGACTGCCACAAAAACATAGTAGGGCGTTGGAGGTCATAATAAATGTACTGTGTATTAAAACGCTAGTTTACCAAGCTTATTGCGTTAGTGAAATCTCAGCTTGAGCGCTTTTTTTGCTAAAGCAATATAGCTTAGTGCGTGTATGGCTCAGGTTTAATGATAACTGAGATAGCTGCTGATTATTTATTATGTCAGTCCAGGTGATCACCGCGGCAAAATTACCATTATGAAGTGCAGAGCTTAAAACATACTCTAAATTAACTAAGTGCTTTTGACGTATAACCAGTAATTTACTGGTATCAATTGAGCATGAATCAAGCAGCGCTTTGCTAGGCACATGGTCTGGTGCAATTAAAAGTGTCCATGCATTTAAACTATTGTATTGGTGTAATACTTTTAATAATTCAAACGTTGCTGAAATTTCATCTTCAATTTGAACAACGTTAACACAATCTGATTGGTCATCTTGTTGGTAGCTCTTAACTGTTCTTACGGTAATCGGCTGTAACATAATCGTCTCACTCACTGGGTTTTTATACAGTACATGTATACAGTAGTTTATACAGTTGTTTGGTGCAAGTGTTTTTTGCTATTTTTTGTACAGTTATTCAGCTGAGCATGAAAATTTAATTATTTAAAAACAAATAAGTTATATATAACAATTGATTAGGTATTTAGTGGGTGAGCGCTTTTGGTGTTAGTTTTTTAATCTACGACTAAGCTGAAATACAGGTGATATACAGTACTTTTAAAAAATTAAGCGTTGTTGCATTTAGCATATAAACGCTTAATTAATTTATAGATGAAATGAGTTACAAGGGAGTAAAATTATTTTTCGTGACATATAGGGATCAAATGTGAAAATTGTAACTGATGAATTTGTTCATATAAGCTGGCAGCATAACATTGGGCGTCTTTAAGTCGTTTAGTGCTAATATGCTTACGTATATCGCTCATTGCTTCTATTGCTGGCTCATATCCTTGGCTACTAGCTAAGCTAAGCCACGCAGCCCCATGAAATACGCTTTGTGGTACGCCTTGCCCTTTAATAAAAAACAGCCCTAAGTAAAACTGTGCACGATAGTTTCCTGCCATTGCTGCTAAACGCATCCATTTTGCGGCTAAAGCGCCTTGTTCATTTTTAAGGTAATAAAGGGCTTTATTTAATGTGTCTTGATCGGTGCTTTTAGAGCTCGCAGGGAGGTTTGCATCGCTTGGTTGCGTTACAAAAGAAAGTATGTTGTCTAATTGTTGCTCTAAGTCTTGGCCACTTGGTGTCGTTTTGATCATGCTACTTCGTTTGTTATTTTAATCACTTAGCTAGTTTAGTATATAGCAAGGTAAAATGTCCTGTAAAAAGTTATTTTTATGCTAAAATCTCGCCACTTTTTACAACCACAAGTTTATTATGCTCGAAGCCTTATTTAAAATCCGTGCAAATGATTCTTCGGTTCGCCGTGAATGTATTGCCGGTATGACTACATTTATTACGATGGTTTATATCGTATTCGTTAACCCAGCTATGCTTGCAGAAGCCGGTATGGACCAAGGTGCCGCATTTGTTGCCACCTGTATTGCTGCTGCAATAGGGTGTTTTATTATGGGTTTGTGGGCCAATTATCCACTGGCATTGGCACCGGGTATGGGATTAAATGCATTTTTTACCTATGGCGTTGTGTTAGGTATGGGCTATAGCTGGCAAGCAGCGCTGGGCGCGGTATTTATGTCAGGCTGTATATTTTTAATATTAAGCTTGTTTAAGGTGCGTGAATGGATTATTAATGCAATCCCTCTGGTGCTTAAACAAGCAATAGCAACCGGTATTGGTGCATTCTTAGCACTTATCGCGCTTAAAAGTGCTGGTATTATTGTATCAAGCCCTGCAACACTTGTGCAGCTAGGCGATATAACGTCACCGGGTCCGTTATTAGCTATTTTTAGTTTTTTTGTTATTGCGGCATTACTTTATCGCGACTTTAAAAGCGGCGTGCTTATTAGTATTTTGCTTGTCACCGCGATAGCAGTGTCTATGGGATTAGTTGAATATCATGGTGTTGTTGCAATGCCACCTTCAATAATGCCGACGTTCATGCAACTTGATTTTAGTGCTGCTTTTGAACTGTCTATGCTAAGTGTTATTTTTGCGTTTTTATTTGTTGATTTATTTGATACCTCAGGGACGTTGGTAGCTGTTACTCAAAAAGCGGGACTAGCAGATAAAAACGGCAATATGCCGCGTTTAGGTCGTGCATTAAGCGCTGATAGCACTGCAACTATAGCCGGTGCAATGCTAGGTACTTCAACAACGACCTCATACATAGAGTCTGTAGCCGGGGTATCAGTGGGTGGCCGAACGGGCTTAACGGCTGTGGTTGTAGGTTGCTGCTTTTTGTTGATGATGTTTTTTGCTCCTTTGGCACAAATGGTACCAGCATACGCAACAGCAGGAGCAATTTTATACGTATCTGTTCTAATGCTACAAAATTTGAAATTTGTAAATTGGGATGATATGACCGATGCAATTCCAGTGAGTGTTGTATTATTAATGACACCGTTGACCTTCTCAATTGCACACGGTATTGCACTGGGTTTTATCTCTTACACCGCGGTTAAAGTGCTGTGTGGTAAAAAAGATCAGGTAAGTATTAGTGTCTGGATTTTAACTGCATTGTTTATTGTTAAGTTTGCATTTTTATCTTAATGCTTATGTTAAAAAACGCGATTTAGTCTGGGTATGTAAATTTATATCGTGACTAAACTTTAGCAATAAAAAAGCCCATACAGTTGTATGGGCTTTTTTATTAGGTAACGAATTACCATTTCTTTTTTGGTGCAAACAACACGTCTAAATCATCTTGCTCTTGCTCATTCTTTTTCTTCAATGATGTGGCATTGGATGCCTTTAGTTCATTGCTTATTGTTTCTAGGTAACCCTCAACTTCAGCTCGTTTTGCCGTAATGTAATCATCAGTAAATGATACACTGTTAAGCGTCGCCGATGCTTTTTCAAAGTATTGCCTAGCAGACCCTATCATCCCGGCTGTTTGCGCTGCTATACCACGTTTTATTTGGCTTTCAATGTTTATTCTTAGCTGCAGTTTTTCAAGGCGCTTATCTTCTGCAATAAATACCTGGCTGTCTACTTTGCCTTTATTATGCTCAGAACGAATAATAGTACGAAGCTTTTTAATACCCTGTATCAGCGATATCAGTTGTTTGTCGTTACTTGGTAATACAAAGCCTTCAGAGCCGTCTTGAATAGGGTTTTGCAGTCGCTCTTTCGCTTCTTTTAAGCGATTTTTAAGCCCGCTACCACCGCTTGAAATAGATACCATATTACTGAGTGCATCATGAATACGACGTTGTAATACTCGCTGAGTTGCCTCTGAGAGTGGGATGTTGGCACTATTCATCAGTGCTTCTTCAGTTTCTTCAATGATAACTTTTTGTTTTGTTAGCTCTTTACGTCGTTCAGCTTCTTGTTTTTCTTTGTGTTGTTGAACAGCACTAACCCATAGTGCGATGACGATAAGCGCAACAATTAGTACAATTATAATGGAAACGATCATGTTATAATTCTCAAATTCTTAACCTTATCCACTAATCTTACATTAAATATATAAAAGGTGGGAAACTTTGCGCTGATTAACTAAAAAAAGTACCAATATAAAGCGTTTAAATCTTAATATGTTATGTTTGGTTTACTGATAATCATTGCTACCTCAACTTTACTTATTGTGTTAACCTGAAATTTCAATAAATTAATTGTTATATTGTGTAACTTTAATCAGCCTTTTATATAGTTAGTTACCTATTAATTATAGGGTGCGCTTTAATCTGTCAATGTGAATTATAACGAAACTACATAGCCATGAAATTACAACAACTTAGATATATCGTAGAAGTTCAAAATCATAAATTAAACGTTTCAGCTACCGCTGAGAGTTTATTTACCTCCCAGCCTGGTATTTCTAAGCAAGTACGTATGTTAGAAGATGAACTAGGTGTACAAATTTTTGGCCGTAGTGGTAAACATTTAACTCACGTTACAGGTGCTGGCGAGGAAATCATTAATATATCGCGAGAAATACTCTCAAAAGTTGAGGGTATTAAAGCGGTGGCTAATGAACATACGTTGCCCGATCAAGGTAAACTTAATATTGCGACTACGCACACGCAAGCACGTTATGCGTTACCAAGCGTAATTAAAGGCTTTACCCAAAAATACCCAGCAGTGTCATTGCATATGCACCAGGGTACGCCGCAACAAATATCTGATGCAGCTGCCCGCGGTGATGCAGATTTTGCCATTGCTACCGAAGCACTGCATTTATATTCAGATTTAGTTATGTTGCCTTGTTATCACTGGAATCGTAGTATTGTGGTTGCTAAAGATCATCCTCTTGCGAAAAAAGTCGATAACTTAACAGTGGCAGATATAGCGCAGTATCCTTTGATCACTTATGTATTTGGTTTTACTGGTCGTTCTGAGCTTGATAAAGCATTTAACGCCTATGGTCTTGAGCCACATATTGTATTTACCGCCACCGACGCCGATGTTATTAAAACGTATGTGCGCTTGGGATTAGGTGTCGGTGTGGTTGCATCTATGGCTATTGATCAGGTAAACGACAGCGACTTAGTGTGCATTGATGCTAGCCATTTATTTGAAGCGAGTACGACTAAAATTGGTTTTAGAAAGGGCAGCTTTTTACGTACCTACATGTATGATTTTATAGAACGTTTTGCACCGCATTTAACCAAAGAGCGAGTAGAGCGAGCAAGTTTGCTGCGTAATCAAGAAGATGTTGATAAATTATTTGCTGATATCGAATTACCGGTTAAATAACAGCTACACAGTAATGAAAAAGCCGCTTAGTTTTGCAACTAAGCGGCTTTTTTTATGCTATCTAATTAACACTCTAAAATATCAACACTCGATAATGTTAACAGCTAATCCACCGCGAGCGGTTTCTTTGTATTTTGTTTTCATATCGTTACCGGTATCGAGCATGGTTTTAATTACTTTATCAAGCGATACTTTTTGTTCTCCACTACCTCGAATAGCAAGACGAGAAGCATTAATTGCTTTAATAGCGCCCATTGCATTACGCTCAATACAAGGTACCTGCACTAAGCCGCCCACTGGATCGCAGGTCAATCCTAAGTTATGTTCCATGCCAATTTCAGCGGCATTTTCTACGTGTACCACGTTACCACCAACAATTTCAGTTAGCGCACCAGCAGCCATTGAACAGGCAACACCAACTTCACCTTGGCAACCCACTTCAGCACCTGAGATAGAGGCATTTTTTTTGTATAAAATACCAATAGCGGCCGCGGTTAATAAATACCGAGTAGCAATGTCGCGATCAACTTCTTTGATAAAAGTATGATAGTACATTAATACGGCTGGTAGGATACCAGCTGCACCATTTGTTGGTGCAGTAACCACACGACCGCCTGCTGCATTTTCTTCATTCACTGCTAATGCGAATAAATCAACCCAATCCATAGCGCGAAGTGGATCGTTACTCACTTCTACATTGAGCTTTAAATATAAGCTTGGTGCACGGCGTTTTACTTTCAAACCACCAGGTAAAATACCTTCGGTACGCATACCACGTTCAATACAGGCTTTCATTACTTGCCAAATATTAAATAATTCATCTTTTATGGCTTCTTCACTGCGTAAGGTTTTTTCGTTTTTCATCATTAACGTTGATACGCTGTAACCCGACTCTTTACACATTTCGAGTAATTCTTTAGCCGTTCCAAACGGGAACGGGGCAGGGTTTTCTTCGCGTATATCTAAAGCGGCTTGTTTTTCTTTTTCAAACTCTTCATCTGTAACAATAAACCCGCCACCAATAGAGTAGTAAACTTTGCTATATACTTTTTCGTCATTGTTATAGGCAATAATTTCCATTGCGTTGGAATGTTTAGGGAGTGTTTTTCTGCGATGAAAAACAATAGCGCCTTGTTTAGGGAATTTAGCTTTATGAGTTTGGTTTAGATAAATAACCTGCTCATTTTCTATTTTTGCTAAAATATCGTCCACTAAATCGGCATCTATGGTTTCAGGATCATAACCGGCTAGGCCAAGGATCACTGCTTTTCCCGAACCATGACCAACACCTGTTTGCCCCAGTGAGCCGTAAAGCTCTACTTTTACATCGGTTACATTTGCTAATAGTTGTTGCTCATCTAGGTCATTAACAAATAAGCGTGATGCACGCATTGGGCCGACGGTATGTGACGATGAGGGGCCAATACCAATGCTAAACATGTCAAATGCACTGATCATAATGTGTGTCTCTACTTAGTTTTCTCAGCATTAAGCTGTTCTTTGAACGGTCGACTATAATAACGTGGAAATGCAGGTGTGTAACCCTTATTAGCAAAGATTTAAACTGGTATGGCGAGTTGTTTTGTAAAGTTTTTAATAATGCTGGCTGTGGCACCCCACAAAAGCCCGTGAGGAGTGATAAAGCCATTTAAAGTTAGGGCTCTTCCATTACGTTCAAAGGGGATTGGTTGCCAATTAGCTTCGTTGTTCAGCGCTTTTATAGAGAGCAAAAAGCTGGCTTGTACTTCGTTATGATCGTTCTCCCATACCGTTTCTTTTTTAATTAAGCCCACAAAAGGACGTATAGTAAATCCAGTAAGGGTAGAGTATTCCGGCAGCTGGCCTAAAACTTGAACATTATGCGGGGCAATGTTTAGCTCCTCATGTAATTCACGCAGTGCCGTGGTGCGCAGGTTAACATCATTAATTTCAAATTTACCACCCGGTAAACAAATCTCCCCAGGGTGGTGATGTAAATAGGTTGGCCGCTTACACAATAAAACATGTGCTTCGTTATCTATATCAATCAAAGGTAGCATCACTGCACTGGCGCGCTTTTTTTTATTATCTTTGAGCTGATCCACGGCTAAACTGCGGTTTAATTGAAAACGAGCCGAAATGGTTTCACTATTCAAAGCGACCTTCATTTAATATAGGGAGTATTTTATTTACTTTATCGTATGTTTCTTGATATTCCAATTCGACTTTTGAATCAGCAACAATGCCACCGCCAGCCCAGCAATGTATTTGCTGATGATGAGTAACTAAAGTTCGAATGGTAATACTGGTATCCATATTACCGCAGGCGCTAATATAGCCAATAGAGCCACAATAAATGCTGCGTCTGTGCGGCTCCAGCTCTTCTATTATTTCCATTGCGCGTACTTTGGGTGCGCCAGTAATAGAGCCTCCAGGGAATGCGGCTTCAAGCTGATCGACTGCCGTTTTTCCTTCATCAAGGGTTGAGGTGACCGTACTTACCAAATGGTGTACCGCCGGAAAACTTTCAATAGCAAATAATGAAGGTACAACAACAGAGCCCGGTTTTGCGACTTTACCTAAATCATTTCGTAGCAGGTCTACTATCATGACATTTTCAGCGCGGTCTTTACTGGAATTTTCCAGAAGTGTAGCTTGTTTTGCATCTTCTAAAGCATCGGCTTTACGTGGTAGCGTGCCTTTAATAGGTTTTGTTTCTACCTTGTTGTCGTGCACTGCAATAAAACGCTCGGGTGATATTGATAAAATAGCGCCTTGAGGATGATTTATAAAACTAGAAAAAGGCGCTTTATTGGCCTGCGTTAATTTAACATAAGCCGCCCAAGGAGACCCTTGGTAATGTGCGCTAAAACGCTGCGCTAGGTTAATTTGATAACAGTCACCACTTTTTAAGTATTCTTCAATGGCGGCAAATTTTTCGCTATAACTTGTCTGACTCATATTTGACTGCCACTGTGATGTAAGCGAAAAGCTTTCGTGCTTAGGTGGTTGCGTTAAATATTGCTGATATAGCGAGAGACGATTTACATTGGGCTGCGAAACATAAAACCAAGTATCCAGTTGTTTATCGTAAATGAGTGCATCAAGGTAAAGTCCAACGGCCATTTGTGGTAAATCAATATCGTTTAAAGCACTGCTTGGCAGTTGCTCTATGGTACGCCCTAAGTCATAACCAAAATAACCAAGCCAGCCACCATTAAAGGGTAAATTGTTAGCGGCTTTTGTTGTATCAAGCTTTGCTAATTCATCGTTCATTATTTCAAAGCAGCTTTTAGCACTCGCTTGGTTATTAAAAACAGTTTGATTATTTTTAACTTCCAGGGTGCTTTGAGGTTCAATCGCAATCATGTCAAAACGACTGTTAATGTGATCGCTATCACCCGAATCTAGCAAAATAGCGTAGGGTAAATGAGCAAAATGCGAAAATACCTCTATACAATTTTGTGATATGGCTAATTCAACACAATTTTTTTTATTGTTTAGCATTTACTGCCCCTTTAAGAACTGGCTCGAAACGGGCTGGGAGGGTATCATAAGTCAAATTTTTTTGGCAGCGTTTAGTGAGCGCTGTGGTTGAAAACAGTTCGAACCACCGTCACGGGTTTGATAAAGCTTACGTGCAGCGTGCGTAACAACAACTTAAGGAACCACTATGAGTACAATTCGTCAGCAAGACTTTATTGATAGCATCGAAGATGCCTTGCAATACATCTCGTTTTACCATCCTCTTGATTTTGTTCAAGCGCTAGAAAAAGCGTACAACAAAGAGCAAAGCAAAGCTGCTAAAGATGCGATTGCGCAAATTTTAATTAACTCGCGTATGTCGGCAGAAGGTAAGCGCCCGCTGTGTCAGGATACCGGGATCATCACCTGTTTTGTAAAAGTAGGTATGGATGTTAATTGGGATAAAACCGATTTAACAGTACAACAAATGGTTGATGAGGGGACGCGTCGTGCGTACTTAAATCCAGACAATCCCTTGCGCGCGTCGATTGTTGCTGATCCTGCGGGAACACGTAAAAATACTAAAGATAATACGCCATCAGTGGTACACATTGACTTAGTTGCAGGCGATAAAGTTGAAGTAATGGTGGCTGCTAAAGGCGGCGGCTCAGAAAACAAAAGTAAAATGGTGATGTTAAACCCATCTGACGATGTGGCAGAGTGGGTTGAAAAAACGCTACCAACAATGGGGGCGGGTTGGTGTCCACCAGGCATGCTAGGCATAGGTATTGGTGGCACGGCAGAAAAAGCAGCGGTAATGGCAAAAGAGTCATTAATGGATCCGGTTGATATTCATGAACTAATTGAGCGCGGCGCAGAAACAACAGAAGAAAAACTGCGTTTAGAAATCTTTGAACGTGCGAATAAGTTAGGTATTGGTGCGCAAGGCCTTGGCGGTTTAACCACGGTTGTTGATATTAAAATTAAAACGGCGCCAACTCACGCGGCTTCAAAGCCAGTGGTTATGATCCCAAATTGTGCTGCTACGCGCCACGTACACTTTACGCTTGATGGTTCAGGCCCTGCGAATTTAAAAGCACCTAAATTAGAAGATTGGCCAGAAGTGACTTTCGAAGTCGGTGAGGGCACACGCCGTGTTAATTTAGATACCCTGACTAAAGAAGACACTAAAGAATGGAAAATGGGTGAAACCGTTTTACTATCAGGTACTATTTTAACGGGTCGAGATGCTGCTCATAAGCGTCTGCAAGATATGATCAACTCTGGGGAAGGTTTACCTGAAGGTGTTGATTTTGATAACAAGTTTATTTACTACGTTGGTCCTGTGGATGCAGTAGGCGATGAAGCCGTAGGTCCTGCTGGCCCGACAACGGCTACTCGTATGGATAAATTTACCGACATGATGTTAGAAAAAACAGGCATCGTGGGAATGATTGGTAAAGCTGAACGAGGCCCAGCAACGGTTGAATCTATTAAAAAGCATCAGTCAGTGTATTTAATGGCTGTAGGTGGTGCGGCATACTTAGTATCTAAAGCAATTAAAAAAGCACGTGTCGTTGCGTTTGAAGATTTAGGTATGGAAGCTATCTACGAATTTGAAGTAGAAGATATGCCAGTAACGGTTGCCGTTGACAGTGAGGGTGCAAATGCCCACACCCAAGGCCCTGCAATTTGGAAAGCAAAAATTGAAGAACTAGACAGCAAAATGAAGTAAATTTGCGAAGTAATCATAAAAGCGAGCACCCTGTGCTCGTTTTTTTATTTTTAAATTTGCAGATACTTATACACCTCAGACCAGTTTGTGCTGCATAGGCAGTTTTTGTATAAGCCATTGTATTTTATGAGCTAGTGTTCTTTTTCAAGATGTACGATTAAGTTTACATATAAATTTAGAGTGACGTTCACGTAAGCGTAAACTTTAATTGTGATGGCGTTTTTAGCTTTTATATTTAATAAAATAATTATTATTGATTTTTTTATGCATTTTTATCGCAATAAGTCGTTTTGTTTTTCAGTTGAGTGCGGTTTATGTGGTTTATCTACTCATAGTATAGCGAACCAGTATCTGAAGTGATAAAGTCTCGTCAATTTGTAGCGTGCTTGCCCATAAGGGCCCATTATTTTCGGAGTATTTAAAGTGGTTGTATTTAATCAAGTTGAATTTGATAACCATGAACAAGTGGTTTTTTGTTCAGACAAAGCGTCTGGTTTAAAGGCCATTATTGCGGTACATAACACAAACTTAGGCCCAGCTGTAGGCGGTTGTAGAATGTGGGATTATGCCAACGATGAGGATGCAGTATACGATGTACTGCGTCTATCAAAAGGGATGACCTATAAAAATGCTGTGGCACGCTTGCCATTTGGTGGTGGTAAGTCAGTTATTATTGGTAATGCAAAAGAGATCAAGTCTGAACAGCTATTCCGTGCATTTGGTCGTCAATTAGAGCGTTTAAATGGCAGTTACTACTCAGCAGAAGACGTAAACATCACCTGTGATGATGTTGCCTTAATGAACAAAGAAACAAACTACGTGCTAGGCCTTGAAGGCAAAAGTGGTAATCCATCGCCATTTACAGCTTACGGCACGTTTTTAGGTATGAAAGCAGCGCTCCATCATCAACGCGGCATTCAAGATTTCTCAGGTATTAAAGTGGCTGTGCAAGGTTTAGGTGCAGTGGCTTATGGCTTGTGTAAACACTTGGCTGAAGCTGGTGCAGAATTATTTGTTACTGATATTAACCAAGCTGCAGTTGAGCGTGTAGTAAACGACTTTGGTGCAACAGCGGTTGGTATTGATGAAATATACGACTTAGATGTTGATGTATATGCGCCTTGTGCGTTAGGTGCCACTATCAATGACACAACAATCCCTCGTTTAAAAGCAACAATTGTTGCAGGTTGTGCAAATAATCAGCTTGCAGAGTCACGCCATGGTGAAATTTTACGTGAAAAAGGTATTTTATACGCACCAGATTATGTAATAAATGCAGGCGGTATTATTAACGTGTATTACGAAACAGCACCTGAAGGTTACAGTAAAGAGGCGTCTAATAAACACGTAGAGAAGATTTTCGATACATTAGCTGAAATCTTTACACGCAGTGAAAAAGAGCAAAAATCAACGCATTTAATTGCTGATGAACTTGCTCAAGAAATTATTGAAAACGGACTTTAAGTTTTCACACGGTTCAAAAAAGGAGCGACTATCGCTCCTTTTTTTATGCCTATATAAGACTTTGGTATAACTACACCCCAAGCATCATTTTAATTAATGCGAATATAGGCAAAGCGAGGTAAAATTTTACTTTTGCTCTGTGTATACTTTATGTCTTCTGCCGATTTATCTCTTCGGGCTATTGATTTTGATCAGTGGCCGCGCAAACAACATTTTGAATTGTTTCAAAACTTCACTCAGCCTTATTTTAATGTTTGTGTAAAGCTCAGTGCTAAAAAGTTATATACCGCGTGTAAACAAACTAATCGTGCTTTTTTTCATGGTTATGTTTATTGCTTATTAAAAGCATGTCATGAGTATGAGCCGATGATGCTGCGTATTGTTAATCAAAAACCTTATTATTTAAACACCACGCGCGCGAGTGTGGTTGAGCTTGCCGATGATGATTCATTTCGTTTTAGTTATTTTAAACAACATAACTCGTTAAATGAGTTTGCAAATAAAGCAAAAGCGATTAGTCATAAAGCAAAGTTAAACCCGCTGTTTTCTGATGCTTTTGCGGCAACAGAAGGGCAAGCTGATTTAATTCACGTTTCCGTTTTACCTTGGTTAAACTTTAGTAGCTTTTCGCATGCGTTTACCCAGGGTCAAAGCTGTGGCATTCCTAAATTTGTGTTCGGCCAATACAACCCTAATACCGGCGAAATGCCACTCTCCATTGATGTTCATCATGCGTTACTAGATGGACTACATGTGGCTAAGTTCGTTCAACAATTACAACATACATTTGATAGTTTAAGTGATAATACTTAATGAAAAAGTTGTAAATCTTATGTTATTATTTGTTGGTGATGTTTTTTAATTAAATTTTCACCTTGAATTTACTCAAATATAAAAACTAATAATTATAAAGGCAGTGTCTGATGAATCGCTTGGTGATTTTATGTTTCTTGTTGGTGATTTTTACTGTTAATGCTCAGCAACAGACTCGCCTGCCGTTGCGCGATTATTTTTTTGAAACGTGGAATACCCGTTCGGGCCTTCCTCACAATAGCATTAATAGCCTTGCACAAACACAAGATGGCTATTTATGGGTAGGTACTTGGGAAGGGCTTGCCCGCTTTAACGGTCAAGAATTTAAACTATTTACCCGCTCAGAAATTACCGATTTGCCTGACTCAGGCGTACGTGCGCTTACCCCCACATCCGATGGCGGCTTACTCATAGCCGGAGCGCGCGGCGGTATTAGTTTATATCAGCACCGACAATGGGACACTCAACCTAATGCCCAAGCAATGGTTAATCACGTATTTAAGAGTAAAAACGAGGATTTGTGGTTGGCACTTGAAAATGATGGTGTGTTTTATCGACCTGCCAAAAGCACTCAAGATATCCCAATAATACAAAACGTCAGTGCTTACCGAATAATTGAAGATAAGCAGGGCACTATATGGGCTGCAACCAGTGATGGGCTGTATAAAATAGTTAACTACACGGCTACATTGATGACTCCACATCATGGTTTGCCAGATGCACCTGTATATACTCTATTGATTACCCGTGAAGGACGCCTTGTTATTGGTAGTGAAAGAGGTGCGCGAGTATTAAATGGCAATGTGTTCGAGTCACCCCATCCACAGCTTAGTGCTGAGTCGATTTCTAGTTTATTAGAAGATAACCATGGTGATTTATGGTTTGGCACTATTAATAAAGGGGTATTTAGGCTTAGTGTTGATGGCATAGAACAATTAGATGCTAAAAATGGCTTACCTGCAAACCGCATATTGTCGTTATTGCAAGACAGAGAAAACAGTATTTGGGTAGGTACCAACGCGGGTGTATTTAGATTAAGAGAAGCCCCGTTTTCATCGTGGGGAAAAAAGCGAGGCTTATCTAGCGACTACGTACGCACGGTACTTTCACATTCTGATGGCAGTTTATGGATAGGGGGGAGTACAGGCTTAGATCGGTTGCAAAATAATAAAATTACCCAAATTAAAGGGACTAAACAAGGCTCTCCTTATTCAGTATTGAGCTTACTTGAACAAAGCCAAGGTGATGTTTGGGTCGGTACTTATACTTCAGGTGTGTTAAAGGTGGTGAATAACGAGCTTGTACCTTACTTAAATCGTGATAATGGGCTTGGTAGTAATGAAGTACGCTCGTTACTTTTTGATTCAAAAAATCGTTTATGGATAGGTTCAGCCATGGGGTTAACGCGAGTTAATACCGACGGCAGTTTAGTGCAATTTACTAATGAGAAAGAGTTACCGAGTGGCTTTATTCTAGCTTTGAGTGAGGATAAGAGGGCTAATATTTGGATAGGCACTGGCAATGGCGTAGTAGTTTACAATACCCAAACGGATAAATTTAAACCAATTCAGTTCCCTAAAGCGTTTTCGGCTAAATATGCGTTTGGCTTTTATATTGACGATAAATATACCTGGATGGCGACCGATAGAGGTTTATTGCGTTATCAACATTCAAATGGCCATATGACTATTTTAGGGCGAGAGCTAGGATTACCGGTCGATAAGCTTTTTCAAATTGTGCCCTTTAAAGATTCACTTTGGCTATCAAGTAACCGTGGCATTATTGAAGTTAATTATAAGCAGGTTAATCAGCTATTAGATTCAGCTACAAAAGGTAGTCAGACGCTAGCTTTTCAATTATACGATGAGGGCGATGGCATGCTCAGTGCGCAAGCCAATGGAGGGTCAACGCCTTCGGCTACAGCGCATTCAGATGGTACTATTTGGTTTGCCACCGCAAAAGGGGTGAGTACGGTTAAACCCGCGCGATTAAAAGAAGCCACCGAGATACCGTTACCAACTATTGTAGAAAGTTTTTCTGTAGATGGTAAACCCATGTTATTGCCTGTTGATGGTGAAACACTTGTTTTGCCACCTGGAGTTACACGGCTGTCGTTCCATTATGCGGGTTTAAGTTTTATTATGCCGCAGCGATTAAACTTTCAAACAAAAATGAAAGGCTTTAATGATGAATGGGTCGATCGTTTGCACATTGCGACAGCTGAGTATACTAATTTACCCGCGGGAAAATATTCATTTGCAGTGCGTTCTGCCTACCCTAATACCGATTGGCAGCAAAATGACAAAGTGATTCATTTTGAAATTCAATCGCATTTTTGGCAAAAGACCAGCTTTAAGCTATTAGTATTCTTTATTTTTGTTGTTGTTATATATAGTGCATATCGTTATCGCTTGTATCGCTATAAGCAGGTAGAAAAAGAGCTAACTAGCCGAGTGGTAAAGCAAACTCAAGCACTGCAAGAGCAAGCAAGTGCCTTTGCATATCAAGCCACGCATGATCAGCTCACTGACTTACCGAATCGCCGGGCATTTGATGGTTGGCTGGCCGACAACTTTACAGATTTTAAAGCGCGTAATACTCCGCTTGCGATTGCCATTATGGATATTGACCACTTTAAACGCATTAATGATGGTTGGTCTCATTTGATTGGCGATCAGGTTATATGTGAAGTCGCCAATATTCTTAAAGCGCATTGTGAAGGCGAGCAAGAAGTGGCTCGTTGGGGCGGTGAAGAATTTACATTTGTATTTCCTGACATGAATACTGTGCAAGCACAGCAATTATGTGAGCAATTACGCAAAGAAATCGAAAATAAAGATTTTTCGTCTATTGCCCAGGGGCTTAGCGTAACCGTGAGCTTTGGTGTTTCTGACTCAGATAACGTCGATGATTACGATCGGTTATTATCACATGCTGACCAAGCTTTGTATAAAGCTAAAAACAATGGCCGAAATCGAACTGAAGTGGTGTGATTGAAAAACAGCTCTTCAGTACCCATATTATTTAAATAATCGAGGACGCGGTGTTTTAGCGTTAAAGCTAAATGGTTTGACTTAGGGTGAGCCAATGATAAATGCGCTATTAATTTTTGTTTTAATTGTATTTATAGCCATTTTTTGGCGTTGGTCTGATATTCAAAATACCCTATGGCGTCGTAAATACAGTAACTTATCATTAAGCCCACAACAGCATGCGCTGTTAATACGGGCTATGCCAATCTATAACAAAATGACCGATGCAGAGCGAGCCAAGTTAGCATCTCATATTGTATGGTTTCTAAATGAAAAACGTTTTGTTGGCTGCGATGGTTTAAAACTTACAGAGCCAATGAAACTGATTATTGCCGCTGATGCTTGCCTGCTGGTATTGCACAAGCCCTGGCCTTTGTATAAAAACGTTAAAGAAATTTTACTCTATCCCAGCGCCTATTATGCGCCTCAGTCGAGTCGTGATAACGCTGGCCTTGTTAGTTTTCATAATACCGTAAGGCAGGGTGAGTCGTGGCCAGGAGGTACGCTGGTGCTGAGCTGGCATGATGTGCTTGAGGGTAATCGCTTACCCAGTGATGGGCATAATTTAGTGTTTCATGAGTTTGCGCATCAACTTGATCAAGAAACCGGTAAAACCACCGGCACGCCACTGCTTTCATCGCAGGCTCAATATCAACAATGGGGCAAGGTATTTAGCCGAGCATTTTCGCAGTTAAAAACGCACGTAGCCTATAGTATGCCGCATGTTATTCATAGTTACGGAGCCACAAATGAGGCTGAATTTTTTGCGGTGATCACCGAAACATTTTTAGAGAAACCTGCGGATTTACGGCGTGAAGACCCCGAGATTTACCGTCTGCTGGTGGATTTTTATCAATTTGATCCTATCGTTTGGCATTAATTTTATGCACTTCATCCTATTACGCTGGTAACTTGCTAGCGTTTTTGTTGCAATCATGTAATAGAGCAACACACAGCAACAATAATAAGTGAGATAAGCATGAAAAAAATGCTGCAAACAGCGCTTGCGTTATCGGTTTCATTGGCATTGGGTCAAGTACACGCAGAGCAAACAGATGAAAAAAAATGGCAAGTTGATTCACCAAAAGGGCAATTTGTAGATGCTTCTATTAGTGTAGAGCAAGGCACATGGATGAATGTAGATATAAGCCCTGACGGAGAAACCTTAGTATTTGACTTACTGGGCGATATTTACACTATGCCAATGAGTGGTGGTAAAGCCACACAAATGACCTCAGATATCGCATGGCAAATGCAGCCGCGTTTTAGCCCCGATGGTAAACATATCGCATTTACCTCAGACCAAGGTGGCGGTGATAATATTTGGGTTATGGATGTTAATGGCGAGAACCAAACCGCAGTAACGGACGAAACGTTCCGTTTACTTAATAGTCCGGCATGGAGCCCTGATGGCGATTATTTAGTTGCGCGTAAGCACTTTACCGCTAGTCGCTCTTTAGGCGCGGGTGAAGTATGGCTTTATCATAAAGCGGGTGGTAAAGGGGTTCAACTGACTAAACGTGAAAACGATCAAAAAGATTTAGGTGAGCCGATGTTTTCACCTGATGGTCGTTATGTTTATTTTTCTCATGATGCAACCCCAGGTAAAACCTTTCATTATTCAAAAGACTCGGTTGCGGGTATTTATAAAATTAAGCGTTATGACCGCGAAACGGGTGAAATAGAAACGATTATTAGTGGTATGGGTGGGGCAATCAGACCGACCCCGTCACCTGATGGTAAGAAACTTGCCTATATAAAGCGTGATGACTTTCAAACTAGTTTGTACTTATACGATTTAACCAGCGGTGAGCATATCAAACTATATGACAAGCTAGAGCGCGATATGCAAGAAACGTGGGCTATTCATGGGGTATACCCAACAATTGCGTGGACACCAGATAATGAAGAACTAGTATTTTGGGCTGGTGGCACCCTTCATAAACTCAATGTCGATGATAAATCTGTCAGCGATATTGCATTCAAAGTAGATACCACGAAAAAAATTCAAAAAGCAGTGCGTTTTACTCAAAATATCGATACTGAAGATTTTGATGTAAAAATGCTGCGAAATGTACAAATTAGCCCAGATGGTGAAACAGCACTTTTTGAAGCACTGGGTCATATTTATAAACGCGATTTAGACTCAGGAAAAATCAAACGTTTAACCAAGCAAACCGATCATTATGAGTTATTTCCACAGTACTCTCGTGATGGTAAAAAAATTGTCTACACCACGTGGGACGATAATGAACAAGGGACAGTGCGCGTTGTTTCTGCACGCAGTGGTCGCGGCGATACGATTACCGACGAACCGGGTAAATATGTAGAGCCTACCTTTAGTCCAGATGGCAAAACAGTGGTATATCGTAAAGCCAGCGGCGGCAGCATTTTAAATCCTAAATGGTCACTGCATCCTGGGGTTTACAGTGTCAGTGCTAAAGGCGGTAAAAGTGAGTTAATTTCTAAAAGTGGCTACCAACCGCAGTTTGGCAGTGCCAATGATCGTGTTTATATTATGAGCCCATGGCCTAAACCGACGTTGAGTGTGGTTGAGCTTGAAAGTAAAAAAGTGCGCAAACTCTATGAATCAGAGCATGCCACTGAATTTAGGGTCTCACCTGATGGTGAGTACTTAGCATTTGCAGAGCGCTTTAAAGTGTTTGTAACACCGTTTGTTGAGCGCGGTAAAACCATTAATATTGGGCCTAAAGACAGCCAATTTCCAATTGAGCAATTATCTGTTCGTGCTGGTGAAAATATTAGCTGGAGTGCCAACAGCAATAAACTCTATTGGACACTTGGCCCTGAGCTATATCATGCTAGCTTAGATGGAATGTTTGCTATTAATAAAGCCGATGACCAAGACGTTAAAGTCAAAAGCGGGACTAACATTGGTTTTAGTAAAAAAATGGCTGAACCAGAAGGCATGATTGCCTTAACTGGCGCAAAAATTATTACCATGGACGGCGAAAAAGTCATTGAAAATGGCGTTATTGTTACTGATGGTAAGCATATCAAAGCTATTGGCTCTGCTGCAGATATTAGCATTCCAAAAAATGCTAAGGTTGTTGATGTAACAGGCAAAACAATTATGCCTGGAATGGTTGATGCGCATGCGCATGGCTCACAAGCAAGTGATGAAATTATCCCACAACAAAACTGGAAAAATTTTGCAGGCCTTGCGCTCGGTGTTACTACCATCCACGATCCATCAAACGACACCACTGAAATATTCACTGCCAGTGAAATGCAAAAAGCCGGTATGATTGTCGGCCCGCGTATTTTCTCTACCGGTACTATTTTATATGGCGCGAATATGCCTGGTTATACTTCGCATATTGATTCGTTAGATGATGCTAAATTTCATTTAGAGCGTTTGAAAAAAGTAGGGGCGTTTAGTGTTAAATCTTATAACCAACCTCGCAGAGAGCAGCGTCAGCAAGTGATTGAGGCTGGTCGTGAACTTGAAATGATGGTGGTACCAGAAGGGGGCTCATTATTACAACATAACTTGAGTATGGTAGTTGATGGGCATACAGGGATTGAGCATTCCATTCCGGTTGAACATATTTATGATGATATTAAACAGTTGTGGTCACAAAGTGATGTAGGTTATACACCTACATTGGTGGTTGCTTATGGCGGTATTTGGGGTGAAAACTACTGGTACGATAAAACTGATGTGTGGAATCATCCTCGATTAAGTAAATTTGTGCCTAAAAACCAATTACTACCACGCTCAATGCGTCGTGTTAAAGCGCCTGATCATCACTATAACCACTTTAACAATGCGCGTGTGGCAGCTGAACTTCAAGATTTAGGCGTACTGGTTAATTTAGGTGCACATGGCCAACGCGAAGGTTTAGGTGCGCACTGGGAAATGTGGATGTTTGCTCAAGGTGGTATGACGCCACTTGAGGCTATTCGAGCATCAACGCTCGATCCTGCCAAATACCTAGGCTTAGATAAAAACGTAGGCTCATTAGAGGTTGGTAAGCTGGCAGATTTAATGGTTATTGATGGCGACCCACTGAAAAACATTCGTGATTCAGACAAAATTGATTACACCATGATCAACGGCCGCTTGTTCGACGCAGCAACCATGAACGAAGTTGGTAAAAAACAACGTGAACCATTATTTTTTGAATAATGCAGCTATTTTTTAGTTAATAAGCGGCTATTTAGCCGCTTTTTTTATATTGTGTTTACCTATTTAACCAACTGCTACTATCGCTTTTAAAATATTATCACTAGGTGGAGCTACTGATACATCATGCATCACTCTCGCTCTAGTTATAAATCCTTCTTTTAAAATGAGTAAATGGTGTGCGGCTTCAATTGCTTTTTCTCTATTATGAGCAAATTCAGGGGTTTCTAAAAGAGCTGATAGTATAATCTCAAAGTTCGTTTGTTTATGCTGTTTGCAAAGTTTGGCAATAGGGTCATTCTCTATAGGGTATTCAGCTGCAGTATTAATAAAAAAACAGCCATTAAAGTTACCTAACTCTGAAACCTCATTATTAATCCACTTTTTCAGTCCGAAAAAAATTGCTTGCGCGACTAATATAGCACTTGGTTGTAGACATATTTTTTTTAGCCAAGCGTTAAAGCACATGTCGCGTGCGACTAAACAAGCACAAATAAGCGCATCTTTGCTTTCAAAGTGCTTGTATAAGGTTTTTTTTGCAATGCCGGATACAGCTAAAATTTCATTAATACCAACAGCGTGTATACCCTTTTTATAAAAAAGGCTCAGTGCCGTACTGATTATTTGTTGTTGTTTATTCATGATATTCCAAATTTGAGCAGTAAAAACACAGCTTGACATAGGTAGACCGACTTGTCTATATTGCTGATGTAGACAAATCGGTCTACTTTTTAGGAGGTAATATGCATAGTGAGCAAATAAAGTCGGCATTAATCGCAGGTGTTTTTTCTACTTTTGTTTTGGGTTTTTTGGCGTGGCTAAATTATATGGGTGATTACGGTATTTGGTTAATGGCGCCATTCGGCGCAACAGCTGTGCTTGTTTTTGGCGTACCACAGAGCCCATTAGCTAAGCCAAAAAACGTAATAGGGGGGCATATGCTGACCGCAATGATTGGGGTTGTTTTTAGCTATTATAGTGCTGATAGTGCGATCATGATTGGGCTGGCTGTGGGTATTGCTATAACTTTGATGATGATTACTAAAACCATTCACCCTGCTGCCGGTGCAAACCCTATCTTAATTATTGAGTCTAGCCAAAGCTGGGATTTTTTAATAATGCCAGTACTTGCCGGGACAGTGTTTATTGTGGTGTGTGGTTTTGTCGCGACATGGTTTTTGCAGCTATTGATAGAAACTAAACATAAAAAAACCGCTTGACGCGGTTTCTTTTATACTGAGCACTCAGTGAATTACACTACACCGCGCGGTAGGCGGCAGTCGTGATCTTTACGAGCAAGCTCTACTATCCAAAGCTCTTCTGCTGTGTAACCTTCTTCGTTCTCAGTGATCACGGTGAAAGGCGCTTTTTTCTGTGCTTTTACAGGAGCAGCTTTTTTAGTTTTTTTAGCAGGTGCTTTTACTGCAGCTTTCTTTGTAGACTTACCAGAGCTTAATTCTTTAGTCAGCTCTGCTACATCAGCTAGGCGCATATTCTTGCCGCCATCAACGCTGTACCAGCCAGGTTTAGTTGTTATTTCAGGTTTTTTACCGTTGGCAGCTTCATATGCAGCTTCAAAGGCAGATAACACTTCTGTTTTGTCTAGTTTGCTCATCAGAGACCCTATACGTTGTTTTCACAGATAAAGAAGAGGTATTTATACCTATTTTAGAACTGTTTTTCAATTTTTTGCGATTTTCCTTTCATTTTTAGCGCATAACCGCCAAAATTTGTACAAAATTCAGTGCAAAGTAAGGTAAGCAGTATGCAACGTAGAGAATTTAATCAACTGTTAAACACGTTATTGAAACCAGAAACCATCAATGATTTTTGCCCAAATGGACTACAGGTGGAAGGTAAAGATGAAATACGTACTATAGTAACCGGTGTTACAGCAAGCCAAGCGCTTATTGATGCCGCTATTGAAAAAAATGCGGATGCTATTTTGGTACACCATGGCTATTTTTGGAAAGGTGAGTCGCAACCGATCACAGGCATGAAAAAACGTCGTGTGGCTGCTCTTTTAGCTAACGACATTAATTTATTTGCTTATCATTTACCATTAGATATTCACCCTGAAATTGGCAATAACGCTCAACTGGCACAATTACTCGATATTGAAATTGAGGCGGGTTTAGAGCCAATTAACAACAGTGTCGCGATGAAAGGGCGGTTAAAAACGCCGATAACGGGATGCGAATTTGCTAAAAAAATAGGCCAAGTACTCAATCGCGAGCCACTAACAAGTTTAGTGCGTAATGATAAAATTGAAACCATTGCGCTGTGCACTGGTGGTGGGCAAGGGTATATTGACTTAGCAGCCGAGCAGGGGTTAGATGCTTACTTAACCGGTGAGGCATCAGAGCAAACTATTCACAGTTCACGCGAACAAAATATCGACTTTTTTGCTGCAGGCCACCATGCCACCGAGCGATACGGTATTAAAGCGCTGGGAGAGCTTCTCGCAGAGCAATATGGTTTTGACGTAACATTTATTGATATAGATAACCCTGTGTAAACGCTTGCCGTAAAAGCAATGCCATTAATGTAACCTACTCATCATTTACCCTGAGTAGGTTATTTAAAATCATCAAAATAACTAACTACTTTATCAAGCCACAGGAAGCTTCTATTCCATTGGTACATAACAGATCTTTCGCTGCAATTATCCCGTTTAAATTAAAATGTTATTTTCTCGCCGCCAGGCAATTCAACGTAAAGGTATAAAATGGAAGGCATGTTAGCTTTAATACAGCAATATGGGTTGTTGGTTTATCTGTTACTTTTTGGTTATTGTGCTTTAAAAAGTGGGTGGTTACCTTTATTTGCAGGCTATGCTGCACATAGCGGTGCACTTGATGTTGGCTATGTTGCTCTGGCAGCTTTTATGGGCGGATATTTGGGGGATGAATTACGATTTGCTCTCGCAAGAACATATGGCACTACATGGCTTGAAAAGCCAAACCGACTAGGTCGGTTATTTAAAACAGCCTCTGAGCTTGCAAATCGTTATGGCACTGCTTATATTTTTTTATATCGGTATCCAAAAGGGCTTCGTACTATTGGTGCTCTCCCGATTGGGCTCACCTCGATTAGTTGGCGCCGTTTTAGCCTATTAAATGCATGCTCTGCACTGGCTTGGGTCGTTGTTTTAGTTGGTGGAGGCTTCACTTTTGGCGCTACCTTTGATTCTTTTGGGGTTGATAGCTTAACAGCCCTCAGTTTATTATTTCTTTGTGTATTCTTGCTCACACTGTATCGTCTTTGGAACCAAGCTGCAGAGGTTAAAACTCATCAACAATAACAAATGTAGGCTTGTTTATAGCTGATCGTGTTTTTTATTTTTTAATATCCCCCTGTTAATAAACTAATTGCCGCAGTTTTTCAGGGGGATAATATATTTACTTAAATAAAGATTTAATAAATCAAAGAGCTTCAGGATTTATTGTACGACGTATTTTTATCCATGCATCACCTACAACTTCATGGGCAAATTGAGTTACCACTAATAATGCTTTTGCGTTGGGTATGAGTTGCTTGTACCACGGGTAAGCGGCAAAGTTGTGGTAGTCAGTTGCTGCAGGGATCGCTGCGACACCTTGTGCATTGAATAAATTTATTGCTCTGGGCATATGACTTACAGAGGTAACTAAAGCGGTATTATAGTCGACAAGTTTTGAGGCTAAAAATGCAGCTTCTTGCGCTGTGTCCATTGCGTTTGGATTTTGTACAATACGATTTTTATTAATACCCAAGCTAATTGCCGTTTTATACATGAGTGCACTGTTGGTGATTTTTTCATAACCACCACCCGATACAATTAGCTGAGCTTGCGGATATATATTTGCGAGCCTAATGCCTTCCACTAAACGTGTTAATGCACAATTTCCTAGCTGACTGTTAGCGCTGAGTGCCGGGTTAGGGTTTATATCACAGCCAAGCACCACAATTTTGTCTATTTTTGGGTGCTTAAGGAAATTAAAAGCCAATGAAGTAGGTTGATTATGTTTAATCAATAAGTTGGCAACCCAGGGCGTGCTGGCAAGTAATAAGGTCGCGAGACTCAAAAAAGACAAGGTAATAACAAGCTTTCGTTGTTTGAGTGCAAAAATAAGTAGTATTAGACTAAGCAAGCCCAGTAATGGTAACGGCATAAGTAAGCCGCCCAGTATTTTTTTAAGTTCAAACATAATGAGTAACACGGTTGAATATATTTACCAGCATGTTACTCATAACTTTTGGATTTATCGACCGTTATTTAATTTACAGGTGTTTAAAAAATGACGGTAAACAGGATTGTCTTTCATCTCTTTTTTCATCGCTAAATACATAGGACGGGTTAAACCAAGTGCGCCAAGTGGAATTGATTTAATTAGCCCTTGGCTCTCATATGGGGTAACCAGCCAATCGGGTAAGGCCGCAACCCCCATTCCAGCGCTGACTAACTGAAATATAAGTAGGCCCTGATCAACTGTTTTTAGTGTGCCGTCAAAACGTGCATTTTGAATGAAATGCTTAAATATATCTTGGCGCTCACGCGGGATAGGGTAAGAGATAATGGTTTCATTTTTTAAATCAAGCGCAGTTACATAGGCTTTTTTAGCTAAGTCATGATCCGGTGCCACAATAAGCTTAAGTTTAAAGTCAAACAGGTGGGCGTATTCTAGTTTGTCTGGGTCGCGAACATCCGATGTAAGCACTAAGTCCAATTCATCATCGAGTAAATCTGGAATAGCGTCATAGCTAAAACCACGCTCGTAATCAATCTTTATGTCAGGCCAAAAATTATTAAACTCTTTAATAGTAGGCAACAACCAATGAAAACAGGCATGACATTCTACGCTTAGACGCAACTGTGATATTGGCTGATTTAAACTTTCTTTTAATCGGCATTTAGTTGCTTCTAATTTAGGTAATATGTCGTGTGCCAATTCAAGTAACAACATACCTTGAGGTGTAAATCGGACGGGTTGAGTTTTTCGCTCGAACAACTGACAGTCTAATTTATTTTCTAAGTCCTTGATTTGATGTGATAAAGCTGACTGAGTTAAAAATAGCTCGCGGGCTGTATTAACTAACGATCCCGTTTCTTTAAGGGTCGCTATAGTTTTTAGGTGTTTAATGTCAATCATCTTTAATAAATCTCATGGGTATGGTGAGTATTGCTTAGATTAACTACATACTACGCCTTTGCAAAAAACGTTTCAACGTCTGGATGGCTATAAAAATTAAATTTGGCGTGTTTTTTACGGCAAACATTAAATTTATTAACTTTGTACAGTCAAATGATGTTTTGTTCTTTGGTTGTTGTTGAATTTAGCTCATGTTTAATGGAGGTATTTATAGGCTTGATGATGAACGCCTTATTTTAATATTATCTAATGACTTACACCGAAGCTTTACATCGCTGCATTGCATAATTAAAGTTTTAATCGTTAAACAGAAATTAAGAACAGATTAGGGTAGCTTAGTTATACGGTGATTAAGCTGTGCATGTTTAGCGATTATTCACATTTTGAAAAGTGCCGATGAGGTTATTATTAAGACTTCATTAGCTGCTGTTACAAGCCTGATTGAATACCTTGTATAGAGTATAAAAGCGGGTAAGCACAGCCGTCAGTTTAAACCTGAGTATTTGGTTGTAAATTTCACCTGTGCTTAGCTTATTAAAGAGGGGTGTGTATTAGTAAAATAGCCTCTGTTGCTGTAACAGGTTTTGATTTTAAAAAGCCTTGCCCATAATCACATTGGGTTTTTTGTAAAATTGTAAGTTGCTCAGCAGTTTCTATTCCTTCTGCAATAACAATAAGCTCTAACGAAATAGCCAAGGTTAAAATAGCATCTATTAACGGGTTAGCAGTGGTTTTTAAATTATCTATAAAACTTTTATCAATTTTAAGTACATGAATAGGCAGTTGGTGCAAGTAGCCTAAGGCAGAGTAGCCAGTGCCAAAATCGTCTAAGCAAAGTAATACTTTTAATGGCGATAACCCTTGTATAATTTGTGTCGCTAATTCTAAATTTTCAATTAAGCCCGACTCTGTTATTTCCAGGCACAATGAACCTAAAGGCAGTTGATGTTTTTTATAAATAGCATGAAGCTGTTCTACAAACTCTAAGCTGGCAAAATGCCGAGACGATACATTAACCGTGACACGTAAAAAGCGATGACCTTGCTGTTGCCATAAAGCAATATGTTGCGCTGCGAGGTCAAGTAAATGCAAATCTAAATTAATAATTTGCCCAGTCTTCTCTGCAATCGGAATAAAGTCGTTAGGTGATACAAACCCTTTTTTTGGGTGATGCCAACGTACGAGAGCTTCAAATCCTATAACCTCGCCACTGTTAATAGTAAAGATAGGCTGAAAATACAGTTCAAATTCATTATGCTCAATACCGTGTTGTAAATCGTTTTCAAGATCTGCATGCATTTTTAGCTTATTGCGCATCACATTATTAAAAAATTTAACTTGGCCACGCCCTGATGATTTTGCTTCATACATAGCGGCATCTGATTGTTGTAATAATACAAATGCTTCGTCGTCTACATTGTCACTAAATGCTACGCCAATGCTGGTAGAGGGCTGAAGTAAATGGCCATCAATATTAACAGGTTCCGACAGTGCGGTTTTAATACGAGTAAGGGCATCGTTTACTTGGTCACGATGACTTAGATTTTCCATAAAAATAGCAAATTCATCGCCACCTAAGCGAGAAAAGGTATCTGTATTGCGCACGGTTTGAGTAATAAGCTTACATATAGCAATTAAAAAATGATCGCCTACTTCGTGACCTAACGAATCATTAATACTTTTAAAGCGGTCAAAATCAAGATAGAGCAGGGCATGAAAAGTCCCTTTTTTAGCGCGATTTAGGCGTAAAATCGCATGCTTCATTCTTTCTATGAGTAGAGAACGATTTGCCAAGCCAGTTAGTTCATCGTGCAGCGCTTTGTGCTCAAGTTCTTGGCGGGCTAAATGTCTATCTATAACCATGCTTATTTGTCGACTTACATAGGTTAGCAACGAGCTATCATGCTCATTGTAGTAATGTTGTTCGTCATAACTTTGTACGACAATAACGCCACTCATACGCTCATTAACTTTAAAGGGAACGCCTAGCCATGAATCCGCTTGTTCACCTACTAACTTAAAATGCCCTTGTGTAATATGTTCAAGGTATTGCTGTTTATTAAGTAGTAATGGTCGTTCATTAATCAGCAAATAATAAGAGGCCGTTTCTTTTAGTTGATCTTTGGATATTATTTTATGGGTATTTGTTTGTACACCGCCTTCAACGGTATAAACAAAGTCGAGTGCGTCTTCTTTTTTGTCGTATAGCGCAATAAAAAAGTTACTCGCTGTCAATAAGCTGTCAATGATTACGTGTAAGGATTGAAAAAAGGTGTCTAAATTTTGTGCTTTGTAGGTTAAGTTAGCTATTTGCAGTAGGCTACTTTCTAATTTTTGTGCATTGTTGAGCTGCATTACAGTATCTTGCAAGCTATTAACCGTATTGACCTGATTTATTTTTGCACTGAGTAAGTGAGCGACTGTGGTTAATATTTCTAAATGTGAACTAGTAAAGTAATTTTTTATTGGGTGCTCACAATCGATAACTCCTAAAACACGATCTTTATATATCAAGGGTACGCATATTTCTGATTGAGCTGGACGCTCATCAGCTATGTAACGGCTGTCTTTATTTACATCGCCAATTATTAATGCTTGCCCTGTGGATGCTGCATAGCCAGTTATCCCCTCGCTAAAGCGAATAATTTTGCGCTCAGATTGGTAACTAATATGTCCGTTTTTAATACCCATAGAAGCTACTTGATTTAGCAAAGACTGGTTGTCATCTGCTAAGTAAATAACGCAATCGACAAATCCAAGTCGATTAACGACCTGTGTCGTGACATAACTAAAAAGCTCTTCTAACGTATTCAGTTGCAATAAGCTTGATGAAAACTGATTGATTATACTCAATTGGTCTGTTTTAGTTTCGAGCGCTTTAGAGGTATCGATATTGTTCGACATAGGCAGCTATGGAAGGCCTTATAATTATTGTTAAAGGTACATACGTTAACCTAATATTAACTTTTCTACAAAATAAAACGTTAAATGATAATTATAAAGTGTAAAGCTTACTTTATATTTAGTATCTAAGGATTATTTTTAATAAGCCCTTTACTCGAAAACACCATATGCCTATGATCAGTTAACTTAAGCATTAGGACTTTACGATGACGAGCAAAATAACAACTTTAACGATTACTAGACCCGATGATTGGCATGTGCATTTACGCGATGGAGATCAGTTAAAAGATACGGTGCGTGATATTAGCCGTTATATGGGCCGCGCGATTATTATGCCAAATTTAGTTCCGCCAGCTACGTGTACAGAAACTGCATTGTCGTACCGAGAGCGAATTATGGCTGCTAAACCTCAAGGCCAGTTTGAACCTTTAATGGTGCTTTACCTTACTGATAAAACGACGCCTGATGAAATAAAAAAGGCAAAAGCGACAGGTAAAATTTTTGCAGCTAAACTCTACCCAGCAGGTGCAACAACTAACTCAGATTCTGGTGTAACTTCAGTAAAAAATATTTACTCGGTATTAAAAGCAATGCAAGAAGTTGGCATGCTGTTACTCGTCCATGGTGAGGTTACTGATTCATCTATTGACATATTCGATCGTGAAAAAGTGTTTTTAGACACTATTTTAGGCGACGTTGTTGCAGACTTTCCTGAGCTGAAAATTGTTCTTGAACACATAACCACTAAAGATGCAGTAGAGTTTGTTGAAAATGCCTCGGATAATGTAGCAGCTACAATTACTGCGCATCATTTATTATACAACCGTAATCACATGTTAGCTGGGGGCATTCGCCCACATTATTACTGCCTACCTATACTAAAGCGTAACATTCATCAACAAGCGCTAATGGCTGCAGCTACAAGTGGTAGTAAAAAATTCTTTTTAGGCACGGATTCAGCCCCACATTATAAAGATAAAAAAGAAGCGGCATGTGGTTGTGCTGGTGCTTATACCGCACATGCTGCTATTGAACTTTATGCTGAAGCTTTTGAAGAAGCGGGAGCGCTTGATAAGTTAGAGGGCTTTGCAAGCCACTTCGGCCCAGATTTTTATGGCCTTGAGCGTAATACAGACACTATTACTTTAGAAAAAGCGCCTTGGACAGTGCCGTCTAGCTATTCGCTAGGCGACTCAGAAGTTGTACCAATTAAAGCCGATAGCGTTATTGACTGGCAAGTTAAATAGTTAAAATTTAAACTAAAACCACCTTAAAATTAAGGTGGTTTTTTTATTTTAAGTTACCAAAAAAGCGGTTCGGGTGAGCCATATTTTAAAAATTCATAATCTGCTTATAAAAAACACAAGTTTTATGTTGTTTATCCTTTTAAAAATTAGAAACTTATAAAAAAATTAATAAATCGATGAATCTTCAAAAATAAATCCCAATTAATAGAGCTAAAAAAATATTAATGTGTTAACCTTAATTGGCTTTGAGTTTTTGCGTATTGAATTACGGTATTGTGCTGCGTTTAAGGTTACCGGTTTGGTTATTACTTCTTCCTGTACTATCACCTCCAGTTTTTTGGGCATTGACTCAGGGAGGATATTGCCATAATAATATGGCTGAATTTTAATTATTGACTTACAGGAAAATTTAGTATGTCGGTTACTGGTAAAGTAAAATTTTTCAACGAAGCTAAAGGCTTTGGTTTCATTGAACAAGAAAATGGTCCTGACGTGTTTGTACATTTCAGCGCAATCACTGGTTCTGGTTTTCGCACTCTTAGCGAAGGTCAAGCAGTGACTTTCAGCATCAAGCAAGGTCAAAAAGGCCCAGAAGCTGAGAACGTAGAAGTAGCATAATTTATTATGTGAACCTAAGTTCATCGTGGTGAAGCACTAACCTGTTTCACCATAATTCATATAACTCTAAAACTTTTCTATCCCTTTGCACTATCCCTCATATATTAATACCATCACCTAGTTTTAAACTTCTACTCATTTGTTTGATTACAAACCCTTATGTTTTAAGTATTTTATTGGCCAATAATTGCACATTAGTTATTTAACCTTATGGCCAATCTAACAGCCTCATACGGATTTAGTTATTGCTGAGGATATACATATTTAAGCTTGAGATTCGTACTTGGGGAAAATACAAAAAAAGGCCCTTGTGTTTATGCTTTAAGGAAGAAAAAACACAGGTGTTAATAAAAATGATTTTTTGTAATCGGCTTCCCCTCCTTTGTATTGCTTTTTATTAAATTTGCACGTCATTATTCTTATGCGATGAATAACCCAATAATTACGATTAGCTGTATTTTTGGGCAAAAAAGTCTTAAAAAACCTTCAAAATGAATATTCGGGACAGAAAATTAGCTTATTTTTAATTTTTTTTCAGCAACGATAAAGTTAATTTTAAATGTTATATTTTTGTTTACATTAACAGAGGGGGTTATCGTTATTCTTACTATATCAGGGCTTGCAGAAATTATGATTATCACGTTAGTTATAATAATGTTAATTTTTTTAGTCGAGCCCAGTAAATATCTTACAAACAAGCTGATTTATTTATAGGTTATGCTAAACATGAAGTTGACATGACTTAATGCATTTAGCATTATTGGTAAGTTGATATCTATTAAAAGATATCAGGGTTGTCTTCCCCTTAGCGGGTTGATAATTAAATTATAAAAGTAACATTACTTAATTGGTTGGGAACTATGTCTGTTAAAATCAGAAAGAGTCTTGTAGCAACTGCGTTGGTTGGCGCTTTTGCATTTGCAAGCAGCAATGTGATTGCAGATCCTTTGAATGACGTGCAAAAAGCAGGTCAAACAATTCAAAAGGCTGCAGTTAAGTCTCAAACTAAAATTGACAATGTATATGGTCAAACTCAGGAGCTAATCGCTGAGTACCGTAGCATCGTTGATGAGACTGAACTTATGAAAGTGTACAACGATCACGTAGCACGTTTGGTCGCAGACCAAAACGCGTCTATCGCATCGTTCGATCGTCAAATCGCGACTATCGACAACACTAAACAAAACGTTGTGCCTTTGATGTATCGCATGATCGATACGCTTGAGCAATTCATCAAAGCGGACGTTCCATTTAATCTAGAAAACCGTCTTGGACGAGTTGAAAGATTACGTGAGATCATGGCATCTGCATCTGTAACAACGTCTGAGAAGTTCCGTCAGGTTCTTGAAGCGTACACTGTTGAAACAGCCTACAGCTCAGCTGTAACTGCTTCTCAAGGTACTTTAGATGTTGATGGTCGTAGCATTAACGTAGATATCGGTCGTTTAGGTCGTATTACTTACGTAGCGCAATCATTCGATCTAAAACACGCTTGGGTGTGGGATAACAACACTAAACAGTGGAAAGAATTAGGTGAAGAATACCTAAAACCTGTTAAAGAAGTGATCCGTATGGCACGTAAGCAAGCGACACTAGAACTTGTTAAACTACCAATTTTTGGCGCGGAGTAATCAATAATGAAGAAACTATTTAAAGGTTTTGCTGTTGCAGCAGTACTGTCTGTTTCTGCCGGTACCGCGCTTAATGCACATGCAAATACTGATGCTTTAGATAAAATTCTTGAGCAAGTAAAGCAAGAGCGTATTTCTGAAGGAAAAATCAATAAGCAACGTGAACAAGAGTTCTTGTCAGATCGTGCTGATAAGCAAGCGTTACTTAACAAAGCGAAAAGCCAACTAGCTGCTGAAAAAGCACGTGGTGATCGTCTTAGCAAAGAATATGCACAAAACGAAAATACTTTAGCGGAAAAAGAGCAAGCTCTTCAAAACGCACAAGGTACGTTAGGTGAAATGTTTGGTGTTGTTCGTCGTGCAGCAGCTGACGCAATTGGTTCAATTGAAGCATCTTTAGTAAGTGCTGAAAAACCAGGTCGTGCAGAAGTACTTCGTTCATTAGCAGCCGCTAAAGAACTTCCAACAGTTCGTGAATTAGAAGAACTTTGGATTTCACTTCAAACAGAAATGACTGAGTCAGCTAAAGTTTCAACGTTTGAAACTGAAGTTGCAGGTCTTGACGGTAACCCGTCAATGAAAAAAGTAACACGTATCGGTAACTTCAACTTAGTTACAGACGACGGCTACTTAATCTACTCACCAGAGACTAAATCTATCCAGCCTCTAGGTAAGCAGCCTGACAGCTATATCCTTAAAGGTATTTCTGATCTAGAAGGTACTTCAGCTGATAATTACGCTGGTGTATACGTGGATCCTACACGTGGTGCAATTTTACGTATCAACACTCAGAAAAAGTCTCTTATGGAGTACTACGAGCAAGGTGCTGAAGTTGGTTACATCATCACAGTACTACTTGCTGTAGGTCTTTTAATCTTCTTAGTACGTTTCGTTGACTTAGCGCTTACTACTTCTAAGATCAAAGGTCAGCTTAAGAACTTGTCTACACCGAATACAAATAACCCACTGGGTCGTATTCTTAAAGTGTACTCTGACAATAAAAATCAAGATGTTGAAAACCTTGAGCTTAAACTTGATGAAGCGATTCTTCGTGAAACGCCACGCATCGAAGCGGGTATCAATATCATCAAGATCCTTGCTGCTATCGCACCATTACTAGGTCTACTAGGTACGGTAATCGGTATGATCCTAACGTTCCAAACAATCACATTGTTCGGTACGGGCGATCCGAAGATCATGGCTGGTAACATCTCTCTAGCACTTGTAACTACAGCGCTAGGTCTAATTGCAGCACTACCACTTATCCTACTTCACTCTATTGTTGCAGGTCGTAGTAAGTCGGTATTACACATCCTTGATGAGCAAAGCGCAGGTATCATCGCGACTCACGCGGAGAAGGAGAAAGCCTAATGCTAGTCCTGATGGAGATATGGGAATCTATCAGGGATTTTGTTGGCACAGGCGGCCAGGTTTTATACGTGGTCGCGATAGCACTCTTTCTTATGTGGGTTTTAATGATTGAGCGCTATTGGTTCCTACTTGCTGAGTTTCCTCGTTTAACGAAGGAAATTGTAGCCAAGTGGGATGCCCGCCAAGACACTACGTCTTGGTACGCACACAGAATCCGTGAAGCATGGATTTCTGAAGCGTCTGAAAAATTAGATCAGCGTATGTTGTTGATTAAAACATTAGTAGCTGTATGTCCTTTAATAGGCTTACTTGGTACTGTTACGGGTATGATCGCGGTTTTTGAAACCATGGCAACCCAAGGTACAGGTAATGCACGTTTAATGGCATCAGGCATATCAATGGCAACAATCCCAACAATGGCTGGAATGGTTGCGGCACTATCTGGGGTATTCTTTAGCTCACGCCTTGAGGCAAGAGCGAGAATGGTGAAAGCCAAACTTGTAGATAGTATGCCTCATCACTAGAGAGAGAATTAAATATGGCACGTAAACAACGTTTTCGTGAAGAAGAAGAAGCAGCGGTAGATATGACGCCAATGCTTGACATCGTATTTATCATGCTTATTTTCTTTATCGTAACTACATCGTTCGTTAAAGAGGCTGGTATCGAGGTCAATAAACCAAAAGCTGCCCAAGCTACGAAGCAAAAAAATGCTAACATTTTTATTGCTATTCGCAGCGACGGTGCAATCTGGATTGATAAACAGCAAGTTGATGTTGAACGTGTTTCAGCAAAAATTGAAAGTTTATTAGCAGAACAACCTACTGATGTTGTAATTTTGCAAGCTGATAAAGAAGCAAAACACGGCACAGTGGTTAAAGTGATGGACCAGATTAAAGCGACAGGTGATAACCTGAGAATTTCAATAGCTGGAGATCAGTAATGATTCGTTTTCTGTTTTCACTGATTGCAGGTGGGGCAGTTACTTTCGGCTTGTTCTACTTCATGGCATACCTCATCTCTGGTGGGGCTGACCGTAATACGGAACAAAAAGAGCAGATCATAGTCGAAATTATGACGAATCCGCCTGAATCTAAGGTGCAGGAGAGGAAGCGTGTACCGCCTCCGCCTCCGCCACCGCCAAAGCAGCCGCCTAAACCGCAGCCGCCACAGCCGGAAAACAGCAACCCAAATACGAGCTTGTCGTTTAATATGCCAAGCATCGATGTGGGAAGCACGGCCGGTGGACTGAGTGGTCCAGGTGCATTTGGACGAGATGGTGATGCGACACCGATCGTTCGTATTGAACCAAAATATCCAACACAAGCAGCACGTGATGGTAAAGAAGGTTGGGTTCAACTTTCATTCACAATTGATGAGTTAGGTGGCGTGATTGACGTTGATGTAATTGACGCAGATCCAAAACGTATCTTTGACCGTGAAGCTAAACGTGCATTGCGCAAGTGGAAATACCGTCCTAAGATCATTGACGGGAAACCACAAAAGCAAGTTGGTTTACAAGTTCAACTAGACTTTAAACTTAACCAAGGCAACTAAGGAGGCGAGTAATGAGAAATTTTTCTAAAGTAACTGCACTTGCAATTCTTATGTCTGTGTCAGGTGTAGCATTGACTGCACCTGTTTTAGCAGCGCCAGATTACGCGAAAATTGAAGAGCGTAAGAAAGCAAAGACTAAAATCATGGGCGAACGTACTGGTAAGAAAGTAATTAAAGCGTTTGATTTGTATAATGAAGATGATGTTGATGGTGCGATTGCTTTATTGAAAGAGTTAGATCCGTCTAATGATTTTGACAAAGCGACTGTTAATCGTTACTTAGGCAGCATGTATGCTCAAAAAGAGCAGTACAAGGTTGCTATTAAGTATATGAAAGCAGCGATTGCACCAGATGTATTAAACTTTGCTGATCAGGCTCAGGGTTTAAAAACCTTAGGCGATATGTATGCGGGTACTGAACAATACAGTGCTGCCAAGCAAGCATATTCTGATTGGATGGACTTCACAGGCGAAGAAGACCCAAAAGTTTACACTCGTATTGCGCAAGCAAGTTATGAGCTTAAACAGTTTAATGAGGTTCTTGAGCCGGCAAACAAAGCAATTAAGTTAGCTGAAGAGCCTAATAAAGCTCCTTATCAACTTAAATTAGCTGCCTATTTTGAGCAAAAGCAATATCAAAATATGGTTAAAGTTGCTGAAGAAATCGTTCGCGTATGGCCTGAAGACAAAAAGTCTTGGGTAGGCTTAGGTAAGTATTATTTACAAACCGAAGACTACCAGAAAGGGCTAGCAACTATGGAAGTTGCTTACAAGAACGGTTACTTTGAAAACGAAGTTGAATACAAAGTTTTAGCTAACTTTTATTCTTTAAACGAAATTCCTTATAAAGCAGCTATAACGCTTGAAAAGGCCGTTAAAGAAGAAAAAGTTAAACGCACTAAGCAAAATATGAGTGCAATTGCTAGTAACTACCATCGTTCGAAAGATATAGAGAAAGCTGCTAAGTACTACGAAGAAGCTGCTAAATTTGATAATGACGCTGAGCTTTACCGCAAAGCAGGTTCATTACTTCTACAATCTGAAAAATTCAGTGCTGCTGTTGTTCGTTTGAACAAAGCATTAGAGCTTGGCTCTGACAAAAAAGGTACTATTTATTCAGATTTAGCTGAAGCGTTTTACTACCAAGGCAAGTATAAGCAAGCATATGCTGCTATTACTAAAGCTATGGACGACCCAAGCACACGTAGGTTTGCAAAAGGTTGGGCTACATACATTAAAGATAAAGCCGCTCGCAACGGTGTTAAAATTTAATATTTAATGTACTCTAGTATTTTTAAAAAGCCCCATTGGGGCTTTTTTTATTGGAATTAACATGAACAAAACGCCTATTATTTCATTGCTCTTTTGTTTGCTTTTAGCATCCTGCTCTAAGCCAGCTGACTTATTTTCATCTTATGAAGAGGCACAAACCGCGTTAATATCACTTAATGCGGCTTTAAGTGCACAAAAAAACTCACATGTTACAGGACTCAGTAATGAGCAACTGCCTTTTACTGATGCATATTTAGCGCGTCGTCACGCTATTTACCAGCAGCTAATGCAAATGAAGTTAACTGTTGCGCAAACTAATCAGGTAAATTATTTGGTGATTGCTGAGCGGTTTCCAGAGCGATATTTCGCATGGCCTGCACACACTGATGTGTTATCAAACATGCTTTCGATAGTTAAAAATGATGCTCAGTATAAAAGCATTGAGTACTGGCTAATATTTGTTCAAACACAGCTTAAAGCCGCTGAGCAAAGTAACTTAAAGCTTAATAAAATAGAGCACAGTTATTTAAAATATTATGTGCAGCAAGCAATTAATAGTACTAACACACCTATTGAGCTTAATGAGTCTCTGAGTGTATTAAATAATTACTTAACGCAGTATAAGCCAAGAGGCAGTATTGGATTGTCTGGTCTTGCTAATGGCAGCCAATGGTATCAGAGCAAACTAAATTATTTTGCAAATGATGTGCTTTCACCGCTTGAGTGGCTAAGCCTTATAGATAGTAAGTTTAAAACAATGCAAAGCTCAACCGAGCAAATAACGGTGGGTATCTCTGATGTATCGCAGCTTAGCGAAACATTTTTAAAAGAGACGCAACTATTAGGTTTAGACTGGTCAACGGGTTATATGCTTTTACCTCAACGTGCTAACAATAAGCAATTAACGGCTGCGGATAAGCGACTCTATTTAACGATGATGGAAACTGATCTTGGGGTGCATTATCATGCGTGGACATTATCGCAAGCGCGTTTAAATTTACTAAAACGTTTAAATATTAGTGAAGAGGATGCGAGCATATTAGTTGAGGATATTATTTTTTATCCAGGGCAATCATTTAGTTTTGCACCGCAATTACTCAATTAAACTAAAGTGCGCTGTTACTTAGCGCACTTATCACACCGCTGTGCAGCAGGGTCTCTTTCTAAGCGCTGCTCTGATATTTTCTCTTCACAGTCACAGCAGTAGCCATATTGACCAATATCCATTTGGCTAATTGCTGCTTCAAGCTTGTTCATTCGTTCAATTAACGGATTATACTCATTACCTAATTGTTGAGCTGCTAAATCGAGCCACTCTTCATTGGATGTATGGGTTAGGATGCAGAACAGATTTTGATGTGTAGGGTGAGTTGATTGTGACAACAAACCTAATATCGTTGCTTTAACACTTTCTATTTCATCGTTTAGTCGTTGCTGATGATGCATTAGCAGTATAACCCTTAAGTTAATTTGTAGTGATACTGCTATTATCTATTTAGATTTACTTAGGTGTTATGATTTGCATCAAATTGTGGCGCTTTCGCATATTTCTTTAATACTTCGGCTACTTCATCCTTGGCTTTTAAACGACGAATTTCATCAAATAATAGTCCTGCTTGTGGATATTGGCGTTTTAAATAACCAAGCCACTGCTTTGTCCGAGATGCAAAGTATTTAGTATCTTTACTGGCTGTTTGGTGCATAGATGAATGAATAATATGGTGTAAAATATTTTCCCATGTCAGTTCGCTGTAGCTTTCGTTATTAACTTGCGCTTTAATTTTTCTAGCCAAATCTGGATGTGAAAGGGCGCCACGACCAATCATCAAATCACGACAACCACTGCGTGTTTGGCATAAAAGTGCATCTTCCACTTGCCAAATTTCTCCATTGGCAACCACAGCAATTTGTTTATCTTTGACTAAAGGAGGGATTTTTTCCCAATAGGCGGGTGGATTGTAACCATCGCGTTTAGTTCGTGCATGTATAGCAATACTGGTAGCGCCGGCGCTAACAACGGCATCAACTATTTCTTGGCTATTACTATCATCATCAAAACCTAAACGTATTTTAGCACTGACGTCATGTTTACTATCAACAGCATCCCTTACTGTTTTTATAATCGAGTACATATGTTCTGGATCTTTGAGTAATACAGCACCGCCTTTATTTTTATTGACGGTTTTTGCTGGGCAACCAAAGTTTAAATCAACGCCATGAGAGCCTAAGCCAATTGCTTTTACCGCATTTTCAGCTAAAACGTCGGCTACTTGGCCTAATAACTGAATACGTACTGGAGTACCACTACGAGTGAGCCCCGCATTTTTGAGTTCAGGGCAATAACGATGGAATACTTTATCTGGTAAACAAGTATCTACAACACGGATAAATTCTGTCACACAGAGATCGAAGCCGCCTATGTCGGTGAGTAGTTGGCGCATTTTAAAGTCAACAACACCTTCCATGGGTGCTAAAATAAGTTTCATAGTGTGATTAATGTATTACTAAAAAAGAGCGTCAGTTTACCTGTAAATGATAAATTGATAAAACGCTTATTAGGGTTCATAGTTAGTTAAATAACTTATTTGCAAAAAAAACAGATAATTTGAAAGTTTTTAGTTTTATGCAGGTCTACTTGTATAATGATGTTCAACAAGTTTAAAAGGTAATTAAAAATGAATACAATAAAGAAAAACTCAATTGCATTAACATTAGGCGCAGTGGTTGTTGGCAGTGCAAGTATGGCGAGTACTGATGTACAAGCTAACCCATTTGAGTTTCAACAAATGGTAGCTGGTTATCAGTTAGACGCTGGTGAAGGCAAATGCGGCGAAGGCAAATGTGGCGGTGACGCTAAAGCTAAAAAAGAAGGCAAGTGCGGCGAAGGCAAATGTGGCGGCGACGCTAAGGCTAAAAAAGAAGGTAAGTGCGGCGAAGGCAAATGTGGTGGCGACGCAAAGGCTAAAAAAGAAGGCAAATGCGGCGAAGGCAAATGTGGCGGCGATGCTAAGAAAGAAAGTAAAGCTGGCGAAGGTAAATGCGGTGCACAAGGCAAAGCTCAAAAAGAAGGTAAGTGCGGTGAGGGTAAATGCGGCGCACAAGGTAAAGCCAAAAAAGTAGGCAAAGCCGAAGAAGGTAAATGTGGCGGTGACGCTAAAGCAAAAAAAGAAGGTAAGTGTGGCGAAGGTAAATGTGGTGGTAACCACTAAATTTTTCTTTTTTTGATACAAGTGAGAGGGCCATTAGGCCCTTTTTATTTAATATGAGGTTTTATTATGGCTCACATTCAAACGCCTAACTTTGGCATGGTCGGTTTAGGTTTGCGAAGAGAAATGCTAGATGAGCTTGAAAATGCAATACCAAAACAAATTGAGTTTATGGAAGTAGCTCCAGAGAACTGGTTAAAGCTAGGCGGGCGCTTTGAAAAGCAATTTAAACAGTTAACTAATAATAATCACTTTGTTTGCCACGGTTTGTCACTTTCTATTGGCTCACCGGAGCCGCTCGATATTGAATTTATAAAGTCGTTAAAAAACTTCTTTGATAACCACGATATTAAAGTTTATAGCGAACACTTGAGCTATTGCTCAGGTAAAGGCCATATGTATGACTTAATGCCGATCCCTTTTACTGAAGAAGCGATTAAACATGTCGTTTCTCGGGTTAAACAGGTACAAGATATATTAGAGCGACCACTTGTGCTCGAAAATGTGTCTTATTATGGTGCCCCTGGTCAGCAACTATCGGAGCTTGAATTTACCAATGCTATTTTAGAAGACGCTAATTGCCAGCTGTTGTTAGACGTTAATAATATTTATGTGAACTCGATTAATCATGGCTATGATGCACAAGCGTTTTTAAGTGGGCTACCAACCAATAAAATTGCCTATTGCCATGTTGCAGGTCACTACAATGAAGCTGATGACCTAATTATCGATACTCACGGCGCAGATGTTATAGATCCTGTTTGGCAATTGCTCGATAGCGCATATCAAGCACATGGTGTTTTTCCTACGCTGCTAGAGCGAGATTTTAATATTCCACCTATTAACGTGTTAATTAAAGAGCTGGATATAATCCATCAATTACAAGCAAAGCACCTTAAGTTGTTATCAACAGCACAAAGCGCTTAGCCGTTAGTATTTAACAAATACTTGCTATTTCAGGGTTTCAAAAGAGTCGTTATCATGAGTTTTATTGATGTACAAAATGAATTTATGGCCCATATTCGAGAGCCTAATATGCAGCCGTGTCCAACCGATATTGAAGACAGGCGAATGGCCATTTATCGGGATCTGTTTTTTAATAATATTAATGGCTTTGTTTCATCGGCATTTCCAGTTTTAAAAACACTCTATAGTGAGCAACAGTGGCTATTGCTGGTTCGTCAATTTTTTAGTGAACATGATTGCCAGTCTCCTTACTTTTTAGATATTGCTGAAGAATTTATTACCTTTTTAATGACAAGCTATGTACCTAAAGAGTCTGATCCGGTATTTATGCTGGCGCTAGCTCATTATGAATGGATTGAACTTGATGTGTCTGTAATGAAGGCTGATCCCCTTGAGTCCACTTTAAGCGCTAATAAGCTTACCCATTCTCCTTTGTATTTATCTAAAACAGCGCGTAACTTAAGCTACGACTATCCAGTTCAAAATATTAGTGAAGAATTTCAACCTCAACAACCTTCAGAGCAGCCGTATTTCTTTGTTGTTTATCGCGATGAGGATGATGAAGTGCAATTTTTGGCAACCAATGCCATGACCGCCATGTTACTGTCTATTATTGAAAATGAAGCGGGGATTACGTTTGAGCAGGTTTGCCAACAGGTTAGTGAAAATGCACCACAATTTAATCTAGAGCAAATAACACAAGGGGCACTGAGTACCTTAACAGCTATGGCACAGCGGCAAATTATAGTGACAAAAAATCAAGGCTAAGCTCTTTATTGATTATTTCACATCGTCTATTATAGCGCCTTTATTTGTTGTGCTTAATAAAAGGTTGTACCCATGTCAGATGATAAAGACTTTAAAGACCCGTTCAATGCGGCTTACTTTTTTGCATTCTTAGCCGTATTTGCTGGAATAGGGTGTTTAAATGCCATTTTAGGTTGGATCACCAGCTTAACTTAATCAGGTTTTATTTTAAGGCTGTTGCTTGTCATCAGCCTTACATTTTTATCACTTCCCTCTCCCGACACTTTATAATTATCGCAAACTCGCAATTTACGACCACTTAAGGTTATAATCACCTGCTTTGTAATATTAATCATTGAGCAGTTAAAATTATGACTCAAGTAACACCAGCAATTATCAAAAACAGCATTACTACAATTGCTGATTATCCTAAAGCGGGCATTATGTTTCGCGATGTAACAACCCTAATGGCAAACCCTGAAGCGTTTAAAGCAACCATAGATGCATTTATTGACGCTTATAAAGACCAAGGTTTTACTAAAATTATCGGCACTGAATCACGTGGCTTTATTTTTGGTGCTCCGCTATCTTATGCTTTGGGAATTCCTTTTATCCCTGTTCGTAAACCAGGTAAATTACCGCGCGAAGTTATTCGCCAAGATTACCAACTCGAATATGGCGAAGATACACTAGAGCTTCATACTGATGCGATTGTAGCCGGTGATAAAGTCTTGTTAGTTGACGACTTGTTGGCGACCGGTGGTACAATTGAAGCAACAGCCAAGTTGGTTGCAAAATTAGGCGGTAACGCCACAGATGCTGCCTTTGTTGTATCACTTCCAGAGCTTGGTGGTGAGCAACGCATTGAGAAAATGGGCATCAATATTTTAAAATTGGTTGAATTCGAAGGCGAATAATCGATGAGTTATCAGGTTCTAGCTAGAAAATGGCGTCCTCAAACCTTTCATGAATTGGTTGGGCAGTCTCATGTAAAACAGGCGTTGGTAAATGCCCTGACTCAAAATAGACTGCATCACGCTTATTTATTCACTGGAACCCGTGGTGTTGGTAAAACCACCATTGCCCGTATTTTTGCCAAAAGCTTAAATTGTGATGAAGGTATATCTGCCACACCATGTGGTCAATGTAGTAGCTGTGTTGACATAGAAGCAGGGCGCTACATTGATTTACTCGAAATAGATGCGGCTTCACGCACTAAGGTTGAGGATACGCGTGAGATCCTTGATAACGTTCAATATGCGCCAACGCGTGGACGTTACAAAGTATATCTAATCGATGAAGTACACATGTTGTCAAAGCATAGCTTTAATGCGTTATTAAAAACGCTTGAAGAGCCGCCTGAGCATGTGAAGTTTTTGCTCGCAACCACCGATCCTCAAAAATTACCAGTGACTATTTTATCTCGCTGTTTACAGTTTAATCTGAATGCATTGTCGCAAGCTGAGATTAAGCAACAGCTTGAGCATGTGCTTACCCATGAGCAGCTTAATTTTGATAATGATGCGCTAAGTATTATTGCCAAAGCGGCCGATGGTAGTATGCGAGATGCATTAAGTCTGACCGATCAGGCTATTGCTCAAACAAATGGTGATATTAAAAATCAAGCGGTACAAGACATGCTTGGTTTAATGGACACGCATTACAGTCAGAGCTTACTTGCGGCACTATTAGCGCAAGATGGCACAGCCCTGATGAATGAAGTGGCTCAAGTCGCTAGCCGAAATCCAAATTACATTGCGCTGCTTGACGACTTAATTGCGCTAACGCATGTGATTCAATTGAGTCAATTAGTCCCTGAAGCGGCCGCGCTTGATAGCAATAACGCTGATTACATTGAGCATGTTGCAGCGCATACCCATGCTCAACAAATTCAAGTGTATTACCAGCTATTACTTAACGGCAAAAAAGATTTACAATGGGCACCTGAGCCCCGTTTAGGGTTCGAAATGATTATGCTCAGATTGCTAGCATTTGAACCTGCGCAGCTCCAAACCATTCAACCTGAACCTAGCTCACAAGCTGCGCCAGAGCAAAATAGCGCAGGGCGTGCTAATGCACTGCGTGATATTTTAAATAAAAATAAGCCAGCGCAGAGTAATACACCTCAAACTCAGCCATTAGCAACTAATACGCAGCCAAAAAAAGCCGCTGAGCCTGAGGTTTTACAGCCTGATAATAGCCAAACACAGAATGAGCAAAGTTCGGTACAAAGTCAGCCTCAAATTGTCGATACCCCTGTAATAAGTGATGAACAAGCGCAGCGTCAAAGTGAAGATGATGCCTATATGCAGCACAGTGATGTAGAACAAACCATTGCCGCACAATACGATGATGTAATGAGTAGCGCGGTTGATCAAGGGTTTAACCCTGAGTTAGCAAATGTCGCTAGTAACGCAGATCACTCTGCGTCATCAATGGGTGAGCAAGAAGCGCGAGCACAGTCAGCAATAGCGCGTATTTTACGCGATAGAAACATTTCGGGTGCCGGTAAGCTTTCAAGTGCCGCTATTGAGAAGCCAACTGAAGAAAAACCAGCACCGATAAAACCTGAATTTAGCCGACCTGCCAGAAATGAAGCACAAACTGTATCGCAGCAGCCACCCCCATGGGATAGTGAGGTGAGCGATGACCTACAAAAAAAGCCTCAGCTCCCAGCACAGGGGAGCCAAGCTCAGGTAGTAAACAAACCAGCGAGCAAAGTTGACTTTAAAGCCAAGCATCAAACGATTACTGAAAATTTAGCACCCGAGCTATTAGAGCAAATTAACCCGCAAAAACCAGCACCTGTTGTTGAACAAGAGCCTAGTATTCCGGTACCTGATGATTTTCAAAGCCCAATTAGTGAAATTAAATTTGCCCATCAACAAGATGAATGGGCCTATTTAATAAAGCGTATGGGACTTGGCGGACGCATGCGCCAGTTTGCATTGCATTCAATTTTTACCAAACAAGACAATCATTTTCATATTGAAGTGGATGAATCGCAAAAGCATTTAGATACGCCAATGTTACGTCAAAAGTTAAATGTGGCGTTATCTACTATTTATGGACACAACGTTGAGCTTAATATTGATTTTGCTAGCGGGGTGATTGACTCACCTTATTTGATTCAACAAAAAATTGATGCCGGTCGTCACCAGCAAGCGATTGATGTGATCACCAGCGATGAAAATATAGTACAATTCCAACAGCTATTTAGCGCTGAAATTGACGAAAACAGTATTCAGGCATTGTAATTAACGACCAGTGCCCTTATTTATACTCCAGTTAATGTATTAAAAGAAAGAGAGACGATTATGTTTAAAGGTGGAATGGGTAACATGATGAAGCAAGCGCAGCAAATGCAAGAGCGCATGCAAAAAGCCCAAGAAGAAATCGCAACGATGGAAGTGGTTGGTGAAGCCGGTGCTGGTTTAGTAAAAGTAACCATGCTTGGTAACCACAATGTTCGTCGTGTTGAGCTTGATGAAAGCTTAATGGAAGACGACAAAGACATGATTGAAGATTTACTAGCAGCAGCGTGTAATGATGCTGTTCGCCGTGTTGCTGAAGAAACTCAAGAGCGCATGGGCAAAGTAACAGGTGGTATGCAATTACCACCTGGTATGAAAATGCCGTTCTAAGCAACTATGCAACTTTCAGATAGTTTAACATCGCTGATAGAGGCACTTCGTTGTCAGCCAGGTATTGGCCCGAAATCTGCTCAGCGTATTGCATTTCATTTATTAGAGCGCGACCGTAAAGGCGGCACTCAGCTTGGTAATGCGCTAACAAAAGCGATGACGGCTGTAGGGCATTGTCAGTCGTGCCGTACATTTACCGAGCAAGCGCAATGTGATATTTGCTTAAGCACTAAGCGCCAAGACAGTGGCATTTTATGTGTGGTTGAGTCGCCTACAGATGTGTTAGCTATTGAACAAACAGGCCAATACAAAGGACTCTACTTTGTATTAATGGGGCATTTGTCACCGATTGATGGTATAGGCCCTAAAGAAATTGGCCTAGACGTGCTTGAGCAAAAACTTGCGCACGGCGGTATTAATGAAGTTATATTAGCCACTAACCCAACGGTTGAAGGTGAAACAACGGCTCATTATATTGCCCAGCTTTGTCATAAGTACAAAGTGGGTGCATCGCGAATAGCTCACGGCATTCCTGTGGGTGGCGAGCTTGATTTAGTCGATGGCACAACCTTAATGCATGCATTTAGTGGCCGGCGCTTAGTCAGCCATGAATAGTTTATTTTAAGCTTAACTATTTGAACTTACTTTAAAAGCCTACATACATGTTGTAGGCTTTTTTATTGGCTTTGATTGCAATATAAATAAAACTTAAGGATGGTATGGCTGCAATAACTCAAAGTGCTAATGTGATTGTTGATGACTTTATCGCACCTGTTTGCCATGAACACATAGAAATCATTTATCAAGATGATGATATTTTGTTGATCAATAAACCTAGCGGTTTGTTAAGTTTGTCGGGTAAAAACCCTCTTAACTGGGATTCGGTTCACTATAGGCTTGTCAATGGTCAGCAAGGCGTTACCGCAGCGTTTCCTAAAGCCATATTACCTCATCGTTTAGATTTGGGCACCTCAGGAGTAATGGTGGTGGCACGTAACGAGCAAGCAGTTAAAGCACTGAATCAGCAATTTCAATCCAGAAATGTTAAAAAATATTACCGTGCAATGCTAGCGGGTCTGGTTTCTGAGCCTCAGGGAGAAATTACTGCGCCAATAGCAAAAGATAAAATGTTATTTCCTAAAGTAAAAATTTGCCACCAGAGCGGCAAACCCGCGCAGACTCAATTTAAAGTGGTTAAACGTTTTTACAAAGAGCAAAAAACCTTGGTCGATTTTACTCCTATAACTGGACGCACTCATCAACTTAGGATACATAGCCTAACGTTTGGCCACCCCATACTCGGCTGTGATTTATATAAAAATGATTGCAGTGAGCAAAGAGCTCAACGGTTATTATTACATGCCAGCGACTTATTTTTTGTGCATCCACGCACTGATAAGCCAATGCACGGGCATGCCGCAACGCCTTTTTAGTTGATTAAGCCCTTTAAAGTGTCTTTGAATGAGGTTTTTTATTTTTTTTACTTGAACTTCTCACGGCTCACCCCATATTAAGTGCATAACGCAGACACTTTGCAAATTGGAGATACATAAATGACTGCAGCACAAAAAGAAACATTAGGCTTTCAAACAGAAGTAAAACAACTATTAAACTTAATGATTCACTCGCTTTATTCAAATAAAGAAATCTTTTTACGCGAGCTTGTATCAAATGCATCTGACGCAGCCGATAAACTGCGCTTTTTAGCTCTTTCAAACGGTGACCTTTATCAAGGTGATGCGGATTTACGCGTACGTATAAGCGCTGATAAAGACGCTAACACAGTAACCATTTCTGATAATGGTATTGGTATGACTCGTGATGAAGTGATCAGCTCATTAGGCACCATTGCTAAGTCGGGTACGGCTGAATTTTTCAAAAACTTAACGGGCGATCAAAGTAAAGATTCACAGCTTATTGGTCAATTTGGTGTTGGTTTTTACTCAGCATTTATTGTTGCTGATGAAGTGACTGTTCGTACTCGTAAAGCAGGAGAGACAACAGCGGTTGAATGGCAGTCAAAAGGTGAAGGCGAGTACACGCTACAAGAAATCGAAAAAGAAGGCCGTGGTACAGATATTATTTTACATCTTCGTGAAGAAGAAAATGAATATGCAGATGAATGGCGTCTTCGCAGTATCGTAACTAAATACTCTGATCATATTTCTACACCAGTACAAATGTACAAGGCAGAAGTACCTGAGTCTGAAGGTGAAGATGGTGAAAAAATTCCGGCTGTTCCAGGTGAGTGGGAAAGCATTAACCGTGCAACTGCATTATGGACACGTGACAAATCAGAAATCTCTGAGGACGAATACAAAGAGTTTTATAAGCATGTAAGCCACGACTGGGAAGATCCGCTTAGCTGGGGACATAATAAAGTTGAAGGTAAAACTGAATACACCAGTTTGTTATACATTCCAAAAAAAGCACCTTTTGATTTATGGAATCGTGAGCGCCAAAGTGGTTTAAAACTTTATGTACAACGCGTGTTCATTATGGATGACGCTGAACAGTTTATGCCAAGCTACTTACGTTTTGTTAAAGGCTTATTAGACTCAAACGATTTACCGCTAAACGTATCGCGTGAAATTTTACAAGACAACAAAGTAACCCAAGCTATTCGTAAGGGGTGTACGTCGCGTATTATTAAAATGCTTGAGCGTATGGCTAAAAACAAAGCCGATGATTACCAAACATTTTGGAATGAATTTGGTCAGGTAATGAAAGAAGGCCCAGCTGAAGATGCGGCCAACAAAGAAAGCATTGCTAAATTACTGCGCTTTTCATCAACGCACACCGACTCAGAAACTCAAGATGTTTCACTTGAGCAATACATTGAGCGCATGAAAGACAGCCAAGATAAAATTTACTATGTGGTTGCTGACTCATTTATTGCTGCTAAAAATTCACCACACTTAGAAATCTTCCGCAAAAAAGGCATTGAAGTACTATTACTTAGTGACCGTGTAGATGAGTGGATGATGAGCCATTTAACGGAATTTGGCGAAAAGCAATTTCAGTCAATTACCCGTGGTGATTTAGACTTAGGTAAGCTAGATGACGAAGAAACTAAAAAAGCACAAGAAGAGTCTGAAAAAGAAGTTGCAGGTTTAGTTGAGCGTATCAAAACTGCATTAGGTGATGATGTTAAAGATGTACGCTTTACTCACCGCTTAACTGACTCACCAGCGTGTGTAGTGAGCGATGACAACGACATGAGCTCGCAAATGCAAAAGCTAATGGAGTCAGTAGGTCAAGCTGTTCCAGAAGCTAAGCCTGTGTTTGAATTAAACCCAGAGCACCAACTGGTTAAGCACTTAAATGATGAGCAAGACGAAGATAAGTTTGCACAGTGGTCACATGTACTACTAGACCAAGCCTTGCTTGCAGAGCGCGGTACGCTTAAAGATCCAACTGGATTTGTAACTCGCTTAAATAAACTTATGCTTGATTTAAGCAAATAAGTATTAAAAATCAATGATTGAGTAAAAAGGGAACATCTGTTCCCTTTTTTATGTGCTGCTGTATAGACAATTAGTATAAGTTACTTGAGTATCTGCAGCGCTTATGGAAGAATTCAGACTTTAAAATAAACTCTCATATTAGGGGACAATGATATGCGCATTATTCTTTTGGGCGCGCCGGGTGCAGGTAAAGGTACTCAAGCTCAGTTTTTAATGGATAGATACGGTATTCCACAAATTTCTACCGGTGATATGCTACGAGCTGCAATTAAAGAAGGCACACCACTTGGCCTAGAAGCAAAAAAAGTAATGGACGCAGGTCAGCTTATTTCTGACGATATTATTATTGGCCTTGTTAAAGAGCGTATTGCAAAACCAGATTGTGAGAAAGGCTTCTTACTAGATGGTTTCCCACGTACAATTCCACAAGCTGATGCTATGAAAGAAAATGGCGTAGTGGTTGACCACGTTATTGAATTTGATGTTGCTGATGAAGTTATTGTTGAGCGTATGGGCGGACGTCGTGTTCATCCAGGTTCTGGTCGTGTTTATCATGTTGTTTACAATCCACCAAAAGAGGAAGGTAAAGACAACGAAACAGGTGAAGAACTTATTATTCGTGCAGATGATACCGAAGAGACAGTTCGTAAACGCTTAGGTATTTACCATGAGCAAACAATGCCATTGGTTGACTATTACCAAGCAGAAGCGAAAGCGGGTAACACGCAGTACCATAAACTAGACGGTACACAAGCGGTTGAAGCAGTAAGCAAGCAACTAGCTGAGCTTTTAGGTTAATTTTTATCTAAAATTAAAAACATAATTAAAAAAACCGCTTCATAGCGGTTTTTTATTATTCGAAATTCGACCCTTTAAAGCGTTTTAAGCTTTTCAATAACGCTATCGTATTCAGGCTCGGTTGATAAGCTACTAACTAATTGCTTATAAATAACTTTATGGCTTTTATCTAAAATAAATACTGCGCGGGTAAGTAAGCCCATATCTTTAATTATTAAGCCATACTTTTGGCCAAAATCACGCCATACAGAATCAGAAAGCGTCGTCACTTTATCGATATTTTCGGCCTTACAAAAACGCTTTTGCGCAAACGGTAAATCGGCACTAATGGTGAGCATGGCTACACCAGGAAATTGCTGGGCGACTTTTTCATTAAAGTGCTTAGTTTGTAAGCTACAAATACCGGTATCTAAGCTTGGAACAACACTAATTAATACTGCTTGACCTTTATAATCTTCTAACGTAACTGCAGTAAAACTGTCATTAACTACTTTAAAATTAGGGGCATCTTCACCAACGATAAGGCCTTTACCTAATAATGTCACTGGCTTACCTTGTGCGGTTACTTTTCCTGCATCGAGTGTATTTTCTGGTAAGTCTGCGGCAAAACTGGCACAGCAAAATAGGCTTAATGCAAAAGCTAATGTACGACGCATGGAATTTTTTCCTTTTAAATTAACGTAATAGTTGTGAGTGTATTATAATGTAGATAAGTAACCAAGCAGAATAATACTAGCTTTATTTTGCCTAAAATTGTAAATAAGCAATACATTGATTACTATATATAAGAAATAGGTATTGTTTTATGTATCTGTGGCTTGTTTTATACGCTTAAAATTACACCCCGTTTTAAAATAGTGAGATTGTATGTCAACATCGGTTTTAATATGTGATGATTCAAAATTAGCACGACGTCAGTTGGCTCGCTCCTTACCCGATGATTGGGATATTAAAGTTGAATTTGCATATGATGGTGTCGACTGCATAAAACAGCTCACTAAATCTCCCCCTGAAATTCTTTTCCTTGACCTAAATATGCCAGAAATGGATGGTTATGAAGTATTAACGGCCATGAAAGAGCAGGGACTCAATGTATTAACTGTAGTGGTATCTGGCGACATTCAACCGAGTGCGCATCAACGTGTACTTGAACTTGGCGCCATAGATTTTATTCAAAAGCCATGTTCCTCCGAAAAGCTCGCCGCCATCATTGAACACCATGGTATTAAAGATAAAGCGTTACGAGAGCGGCTTTCCAATGCGCTTGGTGAGCAAGTTGACCCTGATGTACGTGACGTCTACCAAGAACTCACTAATGTTGCTATGGGGCAAGCGGGAGACCTACTTGCAAGACTGCTCAATGTTTTCGTTAAATTACCTATACCTAATGTAAATGTTTTAGAAGTTAGCGAACTCGATATGGCGTTGCGTTCAGTTGACAGCAGCAGCACTACGTCGGGCATCTGCCAAGGTTTTATTGGAGGCGGTGTCTCTGGTGAGGCGCTTCTGCTACTAAACGACTCTAGTTTTAAAGAAATTGCGTCTTTAATGAATTACGACGGTGAACTTAACGATAAGGTTGAGTTAGAGCTGTTAATGGATATTAGTAATATTCTGATAGGTGCTATTTTAACTGGTTTTTCAAAGCAGCTTGATATGACTTTCTCTCAAGGCCACCCAATTGTATTGGGGCAGCATCGTGACGTGTCAGAGCTGGTAAAATCAAATAAAGATCGTTGGCAGCGAACACTCGCCATAGAAATTAGTTACGGTATTGAAAATCATGATATTAGTTGTGATTTAATGTTGCTCTTTACTGAAGATTCACTCAAAACTTTAAAATATAAAGTTGCCTATCTGCTGGAAGATTAAATATTTATGCCTGCTGATTTAGATTTAAATGAAATCCATTGGTTAATGGACATGTTTAATACGGTTGATGTAGGCCTTGTAGTGCTTGATAGAGACTACAAGGTGTGCGTATGGAATGGCTTTATGGAAAATCATTCAGGGCTGTTACCCAGTGCTGTAAAAGATAAAGACTTGTTTGATCTATTCCCAGCCATTGATGAAAAATGGTTCAAGAGTAAAGCAGAATCCGTGTTTGTATTAAAAAATCGCTCATTTACTATTTGGGAACAACAGCCGTATATTTTTCGCTTTAAAAACTATCGACCTATTACTGGTAAAGCAGATTACATGTATCAGAACGCAACATTTATCCCGCTGACCAACACGCGAGGCGAAGTGGCGCATATTTGCATTATTCTCTACGACGTGACTGATATTGCGGTGAACAAAAAAGAGCTTGAAGAGTTAAACAAAAAATTAGAGCGAGTTAGTCAAACCGACAGCCTTACCCAGCTTGCAAACCGAGGACATTGGGAGCATTTGTTGCACCAAGAATTTTTACGTACTAAGCGCAGTGAAGGCTGTTGTTCGTTATTAATTTTTGATATTGATCACTTTAAAAAGGTAAACGATGACTTTGGCCACAGTGCAGGAGATGAAGCACTTCGTCATATAGCGAGTTTATTGAGAACTGCATTGCGTGAAACAGATATTGCTGGGCGCTACGGTGGTGAAGAGTTTGTTGTTACTTTGTTAGATACCGATAAACAAGGGGCGATTGTATTTGCTGAGCGCTTACGCCAATTGATTGAAACCTCACCGGCCAAATACAAAGAGCATACAGTACATATGGCTATTAGTGTGGGTATTGCTTGCTTTGACAACGAATTTAAAGATCATGAACGTTGGATTGAAGCTGCAGATAAAGCACTTTATCACTCAAAAGAAAATGGACGAAATAGAGTGTCGGTATACGCTGATATAAAAAATGATGCATAAGCATCATTTTTTAATTGGGAGGTAAAATTAGTAAATCAGTTTTGAGTAAACGCATTATTTTCTCTGCAGTATTACCAATCAGCTTTGCTTTAATCCCAACATTTCCTACAGAACCTATAATCACTAAATCAGCATTAAACTTAGCCGCTAAGCTTGGGATCACCTGCTCGGGTAACCCTGCTTTAATGTGAAGCTTATCGCGTAAATTATTATCAGTAATTAGATTTTGCTGTGATTTCGGTAGTTTCTCAAACGCGTTTACTAGCTGTTCCTCAGAAAAAACTAAGCCTAAATCTCTTAATATTGGGGAAATATAGACAGTGTAGCCTGCATAAAATTCACAACCTGTTCGCTCTGCATACGCTAGTCCATATTTAACAATCGATTGATTAAGTTTATGTTTTGCAGGCTTTTCGCTGGCTAAATCAAGTGCGGCGAGTATGTTGGTATGTTTGCGCCATTTGTTATCTGCTGCCAGATACAGTGCGATGGGTGTAAAGCGAATAAGTTGCCAATCAAGCTCGCTAAATTGGCTATCGCTATCGATATGGCGAGTTTTTATCACCATTTCATAATCATCGGTGTCAATATCTTCGTTAAGCCATTGTTCTGGGGCTTCATGCCATGCGGTTTGAAAGGTATAACTGCACCCGGCTAGTTCCGCTGCAATGAGTGGCTCCAACTGTGCTCTTAATGATGAAAGGCATTTATCTTGCAGCGCAAGTAATTGTTCTGGTGACAGAGAGAATAAAATGTTACCGGTTTCTTCAAAGCTAAAGGCAACAATATCAATATGCTTATCGCCTTGAAGTGCCTTTTGTTTCGCATGTTGCAAAGAGGTTTTTGCAAATTCAACCGAATCAATTAGTACAAGCAGCTTTTTTCTATCCATTATTTTTACTCTATTGTATGGCGTGAATCATCGATTGGGCATTGACCAATGGTTGAAATCTCACCAGAATTTGACTCCTGTTCCAGTTTTACCTTAAAGCCCCATAGCCTGTAAAGGTGTTTTAATACCTCCCCATGGGAGTTGGCCAGTGGAATGGCATTATGAGGGATATATCGCAGAGTTAATGAGCGATCGCCTCGTAAGTCAACATTGTAAACTTGTATGTTAGGTTCATGATTACTAAGGTTATATTGTGCAGAAAGCGCTTCTCTAACCGCTTTGTAGCCATTATCGTCGTGAATAGCGCCTATTTCTAAATGTGGGTTGCTAGCATGGTCTACTATAGTGAACAATTTAAAGTCTCTGATCAGTTTTGGCGATAAAAATTGGCTAATAAAACTTTCATCTTTGAAGTTTTGCATTGCAAAGTGCAGGGTCTCTAGCCAGTCACTGCCAGCATGTTCAGGAAACCAGTGTTTGTCTTCTTCAGTTGGGTTTTCGCAAATACGACGTATATCTACCATCATATTAAAACCCAGCGCATAAGGGTTTATGCCAGAATAATAATCGCTATTGTAGGGAGGTTGGTACACAACATTAGTATGGCTTTGTAAAAACTCTAACATAAATGAATCGGTTAGTTTTCCCTCATCATATAAGTGGTTCAAAATAGTGTAATGCCAAAAAGTGGCCCAACCTTCATTCATAACCTGTGTTTGTTTTTGCGGATAAAAGTACTGCGATATTTTTCGCACGATACGTACAATTTCTCGCTGCCATGACTCAAGTAAAGGGGCATTTTTTTCAATAAAATACAGAATGTTTTCCTGCGGTTCTTGCGGAAAGTGGCGCTCACGTTTTTTTGATTCTTGCTGCTGAGAGGGAATAGTACGCCACAGCTCATTAACTTGTGATTGTAAGTACTCAGCACGTTCTTGTTGACGTTTTTGTTCTTCAAATAACGAAATTCGCTGCGGACGTTTGTATCTGTCAACACCATAACTCATTAACGCATGGCAAGAGTCAAGTATGCTTTCTACTTCAGAAATACCGTATTTTTCTTCACAGCGGCTAATATAGTTTTTAGCAAACAACAAATAATCAATTATTGAGCCCGCATCAGTCCAGGTTTTAAATAAATAATTCCCCTTAAAAAAAGAGTTATGTCCGTAGCACGCATGCGCCATCACAAGCGCCTGCATCGGCAGAGTATTTTCTTCCATTAAATAGGCAATACAGGGGTCTGAGTTAATTACAATTTCATACGCAAGCCCCATTTGACCGCGTTTATAATTTTGCTCTGTTTGAATAAACTTTTTACCATAAGACCAGTGAGTATAACCAATCGGCATGCCTACGCTTGAATAAGCATCCATCATTTGCTCTGCGGTGATCACCTCAATTTGGTTAGGGTAGGTATCTAGCTTGTAATGCTCAGCAACACGCGCAATTTCATCTTGGTATTGCTGAAGTAATTCAAAGGTCCAATCTGGTCCATCACTCATTCGCTTATTATTCATATTGCTACCTCGCTTTGGCTATGCAGCCCCTTGCTGTTGACGGCCTTTTTTAAATAGCTCCCTAAATATAGGGTAAATGTCTTCAACACCTTGAATATGTTGGATGGCAAAATTACTGTGAGTTTGGCTAATGTTTTGATACTCGCGCCATAAGCTCTGATGGGCGCGGGTGGTAATTTCTATATAAGCAAAATATCGCACTGCGCTTAATAGTTTGTTTCGCAAAATATGCCCGCATTGTGGGGTGTCATCTGCCCAATTATCGCCATCGGATGCCTGCGCGGCGTATATATTCCATTCATCAGCATTATAGCGCTCTGTTATTATTTCGTTCATCAGCTTAAGTGCACTTGAAACGATAGTACCGCCTGTTTCTTGAGAGTAAAAAAATTCCTGTTCATCAACTTCTTTTGCTTGGGTATGGTGGCGAATGTATACAACCTCAATGTCTTTATAACTGCGAGTTAAAAACTGATAAAGCAAAATATAAAAGCGTTTAGCCATATCTTTGGTGGCCTGATCCATTGAACCAGATACATCCATAATACAAAACATCACCGCTTTACTGGTTGGGTGCGGCTGCTTATTGTAGTTACGAAAACGTAAATCATAGTTATCAATAAAAGGCACCGTTTTAATTTGCTGTTTGAGTATGTCGATTTCTTTTTGCAATAATGCCACTGCAGCTTTGTCGCAGTGCGGTTGCTCAAGTAGCAATGCGAGTTGTCCTTCAAGCTCACTAAGACGGCGTTTTTTACCTGCCGTCATCGCAATGCGACGAGCTAAAGAGCCTTGTAACGATCGAACAACATCAATATTACTAGGCATACCATCACTACAAAACCCAGCACGATGCGTTTTCATCTGTACGAGCTTATCGAGCTGGTTCTCTTGTAAATTAGGAAGCGCTAAGTCTTCAAATAACAAATCAAGGTATTCATCTTTAGAAATAGAGAAAACAAAATCATCTTGGCCTTCGCCAGAGTCACTCGCTTCGCCTTCGCCCGCACCACCGCCTTGTCCACCTTTAGGTCGCTCTATTTTATCCCCAGTAGAGAACTGATCGTTACCTGGATGTATTTGCTCTCTATTTCCACCTTTGCCTTGATGAAAAGTAGGCTCACTAATATCACGCTGCGGAATAGATATACTCTCCCCAGAGCTAGAGTCGGTGACGCTGCGTTTGTTTATCGCATCAGACACCGCTTCTTTAATTTGCTTTTTATAACGCCTTATAAAACGCTGGCGATTAACCGTACTTTTATTTTTGCCATTTAAACGCCTGTCGATAAAATGCGCCATAATGACCTCCTAAAAACTGCAATTATGAAGGTTATTGCGATTTTCTAACCCGTAAATACCACTCAGATAGTAAGCGCACTTGTTTTTGGGTATAGCCTTTTTCAACCATACGGTTAACAAAGTCCTCATGCTTTTGCTGATCTTCAGCTGACGTTTTAGCATTGAATGAAATGACTGGGAGTAAGTCCTCTGTGTTTGAGAACATTTTTTTCTCAATAACAGTGCGTAGTTTTTCATAACTCGTCCACAGCGGATTTTTACCATTATTGTGAGCGCGAGCACGCAGTACAAAGTTAACAATCTCATTCCTAAAGTCTTTAGGATTAGAGATGCCCGCAGGTTTCTCAATTTTTTCGAGCTCAGCATTAAGCGCATCACGGTCAAATAGTTGGCCGGTATCAGGATCTCGGTATTCTTGATCTTGAATCCAAAAATCAGCATAAATTACATAGCGATCAAATATATTTTGTCCGTATTCTGAGTATGACTCTAGATAGGCGGTTTGAAGCTCTTTACCTATAAACTCAACATATTGTGGGATTAAATAGCCTTTTAAAAAGCTTAAATAGCGCTCTTCAACCTCAGCGCTAAATTGTTCACGTTCAATTTGTTGCTCAAGCACATAAAACAAATGTACAGGGTTGGCGGCCACTTCGGTGGTGTCAAAGTTGAATACGCGGGATAAAATTTTAAACGCAAAACGTGTCGAAAGACCCGTCATGCCTTCATCAACACCAGCGTAATCACGGTATTCTTGATACGACTTAGCTTTTGGATCGGTGTCTTTGAGTGTTTCACCATCGTAGACCCGCATTTTTGAGTAAATGCTAGAATTCTCAGGCTCTTTTAATCGTGATAGGGTGGTAAATTGCGCTAAAATTTTAAGTGTTCCTGGCGCACAAGGGGCATTGTATAATTCACTGTGCTCAATCAGCTTGTCGTAAATTTTAATTTCTTCGGTCACTCTTAAGCAATATGGAACCTTAACGATATAAACACGATCTAAAAAAGCTTCGTTGTTTTTATTGTTTTTAAAGGTTTGCCATTCTGACTCGTTGGAGTGGGCGAGTATCATGCCGCTAAATGGCAAGGCACTTATGCCTTCTGTGCCATTATAGTTGCCTTCTTGGGTAGCTGTTAAAAGCGGATGTAACACTTTTATCGGTGCTTTAAACATCTCCACAAATTCCATTAAGCCCTGATTAGCCAAACATAATGCGCCAGAATAGGCATACGCATCAGGATCATTTTGTGCAAAATGTTCTAGCTGGCGAATATCTACTTTACCTACAAGAGCAGAAATATCTTGGTTGTTTTCGTCACCAGGTTCTGTTTTGGCAATTGCCACTTGATTTAAAATTGATGGGAAGCGTTTTACCACTCTAAACTGACTAATATCACCGTTGAATTCTTGTAAGCGTTTTGCAGCCCATGGCGACATTACCGTTTTCAGGTAGCGAGACTTAATTCCGTATTCTTTTTCGAGCAGGTTTGCATCTTCAATGGGGTCAAATAATGCCAATGGATGGTCATTAACAGGAGAGCCTTTAATTGAGTATATAGGCACTTGTTGCATTAAATACTTTAATTTTTCAGCAATCGATGACTTACCGCCACCAACAGGGCCAAGTAAATAAAGCACTTGTTTACACTCTTCTAAGCCTTGCGCAGCATGTTTTAAATAAGACACAATTTGTTCAATAGCGTCTTCCATGCCATAAAAATCGGCAAATGCGGGGTAACGTGCAACAACACGGTTCGAAAATAAGCGACTTAAGCGAGTATCGGTAGCAGTATCTACCATTTTAGGCTCGCCAATGGCCATCAGTAATCGTTCAGGTGCACTGGCATAAGCGGACTTATCGGTTTTACAAATTTCTAGAAATTCAGCAACACTGTACTCTTCTTCTTGTGTTGATTCATAACGCGCTTGGTAGTGATCAAAAATAGTCATAATGACCTCCGAAACCTACTTGGAAAATGTATTCACTATTTAAAGTCTAGTCACGAATTTAATTTTTTGTGCAATAAAATTAAAAATTTATATGAAAAATGATCATGATGCGCTTTTATAAAACAACCTACGTATAAACGCGATTAATGCAAATTGTAGGCATAAAAAAAGACGCCTAAGCGTCTTTTTTAAAAACTAGTATTAAACTAATTATGCGAAGTTAGCGTTCGCGAATTCCCAGTTAACAAGTGACCAGAAACCTTTAAGGTAATCTGGACGCACGTTACGGTAATCAATGTAGTATGCGTGTTCCCATAAATCCACAGTTAGGATTGGAGTAATACCTGCATCTGTTAACGGTGTTGCAGCATTAGATGTATTAACGATGTCTAGTGAACCATCAGCTAGTTTAACTAACCAAGTCCAGCTTGAACCAAAGTTATTTACTGCTTTGTCGTTTAACGCGTCTTTAAATGCGTCAAATGAGCCCCATTTCGCGTTAATTGCATCAGCAACTGCACCTGTTGGAGCGCCACCGCCATTTGGAGATAGGCTGTTCCAGTAGAAAGTGTGGTTCCAGATTTGAGCAGCGTTGTTGAAAACACCACCTTCTGAAGAACAAACGATTTCTTCAAGTGATTTACCTTCAAACTCAGTGCCTGGAATTAAACCGTTAAGTTTAGTCACATAAGTGTTGTGGTGTTTACCATGGTGAAACTCTAACGTTTCTTGTGAAATATGTGGCTCAAGTGCATCAATTGCATACGGTAGTGACGGTAGTTCAAATGCCATTTTTTATCTCCATCTTCTTTTGGTTGATAGTCTATTTAGTAATACGTAATGCCTGCACAAACAGGGCACTTATCTATACCAAACAGGAATATAGTGTTACTATAATTGTTGAGTATTTTACTCAAGTTTTAGCAAACAGCAATGCTATTGCTAAAGCTATTTAAGATTGAGGCTTTAATTGCCTATTTTAATCTATATATCTGAGGCCACAGTGAAACTTTTTCAAGGCCTAATGTGTTCGCTATCGTCATTTTGAGGTTGTAAATGGAAACCATCGATAAAATTAAACAGCAAATTGCTGAAAACCCAATCATCTTATACATGAAAGGATCACCAAAACTGCCTAATTGTGGTTTTTCTTCACAAGCATCACAAGCGTTAATGTCGTGTGGTGAACCGTTTGCTTATGTAGATATTTTACTTAATCCAGACATTCGTGCGGAGCTTCCTGCTTACGCTAACTGGCCTACTTTCCCACAACTTTGGGTTGAAGGTGAGTTAATTGGTGGCTGTGACATTATCATTGAGATGTTTCAACGTGGTGAATTACAACCGTTGATCACTGAAACAGCTGCAAAGCATAAACCTGCAGACGCTGAATAAGCGTTTAGGTTAAAAAAAGCTGCAATTTGCAGCTTTTTTTGTATTTAGCTTCTAATTTTTGAATGCATAAACTCATTCTATAAAGCCCTAAATAAACTCTCTTTAAAGATAAGCCGGAGTTTAATTTAGTGAGCTGCTCGAATAATATTTTATAAAAACGTCTCATCATCAGCAATATCAAAGGTAAACTGCTAGTTAGCAAGAGTTTTAATTTGTATGCTTACTTTATCAATTAACACCTCCACTTTGATTTTAATTTCAAGCCATTCGTATAAAGCATTTAAGTCGATAAAAATAACAAGCAGGGTTCAGCTTTTATTACAAAGGTTAGTTTTTATAACTTGAGTATTTTATGTTGGCTGTCTTTTATTACCTGGCAGCTTTAACGCTAATGCTTATTAAAATAACAAATCACACCGTTGGCAAAGCAAATACTGATCAGTGAAATTAAAAATAAGCCAATAGTAAACACTCGAATACCTTAAAATTTTCATGTGATGTTGTATTTGAATAACATGTCAATTTTTATCTTGTTGAATTTATAGTGGTTTTAACTTTGTCCTTTCTGTTTTACATGTCCGCGGACATCAAAAGTGTCCGCTGCGGGCACTTTTTTGATTTGTCTATGGGGGAGGTGGGTTACCTCAACGTAAAGCAAAGCAAGTTGTTAATTAATGCATAACATGAGGATAACGTGTAAATCCATTGAATAAACTATGCGCTAATAGAAGCCGCTGTAATTAAATGTCGTGTGCAGATGAATTACTAATACAGCACAAAAGAGGAAACGGCATATAGTGAATAGTTATTCATCTTTAGCTTGCTTTACGTTTACGTAAACTGCTCGCTGTGCATGTCTTTTGTTTACAAGTTTTTAAAAATAACACCGGTGTCAATCTATTTTTCGATTCGATATCCATGCAGATGTTAATATTTGGCATCGTTTTATGATTTTTAATTAAGTTGAAATATATTCAATATAATGAATATGTATTCATAAAAATATTGACTCAAGAGTGGAATAACGCTAATTTTGATCGTCTGTTAGCAAATCGTCGAGCCGTTCATCCACGTTAACAGCGCAGCAAGGGGAGGAGTCCATGTTATATGACTCAAAACTAGAAAAAGATAATTGTGGCTTTGGCTTAATAGCCCAAGTTAATAACCAAGCGAGTCACCGACTCATTCGTACGGCGATCACCGGTTTAGATCGCATGCAGCATCGCGGTGGTATTTCTGCTGATGGTAAAACAGGTGATGGCTGTGGATTGTTATTACAAAAACCAGACAGCTTCTTTCGTGCTATTGCTGCTGAGAATAATTGGCATTTGGGTAAAAATTACGCCGTTGGGATGATTTTCCTCAATGCAGATCCGGTATTAGCACAAGCAGCCAAAGATGTTTTAAGCGAAGAACTAGAAAAAGAAACGCTAAATATTTTGGGCTGGCGTATAGTTCCAACCGATCCATCAATGTTAGGACCTATCGCTCTAAAACAATTGCCAGGGTTTGAACAAATTTTTATTAGTGCGCCAGAAGGTTGGCGTTCTAAAGATTTAGAACGCCGCTTATATGTTGCACGTCGTCGTGCAGAAAAGCGTCTAATGGACGATGAGTCATTTTATATTGCGAGCTTATCTGGGCTAGTCACTATATATAAAGGCTTAATGATGCCTGCTGACTTGCCAAATTTTTATCTTGATCTTGCGGATATTCGCATGACCAGTGCTATTTGTGTTTTTCATCAACGCTTTTCTACAAACACACAGCCTCGCTGGCCTTTAGCACAACCATTTCGTTATTTAGCGCACAATGGTGAAATTAATACTATTGAAGGTAATCGCCAATGGGCACGTGCCCGTTCTTATAAATTTGCTTCGCCACTTATTCCTGATTTACAAAGCGCAGCGCCGTTTGTTAATGAAACAGGGTCTGACTCATCCAGCCTCGATAATATGCTAGAGCTATTTTTAGCTGGTGGTATGGATTTATTCCGTGCGATGCGTATGTTAGTACCGCCAGCATGGCAAAAAAATAGAGCAATGGATGACGATTTACGCGCATTCTATGACTTTAATTCAATGCATATGGAACCATGGGACGGACCTGCAGGCATTGTTATGTCGGATGGGCGTTTTGCAGCCTGTAATCTAGACCGTAATGGCCTGCGTCCTGCGCGTTACATCATTACTCAAGATGGTTTTATTACTTTAGCTTCGGAAGTGGGAATATGGGATTACACCGCTGACGAGGTGGTCGAAAAAGGACGCGTTGGCCCAGGTGAACTACTCGTTATTGATACAAAGCTTGGGAAAATTTGGCACTCAGATGAAATTGACCAAGATTTAAAATCACGTCATCCATATAAGTCGTGGTTAGAAGAAAACGTTAAGCGCTTAACGCCTTTTGAAGCACTGACTGAGCAAGATGCAGGTAATCGGTCATTCGATGATGCTACCCTTGCTAAATATCAAAAGATGTTTGGCTATACCAATGAAGAGCTAGACAGCGTTATTCGTGTAATGGGTGAAAATGGCCAGGAAGCAACGGGTTCCATGGGTGACGATACGCCGTTTTCCGTGCTGAGCGAAGGACATCGTTCACTCTTTGATTATTTCCGCCAAAAGTTTGCTCAGGTTACGAATCCGCCAATTGATCCGTTACGAGAAAACCATGTAATGTCGTTGGCAACGTGTATAGGCAGTGAGCAAAACGTATTTAATGAAACAACAGGGCATGCTAAACGCCTGCAATTTGATACCCCTATTCTAATGTATGCTGACATGCAGCAGCTACTAAATGCCGATGAAGCCCACTACAGTTACTGTAAGATTGACATTACTTACACCGTAGAAGAAGGCCTTGAAAACGCCGTTAAACGTGTGTGTGATGAAGCGCAAGAAAAAGCGGCATCAGGCTGCATCATGTTAGTGCTAACGGATCGTCATTTTGATGACAATCAGTTACCTATTCCTGCAGCTATGGCTGTAGGTGCGGTACAAAAGCGTTTAGTAGATAATAACTTACGCTGTGAGTCTAATATCATTATTGAGACCGGCAGTGTTCGCGATGCGCATCAATTTGCAGTACTGTTAGGTTTTGGTGCAACTGCAATTTACCCGTATTTAGCGTACGAGTCACTAGTGGCTATGAGCGATACCAAGGTAATTAATAAGTCATACTGCGAAGTGACACTGGCTTATCGTCAAGCAATTAATAAAGGCTTGTACAAAATCATGTCGAAAATGGGTATTAGCACCGTGGCTTCATATCGTTGTTCAATGTTGTTTGAAGCGGTTGGCTTATCGGACGCGATTGTTGAGATGTGTTTTAAAGGCGTTGCAAGTCGCATAAAAGGAGCGTGTTTTAGCGACTTTGATGACGATCAGCAAAGCTTGCATAAACTGGCGCTTAGTAAACGTAAATTATTGAGCCATGGTGGCTTATTTAAATACGTTCACGGGGGTGAGTACCATGCTTATAATCCTGATGTGATTCAAACGTTACAAAAAGCAGTGCGTAGTGGCGAGTATAGTGATTACAGTGAGTACGCAAAGCTAGTTAATCACCGTCCAGTCGCGACGTTGCGTGATATGTTGGCCTTAAAGCTGCCAGAAAAGGGTATAAGCATTGATGAGGTAGAGCCTGCCACTGAGCTTTATAAACGGTTTGACTCAGCAGCGATGAGTATTGGTGCATTATCACCAGAGGCGCATGAAGCACTTGCCATTGCCATGAATCGTTTAGGTGGCTGCTCAAATTCTGGTGAAGGTGGCGAAGACAAACTTCGTTACGGTACGGAAAAAAATTCACGGATCAAACAAGTTGCCTCGGGTCGATTTGGTGTCACGCCTCATTATTTACGCAATGCGGACGTCATTCAAATAAAAGTAGCCCAAGGCGCTAAGCCGGGCGAAGGCGGGCAGTTACCAGGTGAAAAAGTAACGCCTTATATTGCAAAGCTTCGTTACTCGGTACCGGGTGTGACACTTATTTCACCGCCACCGCATCATGATATTTACTCTATTGAAGATTTAGCCCAGCTTATTTTTGATTTAAAGCAAGTAAATCCAAAGGCACTGATTTCGGTAAAACTGGTGTCTGAACCAGGCGTAGGAACAATTGCAACCGGTGTTGCAAAAGCGTATGCCGATTTAATTACTATCTCAGGCTACGATGGTGGCACGGGTGCAAGCCCCTTAACCTCGGTTAAATATGCAGGCAGCCCATGGGAGCTAGGCCTTGCTGAAACGCAACAAGCATTAGTAGAAAACGGCCTTCGTCATCGTATCCGCCTGCAAACAGATGGGGGTTTAAAAACCGGTCTTGATATTATCAAAGCAGCCATTTTAGGCGCTGAAAGTTTTGGTTTTGGTACCGGACCTATGGTGGCGTTAGGCTGTAAATACTTACGAATTTGTCACTTAAATAACTGTGCTACCGGTGTAGCAACCCAAGACGATACATTGCGTCAAAAGCATTATCACGGCTTACCAGAAATGGCGATGAACTACTTTAAGTTTATTGCTCAAGAAGCGCGTGAAATTATGGCAAGTTTAGGTGTTGCAAACCTAACCGATTTGATTGGTCGCTTAGATTTACTCGAAGCCATTGAAGGCAAAACAGCCAAGCAGCAAAAAATAGATTTATCAGCGGTTATCGCTCAGCCAAATAATCCAACGGGTGAAACTTTGTTTTGCAGTGCACCAAATAGCTCGCATTATTTAGGTGAGTTAAATGAGAACTTACTTGGTAAGGCACAAGAGGCAATAGATAACTCAAGCGGCATTTCATTAGTAAGTCGTATTTGTAATACCGACAGATCAGTAGGTGCCATGCTTTCTGGATATATTGCTGATAAACACGGTAATCAAGGCATGGCCGCAGATCCGGTGGTTATTGAATTACATGGTACAGCTGGTCAGTCATTCGGTGTATGGAATGCCGGCGGCCTTGAAATGACTTTAGTTGGTGATGCTAACGATTACGTTGGTAAAGGCATGGCCGGCGGTAAGCTAGTAATTCGCCCACCACTGGGTTCGTCATTTGAAAGTCATAAAGCAACAATTATCGGCAATACCTGTTTATACGGTGCAACCGGCGGTAAATTGTTTGCAGCAGGGTGTGCAGGCGAGCGTTTTGCTGTTCGTAACTCGGGTGTGCAAGCCGTTGTTGAGGGCGTTGGTGATAACGGTTGTGAATATATGACCGGTGGCGTGGTATGTGTACTTGGTAATGTAGGGGTGAACTTTGGTGCAGGTATGACCGGTGGTTTCGCTTATATTTTAGATGAACGAGGTGATTTTGAGAAACGCATTAACCCAGAGTTGGTTGAAGTGGTTACTTTAGATGAATTGAGTTCACACCAAGAGCATTTACGCGGCTTAATTGCTGATCATTTAGAACTAACAGGCTCATGCAGAGCAGAAACTATTTTAGCTAACTTTGAACTTTATTTACCAATGTTCAAATTAGTAAAACCTAAATCAAGTGACGTAAAAAGTTTACTCGGGCACCGCGCTCGCAGTAGCGCCGAACTACGTGTTCAAGCGCAATAAGGGGGCAGTATGAGCGAAAATGTATATCAATTTATAGACGTGCAGCGTGTAGACCCACGCAAAAAACCAATCTCGTCGCGTAAAAAATCGTTTGTAGAAATTTATGAACCCTTTTCAGAAAATCAGGTTAATTCTCAGGCAGATCGTTGCCTTGATTGTGGTAACCCCTATTGTGAGTGGAAATGCCCAGTACATAACTACATTCCACAATGGTTAAAGTTGATCCGCACAGGACGCATTTTAGAGGCCGCTGAGCTATCGCATCGCACTAACAGTTTGCCAGAAGTGTGTGGAAGAGTATGCCCACAAGATCGCTTATGTGAAGGCTCATGTACATTAGATGAAGAGTTTGGTGCGGTAACAATCGGTAATATTGAAAAATACATCACCGATACCGCGTTCAAAATGGGCTGGAAACCCGACATGTCCTATGTGACATGGACAGATAAAAAAGTGGCGATTATCGGTGCTGGGCCCGCAGGGTTAGGCTGTGCTGATATTTTAGTACGTAATGGCGTAAAGCCTGTGGTATTTGACCGTCACCCAGAAATTGGTGGACTGTTAACCTTTGGTATTCCTTCTTTTAAATTAGAAAAAGAAGTAATGCAAAAACGTCGCGAAATATTTACTGAAATGGGTGTTGAATTTAAGCTCAATGTTGAAGTGGGTAAAGACATTAGCATGGATGAAATACTTAATGAGTATGACGCCGTATTTTTAGGAGTGGGGACTTATCAAAGTATGCGTGCGGGGCTTGAAAACGAAGATGCGCCGGGTGTGCATGATGCACTGCCATTCTTAATTGGTAACACCAACCGCGTAATGGGCTACGATGAGTCTAAGCAAGCGTGTATTGATATGGCAAATGAAAAAGTCGTTGTGCTAGGTGGTGGTGATACTGCAATGGATTGTGTGCGAACTTCCATTCGTCATAATGCATTAAAGGTGACCTGTGCGTACCGTCGTGATGAAGAAAACATGCCTGGCTCAAAACGTGAAGTAAAAAATGCCAAAGAAGAGGGCGTGATTTTTACTTATAACGTTCAGCCAAAAGGGATTGTCCTTAATGATAAAGGCGCAGTTGCTGGCGTTAAAATGGTAAAAACTCAGCTTGGTGAGGCAGATGAAAACGGCCGTCGTCGTGCTGAAGAAGTTCCCGGATCAGAGCATATTATTGAAGCCACACAAGTGATTATGGCATTTGGCTTTAAGCCTCATAAAATGGACTGGTTAGAAAAATACGATGTAGAAATTAACCACTGGGGCGGTATTAATGCACCCGAGCAAGGTGAATTTACTCATCAAACTACCAATCCTAAAATATTTGCTGGTGGCGATATTGTTCGTGGTTCAGATTTGGTGGTTACCGCTATATTTGAGGGTCGTAACGCGGCTGAAGGCATTATGGATTATTTAAAAGTGTAAAAAATTCTTTTGTTAGAATGGAGTCAAAAGCAAACCTTCGGGTTTGCTTTTTTTATTCTCTTAGTTTTAAAAACAAGGGTAAATATTTATGGTTCACATAGTCGTTGTTTAAGGTCTATAAAAGGGACATAGATTTTGAACTAGCTATTTGCAATTATGAGATTTTACATATAAAAATGCCCGCTATACATAGATTGCGGGCATTTTTAAACGTGCTGTTAGTTAATCCATCGAGAAGTGATCAAGGCTCGGTTTCACTCTGGCTTGTCGGCGCTTCACGCTTTTATAACAAATAAAATTACAAACCAGTTGTAAGGCAATCACTAACCAACTAAGTGTTATTAAGCCACTAATAGCTGTACTGCTAAAAACTAACGCAATGGCAATAACAACTTGGATTATGAGTGCCATATTTAAAAAACGATATAAGCCTTGTTTAAATTGTGTGTGTTTAAATTTACTAAACACGGCTAAAAGTATACTGACTATCAGTAGCAGCCAGTTAATTGCTAAGCCAAAATAAATGACCGTCGTTTGCATTAAGGTATCCTCACCGTATCAAGGTAACGCACTATAAAGCGATTAACTTTATCCGTGCGCTTTTATAAGCTCTTTCGCATTTGCTTTAGCTGTTTTGCTAATGTTATCACCACCCAGTAATCGAGCAATCTCATTAACCCTGCCATCTTTATTCAATGCCAGCATATGCGTAAACGTTTCACCGTCTGCGATTTCTTTGGCAACAAAAAACTGCTGATGAGCACTACTGGCCACTTGCGGTAAATGGGTCACACAAATTACTTGCGTAGACTTACCTAGTTGGCGCAGTAGTTTACCAACAGCAGCGGCTGTTGGGCCAGAAATACCGACATCTACTTCGTCAAATATAAGTGTAGGGGTCGTGACTTTTTGCGCAATAATAACCTGAATAGCCAAACTAATTCGTGATAGCTCACCTCCTGAGGCTACTTTTGCTAAGGGTTGCAATGGTTGCCCAGGATTAGTTGATACTAAAAACGATACATTATCAAAACCTAAGCTATTTGCAGAGCGATCGGTATGCGCTGTAAGGGCTATTTCAAATACGCCATTTTCCATGGATAAATTAGCCATACTTTCACTGATCAAGCCATTTAGCGTGTTGGCGTATTGATGACGACTGGCGCTTAATTCTTCACTAGCCGTTTTATAATCCTCAAGGGCATCTGCAATTTCCCCTTCAAGCTGTTCAAGACGTGTGCTGTTACTGCTGATTGAGTCTAGCTCTTGTGTTATAGATTGATGAAATTCCACTAGCTCTTGTGGCTTTATATGGTGTTTTCTTGCCAAATCCATAGCGCCACTGAGCCTGTTTTCTACTTCGGTTAAGCGAGCAGGATCTAAGTCGGCTTGTTCAGTATAATTACGTATTTCTCGGCTTGCTTCTTCAACTTGAACAGCGGCTTCAGTTAGTAATGCAGCTACACTGGCTAAGCTTTCATCATAGTGCGCAAGCTCATTAAATTGCTGTGCACTGTGTTGTAAAAGAGAGCATGCATTTTGCTCATCACTTTCGTATAAATGTTGTAGCTCGCGCTGACAAGCTTGCAAAATAGTTTGGCTGTTACTGAGCTTATAATGCTCAGCTTCTATTTGTTCAAATTCATCCGCTTGTAAGGCAAATTCATCAAGCTCCGCCACCTGATATTCTAATAACTGTTTTTGCGCAGCTTGTTGCTGCTGCTGATGTTCCAACTGCTTAAATTCTTTTTGTAAGTCAGCATAACGTTTATAGCGTTGGCTTACAGCATTAACAAGATTATGATGGCCTGCGTAAGCATCAAGTAGCTGTAATTGGTGCTCTGCTTTCAATAGATGCTGATGAGCATGTTGACCGTGTATAGAAATTAAATATTGACCTAACTCTTTTAGCTGTGCGGCGGTAACAGGGCTACCATTAATATAGCTTTTACTGCGGCCATTTTTGCAAACAACTCGACGAAGCAAACATTCGTTATCGTCATTATTTAGCATATTATCTTCTAAAAAGGCATGAGCGTATGGCAAGTTGGTTAAATCAAATTGCGCACTTACCTCGGCTTTATCAGTGCCTGGGCGCACAGCTGATGCTTCTGCTCGCTCTCCAAGGCACAGTGACAAAGCATCAATAGCAATTGATTTACCCGCACCCGTTTCACCGGTAATAGCGGTCATACCCGAATGCCATTCTGTGCTTAAATTACTTACGATTGCAAAATTTTTAATTTCTAAACCAATTAACATACTGTTCATCCATCCAGTGAATTAACTGTTAATTTATACAGTGTTTTGGTTTTTTGCAAATTAAATTTCTACATTTTAAGCAATGCTCGACTCAGTTAGTGTTTTTTTTTCTTCATCAATAGGGAGGAGTTCAGCATTAAGATCAATATTATCAACTGGTTGTATAATATCTTCAGTTTTTAACTTTAAAATTAGCGTAGGAAGGACTTCTTGGTAAAAGTTTTTATTGTATAAAATACCTTGAGCTGGCAACTCAGCTATAAAATATTGAGTGCTATCGGCAAATGCTTGGCTATTGTTATTTTTGTAGGTTTTTATAAGCTCTTCGGTGAGTATATTAATAAGTTGGTCACATAACGACTCCAACTTAACTAAATTTTCATCGGTATGTGCCTGTACCACAAAAAAGTTACTTACAACGGCTTGAATTCGAGGGAGGTGTTTAGCACTGATGACTTTTGCATCAAGTAACTCGTTTAGTTTTATTTTTAAACGTGATTGAGTACTTGCCACGCGCTCGTTAAACAGCTTTTTCTTTGCTTCAATGGTTTTTTTACGATTACTCTCAATTAGCAAGTAACTGCCAAGTAAAGTAATTAATAATAATAAAGCAAGAAATACTACATAAGTCATTACTACTTTTTCCTGATGGTGTTTAAAAAATCTAGCCCGGTATTTTGCGCTAAAGTTGCATGTTTGGCAATAACATTAATATAAACGGCTACCCCAATTAAGCTTCTTACGTAGCACATTATAATAAGAGTAATTTTTTGGGTGAATTAAGCGTAATTTTTTATCTGCTTTGCGTATAACTACCTCATCACCAGGTAATACGGCAAGTACAACATGACTGTCACAGCTTACCTGTAAGCTATCCGTATTCTCTAAACTAAGTTTTAAACGCACTTCATTATCAGCATCAACCACCAAAGGGCGGCTTGATAAAGTATGTGGAAACATCGGAACCAGTGACATTGCATTGAGCTCCGGTGTTAAAATAGGCCCACCGCCCGATAAAGAATAGGCCGTTGACCCTGTTGGTGTTGATACAATTAATCCATCGGAGCGTTGTGAAAATACAAAATCATCGTTAATAAAAGCTTCAAACTCAATCATGTGTGCTACTTTATCAGCATGGAGCACCGCTTCGTTTACGGCAGAATTAGCGCTTTTAAGTTCGTTATGTCGATACACTTCAACTTCTAATAGAAAACGTTTTTCTTCAATGTAATCGCCGCTGAGTACCTGCTCTAAACTGCCCTCAAATCCTTCTGGATTTAAATCGGTTAAAAAGCCTAAATTACCTCTATTTACACCAATTACGGCTATATCAAAGCGGGCGAGAACCCGTGCAGCACCAAGCATGTTGCCATCGCCCCCGACCACAATCGCTAAGTCGGCACGCTCGCCTAAATCAACGAGCTTTACGAGTTTGTCGCTCGGTACATCACTAAGTTGGCTCCCTGTACGTTTTTCAACAATCACCTCAAAGCCTAAAGCTAATAAAAACGTATGTAATCGTTGTAGAGTAGCGGCTGCATTAGGGTGATTTGGCTTACCAATCAAGCCGATAGTATTAAAGGGAGAGTCCATAATAAATACACTGAAAGTTCTAATATTTGTAGAGTAACCTAAAACAGAAGTGTTTGAAAACATGGATTTTAGTAATACCCAGCGGATTTAATTAATTCACTGTAAAATTTAGATTTATTGTATTTTTTATACTTGAAATAATAATACCTAGCCCCGATATAACAGTCATGCGTAAAGATGTAGATAACATGAAACTAAACCCACGAGATCAGCAAATATTTGCCGCTGTTATGAGTATGTACTGTAACGGCGATGGCTTACCTGTGCCGTCAACAAAAATTGCAAAGCAAAAAGGTATGGCGGTCTGTTCTGCTACTGTGCGTAACGCAATGGCACGTCTAGAAAAAATAGGCTTGTTGTATTCACCGCATACATCTGCTGGCCGTGTGCCTACCAATGATGGATTTGACTATTGGTTTGATGAGTTTTTTACACTCAATGATATTGCTAATTATTGGCAACCTGAACAAGCACAATTGGTTGAGCTGGCGCATGGTTTGAGCCAACGTTACCAAGTATGTTGTTGTGTGGGGTTACCGCAAGTTAGAACGCAGCAAGTATTTAGAGTAGAAGTGCTCGACTTCGATGCAAATAACTGGCTTGTATTGTTATTAGACAGAGCAGGGCAGAGCCACAATATTTGCATTAATAAGCCTCACGATCCTAGTGATAACCAACGATACGAGTTTGCAACTTGGCTTAATACGGTTTTTAGCCAACAATCTTTAATTGAAGGGCTTTATCGAATGCAGGCAATGTCGAATACGGCACCGCGCAATTGTCATGACTCTTTAACTCAATGGACGCGTGAACTAAGTCAAAAGTTAGGCTCAGATAACAGTATAGTGGTGGGCGAAAACTACCTTTATAAAAAAATAGATTGTGAGCAAAGCCTCAATATCGGTGTGTCATTTTTGAATTTTGTTGAAGATAAACTCGCATTTAAAAATGGGGTCTCTATTCTCAGTGCTGAAGACTTACCGTTTAGTAGCTGCGATGATCTCATTGTGATCAGTGTGCCGTACTTTCAAAACCAAGAATATCAAAGTCGTTTTTGTGTTATTTGTCCAAAATCAGCGCAATTAGAGAAAATAATCCAAGAATTTAAATTATTAGAGCCATTGAGCTCTTGAATCTTTTTATTCAATCCCCATAATTACCGCAGTTGTAAAGAATTGGAGCATATATTTTATGTCTGAGCAGACACAAAACCCAGAGCAAGAAGTAGAACTGAACGAAGAAGTGGCGCAAATGGAAGCCGACGTTGAGGCGGCAGTTGAAGCAGCAGAACAACATGCTGAGCAAGAGCAAAGCCCTGAAGCAGAAATTGCTATGTTATATGCTGAGCTTGAAACTGCAAAACAAACTATTGCAGATCAAAAAGATAGTGTAGTTCGCGCTGCTGCAGATGTGGACAATATGCGCCGTCGCGCTGCACAAGATGTAGAAAAAGCACACAAATTTGCACTAGAAAAATTTGCTAATGAATTACTCCCTGTTATTGACAACTTAGAGCGCGCTATTGAGTTTTCTGATAAAGAAAATGAAACGCTTAAGCCTTTACTAGAAGGCATTGATATGACAGTGAAAAGCTTTAACGATGCGGTGGCTAAATTTGGCGTTGAAATTGTAAATCCACAAGGTGAACAGTTTAATCCAGATTTTCATCAAGCAATGTCAATCCAACCAAGCAACGATGTAAGCCCAAATACTGTTTTAGCAGTAATGCAAAAAGGCTACACATTAAACGGTCGTTTATTACGCCCTGCAATGGTGATGGTATCTAAAGCCGCTGACGCTTAATTAAGACTATGATTTAAAAAATGCCTCATTACGAGGCATTTTTTTTATCTGTAAAGTAATGTATTAACTGCACCAGTATTGTGAGTACCACCGCGCTAAACATTAAACTAGAAAATGGAACGGCACTTTGTGCATGCAGAATAGCTAATATAGGGCCTACTAATGCACCACTTCCAAAACGCAGTGTGCCAATAACTGCGGTTGCAGTTCCTGTGTTTTGTTCAAACTTCATTAAAATTAAAGAGTCTGCATTACTGGCTATAATACCTAAGCTCATCATTAAAGGAGCAATTGCAGCCACAATAAAGTAAAGCGACAAGTGTAATGCACTAAAGCTCAATAATGCCGCACCTGAGATAAAACCACACACTAAGCCGTAATAAAGCATTTTACGAGAGCCAATACGCGGTACAACGCGAGTGTTTAAAAAGTTACCAAACATCAGCGCCATTACATTAAAAGCGAATAGCAGGCCAAACAATTGTTCTGATACTTTAAATAAGTCGAGGTAGATATAAGGCACCGAGGTTAAAAAGCAAAAAAAGCCAAACGACACAAACATCGAGCTTAAAATATCAGCGCGAGCATGTGGGTTACTTAATACTACTTTGTAACTTGAAAAGAATAGCGCTAACCCTTTTCGATCATTTTTAAATATCGGGATATCAATTAAGTAACGCTGCACAAAAAGTAAAATTACAAAACTATAAGCCGCTAAAACAATAAAAATAGTCGACCAAACTGAAAAGCCTAAAATAACAGAGCCAATAGAGGGGGCAAGTAATGGGGCTATCATCATGATCATAGACACGTACGACATACCCTTAGCAGTATTTTTTTGATATATGTGCCTTATTATCCCAGGAACCACAACCGTGGCAGCTGCCCCAGTAAATGCCTGTACAGCCCGTAGCACCCAAAAAGTATGCACTTCAGTGGTAAATGCCAATGCGAGTGAACTTAAGCCAAATAAACTGAGTCCTATTCGCGCTAGTTTACGCCTGCCAATTTGATCGGCTATAGGGCCAAAAAACAACATGCCCAGTGCATAACCTGCTAAATAGATACTCAACGAGATTTGAACATTTGGCATGCTAGTATTGAGATCGTTGGCAATTACCAGCATCGCCGGTAAGTACATATCGATGGCTAAAGGCGTGATTGCCACAATACTGGCTAATAAAGGCAATAAAATACGGGTATTAAAAGAAGAAGCCGAAGCGCTCATTTAAAAACTCAAAACAACGAATATAGGTTGGGCAGTATAGCAGGGCAACGGCGTTGGATAAACTTAGTTCGCCTGCTAACTTAATTGTTTAATCGCAAAAAGCAAAGATTTTAAACTAACACCGCGTTTGCTATTCTATACTCAATAAAACAATGATCTAGGGTAACATAATGAAGAAATTGGTTTTGGCAGTACTTGCCAGTGCAGTATTAGTAGGTTGTAAAACATCACCAACTGGGCGTACGCAAATTGCGCTTTACTCAGATCAACAAATGAGTCAAATGGGCACTGCCAGTTTTGCAGAGATGAAAAAAACGCAGCCGGTAAACAAAGACCCAAAAGTAAATAGTTACGTCAATTGTATTGCTGAAAAAGTAGTGGCTGTCCTACCTTCTCAATATGCATCTCAAAATTGGGAAGTGGTGGTATTTGAAGATGAATCAGCCAATGCATTTGCACTACCCGGCGGTTATATTGGGGTGCACACTGGGCTATTAAAAATAGCCACAAACCAAGATCAGGTTGCTACTGTTTTAGGCCATGAAGTCGGTCATGTGATTGCTGAGCACTCAAATGAACGCGTTTCACAAGGCTCTATTTTACAAACAGGAATGCAATTAGGCAGTGCTGCGCTTGAAATGGGCAATGTTCAATACCGTAATGAAATTATGCAAGGCCTGGGTCTCGGCGCTCAATATGGTGTGGTTTTACCGTTTAGTCGTTCACATGAGACAGAAGCTGACGTTATTGGTTTAGATTTAATGGCGCAAGCAGGTTTCAACCCTAAAGAGTCTGTTACGCTTTGGCAAAATATGAGTCAAGCGGGCAGTGGGGCAACGCCAGAGTTTTTATCAACTCACCCAGCACCAACAAGCCGTATTGCAAATTTACAATCGCAAATGAGTAAAGCGCTTAGTGAGCAAAAAACAGCTAAAGCACAAGGTAAAAATCCGCAGTGTAAGTTGTAATCAACCATAAAAAAACCTGTCTAATGACAGGTTTTATTTTTTAATAGTTAAGTATTTAATTATTAAAAAGTCCACTCTATGTGTACTTGTGGAACTGACTCTGTAACATCTGTACCAAGTTTGTTATGCCAGTACTGCCACTCCATACCTAACAGTAAGGTGTTTTCTTTCATTTCTAGCGCATGCCCCATATCCCATACAATAATAGGTTGAGCTAAAAACCAAGCGCGTACGTCATTACCAAACTCATCTTCACGCTCAGCAATATATTCCGCATGACCCTTAACACTAAATTTTTGTGAGCCAATCATAAATGGATATTCAAAAGCAACGTCAAACATCCAGCTGTTGGTTTCAATTGGCGCACCGCCTTTCGCAACACCTTCACTATCATCAATGTAGGCAGTCACAAGGGTTGAGAAGAAATTAAAACCAGGTACATCCCAGCTTAATTTTACACCCGGTAAGTATTTAACAACTTTAGCATCGCCTGCAGCATTAATACCCATGGTTAGGCCAACATCAACGAGCGCACCTGACGCTACTTTTTCGTCCATAACGGCCGATAAGCTAAGCGTAGAATAACCTTCAAAGTAAAAGTCTTGATCTTGGTAGTTATCGTCATTGCCATCAGTGCTGTAATCAATAAAGAAAAAGTTATCCCCATAGTCATGGCCTGAAGCATGTTGCAATGAATAAACCGTGGTGCTTGATTTTTGTTCAGTGAACGGGTTTTTATGATTACCGTTGTTAATATGAAGCGCAGTACTGCTCCAATTAGCAGCAGTAGCTGTTGAACTTAAGGCACACGCACTAAGTGCAACGAGAGGAAGTAAGTTTTTAATTTTCATAACCATATTTTATGTGACACGCTGAATATCACATTATAGCAAACACGGTTAATTTGTTAATTATTTATTGTTATAAACAGTGTATTAGCATGCAGCTAATACACTGTTTAAACAAGATTTAAGCTTTATTACGACGTAAGCAAATAACCGCAATCGCGGTAAAAGCTAAAATAAAGCAGTAGTAAGATGAGGTTGAAACATCCCATGGGCTAATTTTAAATGTAGCACCGAGTAATAATGCTTGTGCGCCATAAGGCAAAGACCCCTGCGTTACACAGGCAAAAATATCTAATAAACTGGCAGAACGTTTACCACTAATTTCACCATCGTCAGCTAACTTTTTAGCAATCGGGCCTGTTACAATAATAGACACTGTGTTGTTAGCAATACACATATTGCTGGTTAGTACTAATGCAGCTATCCCTAACTGATCAGCCACTTTACGGTGCCATTTTGCAATGACCTTAGTAATCGCTTGAATTTTTTGCGCGATGTAGTCGAGGCCACCATTAATACGAATAAACTCAGAGAGGCCACCAATAAACATAGACAGTAAAAATATTTCCTGCATTTCGCTAAAGCCTTTGTAAATATCTTTTACAAAGCTGGCACCTTCATAGCTACCGGTAAAGCCCATTAGTGCGGCAAATACAATACCGCTTAATAGCACTACAAACACATTAAAGCCCATTACCGCCAAGACTAAAATAAAGGCATAAGGAAGTACTAATAAAATATCGTAGTCTTTGGTATCAACTACTTGTGCTGCAGGCGTTAAAAACAATAGCAATGCAATAGTAAGGATAGCGGCCGGAACAGCAATTTTAAGGTTTTCTTTAAACTTATCTTTCATTTCACAACCTTGCGTACGGGTAGCAGCAATCGTGGTGTCAGAAATTATTGATAAGTTATCACCAAACATAGCGCCAGATACAATGGTACCGGCCATTAAAGCAGGATCAATTCCTGTTTTTATGGATACCGCATAGGCAATTGGACCAATAGCACCGATAGTTCCCATTGACGTACCCATCGCAGTAGAAATAACCGCCGCTATTAAAAACAAACCAGGCAGTAATAATGAAGGAGGTATAAGTGAGAGACCAGCATTAACAACCGCATCCACACCGCCGGTTGCACCTGCAACCGCCGAAAAAGCACCCGCTAGTAAGTAAATAAGGCACATGGTAATAATATTGTTATTACCCACACCTTTAATAAAGGTCTCTACGCTTTGGTTGATACTGGTTTTATTTAAAATAAAGGCTAAAACAATCGCGGGTAAAATAGCGACCGGTGCTGGGAGTTGATAAAATGCATAATCAACCCCTTGAGATTGCAAATATAAGCCTGAGCCTAAAAAAATAGCAACAAAGGTGAGTAGGGGGAGCAAAGAAAATCTTGCTTTATTTTTATCAAATGATGGCTGCATCATAATCCTCGTTAATTATTCATAGCAATCGAAACCGATTGATATATTAAACAGCCAAAGCATCCCTCTTTTAGCTGAATTTAGTTGTTTGTTTTACTATCTAACCAGATAAGTAACTCAACAGCGCCCGCAAGCCAAAGACCAAATCGGCGCAAAAAAGGAAGTTTAAATGTATAGATGGCTAAATGCAAAGACTATCTGTTATTATTATGAGGGTCTGTTGATCTTTCAAGGTTAAATTTGCAGCAGTTTGTTTGGTATTTAGGCAAGGCAGAGCCTATGTGGTGTGGTATTCCCCATAAATAGGCGATAACGCATCATCAATGCCAAACAGGCGCTGCCCGAAGGGTTCTGCCTAGGAGCGATTTACTCTTTGTTGCTCGGTTTTTACTTAGCCCACTAGGTTACAAACCTCGCGCCACGATCAAACCGCTCCTAGTTTAAACAAATTTTAATCCGCAAAGGTCAACAGACCCTAAAATAATCGAAGCTTTTTTATAAGCTTTCCTGACTATTACATGAGTTTTAGATAAAATCTAGCTAACTAAAAAATACATAGGTTGTAAAAAGATGAATCGAGTAGGTGTATTTGGTGCAAATGGTCGAATGGGACTAGCACTTGTAGAAGCAGCAACAATTAATAAAAATTCACAATTAGCTGCGGCCTATGTACGCAGTCAGTCACCGTTATTAGACTTGCCAGTTAATCAGCTTAACAGCGCAGCGGCAAAAGAGATTAAGTTTAGCAGTGAACAGCAGGTTGAAAATGTAGATGTGCTTATAGATTTTACTTTGCCTGAAGGCATGAGAAATCACTTAAAAACAGCTGTTGAGAAAAAAACACCTATGGTAATTGGCACCACTGGCTTAACTCATGATGATATGGCTCTATTAACAGATGCCGCTAAACATATCCCGATCGTATTTGCGCGTAATTATAGCGTGGGCGTAAATTTACTGCTTAACTTAGTGCAAACAGCAGCGACAAAATTAGGCGATGATTTAGATATTGAAATTTTTGAAGCGCATCATCGCCATAAAATCGATGCGCCATCGGGTACAGCATTAGCTATTGGTGAGTCGATTGCACAGGCAAAAGGGTGGGATCATGATGAGGTTGCTGTTTATGATCGTAACAACATAGAGCAGGCCAAATCACAAAATGAAATTGGCTATTCGGTGCTAAGAGGTGGCGATATAGTAGGTGAACATACGGCCTACTTCGCTGCAATGGGCGAAAGACTTGAATTAACCCATAAAGCCAGCTCGCGAATGACCTTCGCACTAGGTGCTATAAGAGCTGCGCAGTGGTTGAAAAATAAACCAGCAGGACTTTATGATATGCAAGATGTGCTAGATTTAAAGTAGTTAAGTTCCTTTTTTAACGCTTTGAGGTGGTTTTTTGGTATAACCACTTATTTATTGCAATTTACTAATTAGCGTTAGACCTAAAAGCCAACTTCATGTAGAATACAGCCAATTTGCCAAAAATTACTAAATGCGTGTTTCCAATTATACTCATATGGTTAGCAAAACCGGGGTTTGTGTGGGAATGAAAAGAGTTTTAGGCAAGAAAAATGAATGAAGGTTTAGTGGTTTACATCGGCATCATTTAAGACTGCGTAAAACAATTTAAGCTCACAGAAATCAGGTTTTGACCAATTATTTGGGTATTGGCGGGGTGTTAAGCAATTTGCTTACTCCCGTTTTTTACTGTTAGGAGGTTTAACTTGACTAAATCCGCTCTGTTAGTCCTAGAAGACGGCACAGTGTTTCGCGGTACTGCAATCGGCGCTGACGGCATGTCAGTCGGTGAAGTAGTATTCAATACGTCTATGACTGGTTATCAAGAAATTTTGACTGATCCATCGTACGCGGAACAAATCGTAACTTTGACGTACCCACATATCGGTAATACGGGTACCAACAGCGAAGACGAAGAAGCGAGTCATATATGGGCGAAAGGCCTAGTGATCCGTGATTTGCCACTGCTAGCGAGTAATTTTCGAAACGAGCAATCGTTAGATGATTACTTAAAAGAACGTAATATTTTAGGTATTGCGGACATCGACACCAGAAAACTAACCCGTATTTTGCGTGACAAAGGCGCACAAAATGGCTGTATTGTTGCTGGTGACGAACTAGACGAGAAAAAAGCGCTCGAAGCCGCGCAAGCCTTCCCAGGCTTAAAAGGTATGGATTTAGCAAAAGTTGTCTCAACCAAGGAAAATTTTGAGTGGCGCGAATCAAGCTGGACATTAGGCGAGGGGTTTAAAACCTTACACGCTGATGATGAAAAGTTTCATGTTGTTGCCTACGACTTCGGTGTTAAACGTAACATTTTACGTATGCTTGTTGATCGTGGTTGTAAACTAACCGTAGTACCTGCACAAACCTCTGCCGCTGACGTACTAGCCTTAAACCCAGATGGTATTTTCTTATCAAACGGCCCTGGCGATCCTGAGCCATGTACTTATGCCATTGATGCAATTAAAACCTTTTTAGAAACCGACATGCCAATTTTTGGTATTTGTTTAGGGCATCAACTACTAGCACTTGCCTCAGGTGCTAAAACAGTAAAAATGAAGTTTGGCCACCATGGTGGTAACCACCCAGTTAAAGATCTTGACCGCGATGTTGTAATGATCACTGCACAAAACCACGGTTTTGCTGCAGATGAAGCCACATTACCAGATAACTTACGTGCTACGCACAAATCGTTATTTGACGGTACATTACAAGGTATTCACCGTACAGATAAACCAGCGTTTAGCTTCCAAGGTCATCCTGAAGCAAGTCCTGGTCCGCACGATGCAGCCCCATTATTTGACCACTTCATCGACTTGATGCAAGCGCGTAACCACTAATTTAACCGGAGTAATAATGCCAAAACGTACCGATATAAAAAGCATTCTTATCTTAGGCGCAGGCCCAATTGTAATTGGTCAAGCTTGTGAATTTGACTACTCTGGTGCTCAAGCGTGTAAAGCACTAAGAGAAGAAGGCTATAGAGTTATATTAGTTAACTCAAACCCAGCCACTATCATGACTGATCCAGAAATGGCCGATGCAACATACATCGAACCAATTCACTGGGAAGTGGTAGAAAAAATTATTGAAAAAGAAAAGCCAGATGCTGTACTGCCTACAATGGGTGGTCAAACGGCATTAAACTGTGCGCTTGATTTAGATAAGCACGGTGTATTGGCAAAGCATGGCGTTGAGCTTATTGGCGCAACAGCCGATGCAATCGATAAAGCAGAAAACCGTGAGCGTTTTGATGTTGCTATGCGTAACATCGGCCTTGAATGTCCACGTGCTGAAATTGCCCATTCAATGGATGAAGCTCGCGATACCATGACCCGAATCGGCTTACCGTGTATTATTCGTCCTTCTTTCACAATGGGCGGCACCGGTGGCGGTGTGGCTTACAACATGGAAGAGTTTGAAGAAATTTGTGAGCGCGGTTTAGACCTTTCACCAACCAGCGAGTTATTAATTGATGAATCGTTAATTGGTTGGAAAGAATACGAAATGGAAGTTGTTCGTGACAAAAAAGACAACTGTATTATCGTCTGTTCTATTGAAAACTTTGACCCAATGGGTGTGCACACAGGTGACTCAATCACGGTTGCACCAGCACAAACATTAACCGACAAAGAATACCAAATTATGCGTAATGCCTCTATGGCCGTATTGCGTGAAATTGGTGTTGAAACCGGCGGTTCAAACGTACAATTTGGTGTAAATCCTGTTGATGGTCGTATGGTTATCATCGAGATGAACCCGCGTGTATCACGTTCATCAGCGCTTGCATCTAAAGCAACAGGCTTCCCGATTGCTAAAATCGCAGCTAAGCTTGCTGTAGGTTACACGTTAGACGAGTTACAGAATGATATTACTGGCGGTAAAACACCAGCATCGTTTGAGCCTTCAATCGATTACGTGGTAACAAAAATTCCTCGCTTTAACTTTGAAAAATTTGCCGGTGCAAACGACCGTTTAACAACGCAAATGAAATCAGTGGGCGAAGTAATGGCGATTGGTCGTAACCAACAAGAGTCATTGCAAAAAGCATTACGTGGTTTAGAAGTAGGCGCAACGGGCTTTAACCCAATTGTGGCGCTTGACGACCCGAAAGCAAAAGAAAAAATCATTCGTGAATTACGTGAGCCTGGTGCAGAGCGTATTTGGTACATTGCCGATGCGATGCGCCATGGAATGAGCGTTGAAGATGTGTTCGAACTGACTAAGATTGACCCTTGGTACTTAGTACAAATTGAAGACATCCTAAAAGATGAAGCTAAAATTTCAGAAGTCGGTATGGCCGGCTTAAATGCAGACTTCTTGCGTAAACTTAAACGCAAAGGGTTTGCAGATCCGCGTATTGCAGAAATTGCTGGTGTGTCAGAAGCTGAAATTCGTAAAAAGCGCCATCAACTCAATATTGTACCTGTTTACAAACGCGTTGATACGTGCGCCGCAGAATTTAGCTCAGACACGGCTTACATGTACTCATCTTACGATGAAGAATGTGAAGCTAACGCATCTGACCGTGATAAAATCATGGTAATTGGTGGCGGTCCTAACCGTATCGGCCAAGGTATTGAATTTGATTACTGTTGTGTACACGCAGCCCTTGCGCTTCGCGAAGACGGCTACGAGACCATCATGGTTAACTGTAACCCTGAAACGGTTTCTACCGATTACGATACGTCAGACCGTTTATACTTTGAGCCAATTACGCTTGAAGACGTACTAGAAATTGTACGTGTTGAAAAGCCAAAAGGCGTTATCGTGCAGTACGGTGGTCAAACACCACTTAAACTTGCGCGTGAGCTTGAAGCTAACGGCGTGCCAGTCATTGGTACTTCACCTGATGCCATTGACCGTGCAGAAGACCGTGAGCGTTTCCAACAACTTGTTGAGCGTTTAGACTTACTGCAACCAGAAAATGCGACGGTTACCTCTACTGAAGAAGCACTACTTAAATCAGTTGAAATTGGTTTCCCACTGGTAGTACGTCCTTCGTACGTATTAGGTGGTCGTGCGATGGAAATTGTATACGATGAGCAAGACTTACGTCGTTACATGACCGAAGCCGTATCTGCATCAAATGAAGCGCCAGTATTACTAGACCGTTTCTTAGATAACGCGATAGAAGTTGACGTTGACGCAATTTGCGACGGCGAGCAAGTGATTATTGGCGGCATCATGGAGCATATTGAACAAGCAGGCGTTCACTCTGGTGACTCAGCATGTTCATTACCAGCTCACTCGCTAACGCAAGAAGTGCAAGATGTGATGCGTAAGCAAGTAACTGATATGGCACTTGAACTTGGCGTAGTTGGTTTGATGAATACGCAGTTTGCGGTTAAAGATGGCAAAGTGTATCTAATCGAAGTAAACCCACGTGCAGCACGTACAGTTCCATTTGTATCTAAAGCAACGGGTGTAGCACTTGCAAAAGTAGCGGCGCGTTGTATGGCGGGTCAATCTTTAGCAAGCCAAGGCATTACTAAAGAAGTGATTCCACCTTACTACAGCGTAAAAGAAGTGGTATTGCCATTTGCTAAGTTCCAAGGTGTGGATCCTATCCGTGGACCTGAAATGCGCTCAACGGGTGAAGTAATGGGTGTTGGTGATACTTTCGCCGAAGCGTTTGCAAAAGCACAATTAGGTGCAAGCAACACTTTACCACGTGGTGGTCGCGCGTTACTATCTGTACGTAATAGCGATAAGCCACGTATTGTAGAACTAGCAAAAACTATGACAGACCTTGGTTTTGAGCTAGACGCAACAGGTGGGACAGCTGCTGCACTTGAAGATGCTGGAATTACGGTTCGCCGTGTAAATAAAGTATACGAAGGTCGTCCGCACATTCTTGATAGAATCAAAAATGGCGAGTATAGCTATATCGTTAATACCACCGAAGGTCGCCAAGCGATTGAAGATTCGAAGGTGTTACGTCGTGGTGCATTGCAGCACAAAACCAATTATACTACGACATTGAATGCGGCATTTGCTAACTGTACTGCTAACCAAGCAGATGACCGCAGTAAAGTGACGTCTGTTCAAGAACTACACCTGCGATTGAACTAAGGAAATGTGCCAAGGCCATAACCATGGCCTTGGGATTAAGTGAGAAAAGTATGCAATCAATTCCAATGACAGTTCGTGGCGCAAAATTATTGCGCGATGAGCTTAACGAATTAAAAACTGTTACCCGTCCAAAAATTGTATCTGATATTGCTGATGCACGTGAACACGGTGACTTAAAAGAAAATGCTGAATATCATGCTGCGCGTGAGCAACAGGGTTTTTGTGAAGGCCGTATTCAAGAAATTGAAGCAAAACTTTCAAACATGCAGATGATTGACGTAACAAAGATGCCTAATACAGGCCGAGTGATTTTTGGTACTACAGTAACCATCGTTAATGTTGAAACCGACGCTGAAGTTAAATATCAGATTGTTGGCGATGATGAAGCAGATATTAAAAGTAATTTAATTTCTGTTAATTCACCGATTGCTCGCGGCTTAATTGGCAAACAAGCGGATGACGCTGTGATTATCAAAACGCCAAAGGGTGATGTAGAGTACGAAATCATTGAGGTTGAGTATATTTAATTAGTTAACTCACTTTAACGTTTTATAAAAACCAGTGCTTAGTAATAAGCACTGGTTTTTTTATGCTTGGTTTTTATATTTGGTTTAGAACCGGTTAATTATTATTCATTGTTTGTAAATGTAGGCTATGTTGTTATGGTATTAACCTATTCTTCAATAAGGAAATAGTATGGCAAATATACAGTATCCAGCACCTTTAAAGGTGGGTTCTAAAATCGCCGTGTGTTCTTTATCTGCGGGGATCAAATCAAAATACCATCCACGGTTAGATATCGTCATTAATGGCTTAAAACATCGAGGTTATCAGGTTGTGGAGGGGGAGTTTTTACGGCAAAACGAACCGCGAACTCAGCTTACAGCAAAGCAGCATGCTAAGCAGTTAATGGAGTTTTTATTAGATGATGAAATAGATGCAATTATGCCGCCAATGGGCGGTGAACTAGCAATGGAAATATTGCCGCTGCTTGATTTTAGCGCAATTAAAAATGCCAAACCTAAATGGTTAGTGGGTTATTCAGATGTCAGTACGATTGCTTGTGCACTGACAGCAAAATGTAACTGGGCAACACTGCATAGCGCTAATTTGATTCAATTACACCCTGATGAAAAAGACCCATATTGTTTACAAATATTTGAAAGCCTAAGTTATGAAGCTAACAGTGAGTTTGAGCAAGCCTCCTCGAATTACCACCAACATAGTAAGCCTGATTACGCACAAAACCCGAATGCATTATTTGATCATAGCGTACCCACCCAGTGGCAGTGTTTAAATTACACCGATAAGCGCAGTATCGAAATGTCAGGGCGGTTGTTTGGAGGGTGCCTTGATACGGTTGGATTATTGTTAGATTCACCATTTTTAGCTTTGCATGAGTTTAAAAAGCATAATGCATCGCAAGGTATTGTGCTTTATTTAGAAAGCGCCGAGCTCACGCCAGCGACGGTTGCACGTTTTTTATTGTCACTTAAATTGGCGGGCATGTTTGATGATATAAACGGGGTGATTATTGGTCGTCATGTGACCTTACAGGGGCAAGATCCAGGGTTTGATTATCGCCAAGGCTTAAATGCCGCTTTTGGCGGGTGTTTATTTCCGGTGATCATAGATGCCGATATTGGCCACATTCCCCCTAATTTAAATTTAATTAATGGTGCATTATGCACTTTTACCGCAGATGTTGAGCATGGCAAAGTGACCAATGCGTCTGTGGTCACAAAACTAGCATAGCAAGATAAGCTGCTCACTTACCAATATGAGTGAGCAGCGATGCATTATAAAACCTGAATAACCTGTTCTTTGCTTAAACGTGATTTTGGCAACTTAGCATTGTAGTCTTCTTCAGCGTCATGGTAACCCAGCGCAAGTGCTACATCACACACATAGCCGTCTAACTCGTTTGCGAACCCTTCGCCAATCAGTTGTGCATCAACGCCTTCCATCGGGGTGGTATCAATGCCTAAGCGTGCTGCTGCATGCATAGTATTGCCTAAAGCAATGTAGGTTTGTGCTTTGGTCCAGGCGGCATTATTGCCTTGCTCATCGGTATTTAAATCCACAAACGCAAATGCGCCAAAAGCTTGCTCGCGGTTTTCTTTTTGAGTTCGGCCATTTTTTATATCAGCATCAATCACTTGGCCATAATTTTCACGGGTGTATTGTGGATTATGAGCAAATAAAATGATGTGCGACGCCGCTTTAATGTGTGGCTGATTAAATTGAAACTTATTAGCAAAGGTACTGTGCATACGCTCTTTTGCGGCATCAGATTCAATCACAATAAATTTCCAAGGCTGTGAATTAATAGACGAAGGAGAAAGACGCATAGCATCATATAATACCGCTAAATCGTCTTGAGAAATACGCTTGGAAGCATCGTAACGTTTAGCGGTATGGCGGCTTTCAAGATCGCGAATAATAGGGTGAGTCATCGTCTCTCCATAATAAAAAAGGGTTGATAAACAGTATTTACTGAGTGTATGAGCAGCATAATACAATTTGATTTATTTAAAATAAACAGCATAATTATTGAATCATTATCAAATAAAAATAGATAATATGCAGATTGATGACTTAAAACTTATTTTAAAAGTAGCTGAGTGTCGAAGCATTACGCTAGCAGCAGCCAAGTTAGATATGCGCACAGCAACGGCCAGTGCTGCTATTAAGCGTGTAGAGTCAGCACTTGGCTGTGAATTATTTATTAGAACAACTCGCCATTTGCGTTTATCTAGTGCAGGGGAGCGATACATCCCCCAATGCGAACAAGCGCTGGCTGTGCTTGAAACGGCAAGGCAAAACCTTAAAGGAGAACATGACGCCATTGAAGGCGAATTACGAGTAGCTACCTCATCTGATTTAGGTCGTAACTTAGTGATCCCTTGGATTGATGACATTATGGATAAGTACCCAAGTGTGAGTTTGCGCACGCACATTAGCGATAGTAATATCGATTTTTTTCGTGATTCGGTTGATATAGCACTGCGTTATGGCTCCCCAAGTGATAGCAGTGTTTATGGGTTTAAAATTTGCAATGTACCGCGACTACTTTGTGCTACACCTACCTATTTAGCTAAATATGGTGAGCCAGATCACCCGGATGATTTAGCGCAGCATCATGGGTTATTTTATCAGCTGCAAGATATTATCAATAATGTGTGGGAATTTACCGACGGGCAAAAAAAATACAAAGTAAAAATGCAGGGTAGACGAGCTTCAAACGATGGCGATTTAGTCAGACGTTGGTGTGTTGCAGGTAAAGGTTTAGCGGTTAAATCAGCGTTAGATATTGCAGATGACTTATTAAATAAACGGGTTGTTACTGTGATGAATAATTACCAGCATACCTGTGGTGAGCTGTGGCTCATTTGCCCAAGCAGGCAATCAATTACTCCTGCTGTTCGACTATTACGCGATGTGTGCAGAGAAAAAACCGCTCACATATTGAATCAGCTAGTAAAACAGGGAATTGTTGATAAACGTGTATTAATTAACGAGTAACAAATACACGTTTAGTAACGTTAACTTAAATGGTTCTTAAAAAACGCCAAGGTTCGCTGCCAAGCAAGTTCGGCATTTTTTTCATCGTAACGGCCAGTTGAGTCATTGTGGAAACCATGGTTTGCACCTTCATACATATGCATGGTGAACTCAACATTGTTAGCTTTTAAGCTTTGCTCATACTCAGGCCATGTAGCGTTAACCCGTTTATCAAGTTCACCTAATTGAATCATTAACGGCGCTTTTATATTTTTGTGTAAGCTTTCACTTGCAGGTGTGCCATAAAAGGGCACGCCCGCACTCAATAAGTTACTGTCTACTGAGGCTAAATAATTAACAATATAGCCACCAAAACAAAAACCAACGGCGCCTAATTTACCATTACTATTTGGCTGTGCTTTTAAAAAGTGCGCAGCGGCTACAAAATCATTTTGTATTTTAGTGCGATCAAGGGTACGTTGCATGGCTCGACCTTCATCGTCGTTGCCTGGGTAGCCACCCAGTGGGTGCAACGCATCAGGGGCAAAGGCAATAAAGCCGGCTTTAGCCAGTCGCCTTGCAACATCTTTTACATACGGATTTAAGCCGCGATTCTCGTGAATTACTAATACAACAGGTAGCTTGCCTTGTGTATTTTTTGGAACCACTAAATAGCCTTTGCCCGAACCATGGCCATCAGGCGAATCAAATTCTTGGTAAGTGGCTTTTATGTCATCGTCGTTAAATGAGACCTGCTCAGCTTGAGCGTAATTAGGTAATAATGCACCTGTAAGCACCGTCATTGAAAAGCCCAATGCGGCTAAGCCGCCGAGCTTTTTCATAAACGTGCGTCTATCAATTAAACCGTGAGCGTATTCGTCATACCAATCAAATGCTTCTTGAGGAATATGTTCAGACTGAGGGGAATTCATAGTTGTGCCTTACTTTATTATGATTATTAAATACCATAACGTAAAAGGCGTAAAAAACGAGCAGTTTAATTTATAAATAAAAAGCTCGGCATAATTATGCCGAGCTTTTTTGGTTGGGATTTTACTTAATTAACTATTGGTCGTTGCTGGTTGGCCATCGACAATAGGGTCTTTACCGCGCCACTTTCGAATTATGCGTTTTGTATCTTCAAGCGCAACGTACTGACACGGTATAAGAATAAGCGTAATTACTGTGGCAAACAGCACACCAAAGGCGAGTGATACGGCCATAGGTATTACAATTTTTGCTTGTAAACTGGTTTCCATAATAATGGGCATTACGCCAATAAAAGTAGTAACAGAGGTTAGTAATATCGCTCTAAAGCGACGCGCTCCGGCTTGCATTACCGCTTCTTTTATTGCCACACCTTCTGCACGGGCTTTGTTTACAAAATCCACCATAACAAGTGAATCATTAACCACTATACCGGCTACAGCGATAATGCCGAACATTGATAGCCCGCTCATGGTCATACCTAAAGCCATATGACCGAACATAGCACCCACAACACCAAATGGGATCACCGACATAATGATCAGTGGCTGAGAATATGAGCGAAGCGGGATGGCCAGTAGCGCAAAAATAATCATTAATGAGATTGCAAAATCACGTAGTTGTTCATTAGCACTTTCCATCTCTTCTTGAATACGCCCAGCCACATTACTTTTTACACCAGGGTAGTTTTTAAGCAGTGCCGGTAAGTAAACATCACGAATTTCTTGTGCAATGGCAAATGGCTCTACTTCGTCACTATTGACCGCAGCCCACACATTAACAGTACGGTTTGAGTTTTCACGTCTGATACTGCTTACGCCGTCAACTAGCTTGACTATAGCTATTTCACTCAAAGAAACTTCAGCGCCCGCAGGGGTGATAATACGCGTATCTTGAATGTTGCTAATAGAGTTACGCTCGCTTTGCGGGTAGCGAATCATTACTTTGATTTCTTCACCTTCACGTAAAATACGCTGTGCTTCAAGGCCGTAATAACTAAAACTAACTTGAGAGGCCACATCAGCTAGGGTTAAGCCCATACTGTAAGCAAGTGGTTTTAAATCAAGTTGCACTTCGTCGGTGGCACTTTGCAGTGAGTCATTTACATCACCCACGCCTTCCATACTTTGTAACTTAGCTTTTAGTTTGCTAGATACTTCTTTTAGCTCGTCGGCATTTTTTCCTTCGAGTCTAAAGCTAACGTCGCCATCATCACGACCACCGCCAAAAATACTATCTTGAATAGTGAGTGTTTTAAGCCCCGGTAGCGGCGGCATTTTTTCACGCCACAAAGTGCTTAGCTCAAACGTATCGATAGGGCGCAAATGAGGCTCTACTAAAATGGCCATGATACTCGCATTAGTTCGACCACGCAGACTGACAGACAAATCACGGATCATAGATTGGCCATACTGCTGCTCTAGTTCTTTGTCGACGCTCAGTAAGACATTTTCTATTTTACGCGCTGTTTCAAGCGTTGCTTGCTCAGAAGAGGCAAGGTTCATTTCTAGCGATATACGCGGGAAGTCATGCGGAATTTTAGGGTTTGGTACAAATTTAACCATACCACCGGCAAAGAGTCCTGCACTGACAATTAAAATACATAAAAAGCCAATAATCACGGTATAGCGATAATGGATACAACGACCGATAAATGGAGTGTAATAATGTTCAACAAAATGCTTTAAGCCACAATCAACTGCATTACGTAATTTGTGTAATGGATTTTTAGGATTAGGCTTACGCGGGTTCATTGCTGCAATGTGTGCAGGTAAAATTAGTTTTGATTCAATCAATGAAAAAATTAAGCATAAAATAATCACAACGCCAATTGCTTTCGAAAACGCAGCGCTTGGGCCTGAAGCCATTGCTTGAGGTAAAAATGCAGCAATAGTGGTAAGTACACCAAAGGTCGCTGGCATGGCAACACGTTTTACACCACGAATAACGTTGTTAAGTGAGTGCCCATGTTTTTCAATTTCAGCACTGGCCGACTCACCTACTACGATGGCATCATCAACCACAATCCCCAGAACAATAATAAAGGCGAATAAAGACACCATATTAATAGTAATGTCTAAAAAGCCGATAGGCATAAATAAGAATGCCCCTAAGAAAGACACTGGGAGGCCCATCATTACCCAAAACGCTAATCTAAGTGGTAAAAATAGCGCTAATACCAGCATAACTAAAATACCGCCCCACACCATATTATCGACCATCATGTCGAGGCGACCTTCAAGGTAGTAGGTTAAATCAACGATGGGTGATAACTTAACGCCTGCAGGAAGTTGATCAGCTTTGTTTGCTAGGTATTTTTTAAGAACTTTAGCGACAACGGTAATGTCTTGATCTTTTGAGGCATCAACTTCAAACGTTAATGAATTTTTACCATTGTATTTAGAGTAAAGTAGGCCCTCTTCAAAGCCATCATTAATAGTGGCTACATCGCCTAATTTAATTTGAGCACCGTCTGGTAATGTAATTAGCGGTAACTTTTCAAATTCACCGCCACGATAGGCTTGCTTTTCGACACGCATCGAAATGTAGCCAGTATCAGAGCGAATTTGCCCCGCCGACATATTAGTAGAAAAGCTTTGTACCGCATTAGATACATCTCTAAACGTGAGTCCGTATTCGCGAAGTTTATCAGGGCTAATTTCAATGCCAATTTCGTAGTCTAAGCCACTGTAAAAATCAACAAGGTTTACGTGAGGAAGGTTTTGTAATTCATCCTTAATATCATTGCCAAGCTCTTTTAATTGGTAATAACTCATATCACCATAAAGCGCGAGTATCATTACTTCCTGTTGAAACTTGTCACGCTGAACAACAGGGCGTTCCATACCTGCAGGAAACGTATTAATTGAATCTACTTGCGCTTTTATTTCATCTAGCGCTTCTTTGGCGTCATATTTTTCTTCAATCTCAACCCAGGCTTGTGCATAGCCTCGATTAGAATAAGTGATTAAACGCTTTATACCTTCGGTTCCTTCAAGGTTTTCTTCAATTTTTATAGTAATGCCTTCTTCCACCTCTTGTGGAGCAGCACCAGGGTAAATAGCTTGTATACTTACCCAGTTACTTTCAAATTGAGGAAAGGCTTGTTTACGAATTGTCAGCGCGGTTAACAGCCCGCCAATCAAGACAAAAATCATGATTAGGTTAGCAGCAACGGGGTTACGCGCAAACCACGCAATTAACCCTTTTTCATCAGTTGTGGTCATCGTTTACTCTCCTTTTAACGCAAGTTGAGTAACGTCTGGTTTGGTCACTGTATCTTCTATTTTTACTGCCATCCCTTCGGTTGGGTATTCAAGGGCAGAAGTAATCAGTTGCTCTCCCTCTGCTAAGCCCTGATTAGCGATGACCATGCCATCTTGTTCGCGAATAATATTGAGTGTTTTAAATGATAGAGTTAAATCATCGTTTAGCACTGCAATTTTATTATTTTTGACCAGATTATGAGGGACGATAATAGCCCCCTTGATGGCGCGGCCTTCAATTGTAGCGTTAATGTATGAGCCAAAACGAAGTGGCTGAACCCCTTCATATGGGGTTTGAAGTTGGGCAACCAAATAGCTCATTCGGCTTTTTTGATCAATCACACCTTCGCTACGTACCACTTTAGCCTGCCATGTGGTTTCTTTACCTGCATATTGCGCATTAAATTTAACTGTTGCACCTATGCCACCCTTATTAAGGTATTGCAGCTCTTTATCGGCAACCGGTAGACGCACCTCGGCAACCTCAGTTGAGCTAAGTGAACCAAAGCTATTACCAGGATTAACTACCGAGCCTAAACTAATACTGCGCTCGTTTATAATCGCATCGTAGGGGGCTTTAATATATGTGCGTTCTAAATTACGTTTAGCACGTTTTACACTCGCTTGTGCTGAGCGATATCGCGCCATTTTTTCAGCTAATTGCGGTTTACGTAAATACAGTGCTGATGCGGTAACATCGCTTGAGTCTGCTTTAATGCGTTCCCATTCGGCTTTAGCTACATGTGCTTGAGCACGTTCAATCTCAAGCGCTGAACTTGCTTGGGCAAGGCCAGCTTCTGCTTCAATTAAATCAGCTTCGTAATCATTTGGATCAATTCGTGCTAAAATGTCACCTTGCTTTACAAAGGCACCTTCAACAAATTGTCCTGCAACTGAAATAACTTGGCCACTTACCTGAGCAATTAGCTCAGTACGGTCTTTTGGTTGCACAATACCGTACGATTTCACATCGAGGGTAATTGCATCAAGATGAACTGGTTGTGCTGCAACCAAAGGGCGAGTATCTTGTACTGGTTTTTCTTCTGGTGGTTTTTTCATTGCAGAAAAGCCTGCTGCGAGGCCAATGCCACCAACAAGGACTGCGATAGGAAGTATTATTTGTTTTTTAGTCGCCACAGGGCATCCCTTAATAAATTGTGCTGATGGGCTAATGATACGCAATAAAGTGTTTACAGTGTGTTTGAAGATGTAACAAGTCATTGCACAAAGCGTTTGCAAATAGAACACAGCGCGCTATTTATGTACAAAGCAGCAACAATATAATTGAAATTTATTACTGAGGTTAGAATGAAAACACAATCAATGGCGTGCCGTTTAGGCTGCGGAGCATGTTGTATTGCGCCAAGTATTAGCTCGCCAATACCAGGTATGCCAAACGGTAAAAAGGCCGGAGAACGTTGTATTCAGCTGGATGAGCGTAATTTATGTAAGCTATTTGGTGATGAGTCACGCCCAAAAGTGTGCAGTGATTTTAGCGCCACGTTAGATGTATGCGGAACGACCAATGAACACGCATTAACGTTAATTACCGAATTAGAGCAATTAACCTAATTTATTGTATTAAATACACATATATTTACAATTAATATGCTTGAAAAGTATAGACACTGACTTTGTGTTTCTAAAACCCTTACTCAGAGAAGACAATTAAGTATCCACTTAGCATTGTCGCTAGCGTTACCTCATTTACTTCTCATTCAATTCTTTCAGTTCATAATTTTTAAATTATCAATGCACAAAGAGGGCGAAGAGGCCTGCGCTTTTAGAATACTTAGGAAGGGCTGAGAAATGAAGTTTCTGATTCAGCTTTCTACTGGTCTGTTTCTTATTTCAACTTAAAAGATAAGCTCAGCGTGGGGTAAGCCCTCGCTGAGCGATAAAGTTACCAGCTATACGTGGCACTTAGCGTATATTGCTCGCCGCGCCCTGGCGTACCTGGAATTTCTTCAAACGACTCATCCCATAAGTTATCAGCTGCAAGACTAATAAAGAAGTTAGGCACAGCTGGTGGAGTTATTTTTACCGTCAGCTGAGTAAATAACGCCTCGTCACCTGAACGGCGCAGCGCATTTTTATGTTGTTTACGCCACTCATTATCTACTCGAAACTCTAATATATCCGTTGGGTTCCAAATTGCACCGAGTGTTACACGATGATCAGGAAAATTTAAGGCATAAAAGCTAGCATCAATATTTTCAGTACCGTAGGTTTCTGTTTTATGTAAGTACGCATAGCTGGCAATAATTTCTGCGTTATCAAATTGTTTAGTAGCTAAAAATTCAAGGCCTGTGGTATCAATATCAACCGGCTGTGCAAATCGTGCTGAGCTTGAATCAAAGTTAAATGTCCAATCGGTTAGGTTGTTATCTTTACGATAAAAAAGCGCGGAATTAAGCTGCCAGCTTTGTTGCTCAAGCAATAAGCCCAGCTCTAAGCTTTTGGTGGTTTCACGTTCAAGGTTAGCATTACTTCTAAACAAACCCCCAGACTCACTACCACCAATGGCGGTGTAGCCTGCTACTTGGCTTGCCTCGGCATACGACAAATACAATGTTCGCTCAGTGCCATCGTTATTTTGGGTATTGAAACTAACATCCCCAATCAATGATAGCTCAGAATCATCACGACTGGTGTTATCAAATGCAGCCCCTAAACGCACCGTTAGTTGCTGATCGCTTGCAAGCGCAGTCGTGTATTCTGGTAATACACTAAGCTTAAAGTAGTTACGTGAAGTAAAGTTATTTTCAAGGGTAGTGGAGTCAATACTATCTTCTATAAATTGCGCCGAGTAATTAACCGCAACTGACTCTGTTTGCGCATGACGACCCGAAACAGCCAATGATTTTACTTGTGTTTCATGAAATGCTTGGAATGCGCTTGGGTTTTCTCTTGAATAAACATAATGGTCATTATGCTTGCGGTAATAAGCCGATACTTCAAATTCACTGTTGGTAGCATAGGCTTGTTTATGGTTTAGCATCCATAATTGAGTTTCTAAGTCTTCGGTTTCATTTACACCAAATGGGGTATAAAGGTTTGGCCAACCAAAAAACTTTTCTTGCAAGCCGTAAAATAAATCAGTTTGTGAATCGCTCCCAGTTAACTGCACTCTGCCAGAAGTACGGGTAAAATCATGGTCGCCAAAATCAATTGAACCATCACTTTGTGAGTGCGAATATTCACCTTCAAAACCAATACGCCAATTAGCGTTTGCTTCAAGTGGAGTACTCACACCTGCATGAATTGTTTGTAGGTTGAAGTCATTTGAGCCAGCGCCCAAAGAGACACTGCCACCAGTTGTTATTGGTTTCCAAGCAAATGACACAGTACCTACTGAGCTATTCATGCCATTAAGTGCATTATCGGCTCCGGTTAATACGCTGGCACCCGTTAGCATTTGTGGTGCAATAGGAATTTCTGCAAAGTAGTGACCAGACTGCGGGTCGAGTAGAGTTGCACTGCCGACTCTAAAGCCGGTATTTTCAAAAATCCCTCCGCGTATCGTTACATCAGCTTGTGCTTCAGCCATATTGCGTGATTGCAAGTCAACACGCGGGTCGTACTCTAAATTTGAAATAGGCGAATCAAATGTACCAACGGGTAAGGTATTGGCAGTGGGTGACGCTTCAATTGTTATTTGTTCTATGGTTGCTGTTTCTTTACTCTGCTCTGCATAAGCAACAGTCGAAATACTGGCTAGTACAGCCGGTATAATAAGGTGCGGGGCACGATTCATATCATTATTCTCATTTTATGCAATGGCGCTAACAATTAAATACCTATCACTTTTTATCACATGATAAGGTAAGCTCACTAAGCTAGGGTGATTTTGGGCGCTATTGTACATTAATGATAAAAAACTGCATTTGATAATCAAACCTAGCGTTACAAAATAGTAACTCTGCATCCTATAAATTATTTACATTGGTCACTTTATTATGCAAACACAACAATCGAGTCATTCATTAAATCAGCACACACTTTATTTTGCTGGTGGTTGCTTATGGGGCGTGCAAGAATTTATGAAGTATTTACCTGGAGTAGTGACTACTGAGGCGGGGCGTGCCAATGGCACTAGTAACACAACACAAGGTGAATACGATGGCTATGCCGAGTGCGTTAAAGTCATCTTTGATGCCCAAGAAGTGACCTTAAATGAATTAATCGGCTATTTTTTTGAGATTATTGACCCATACAGTATCAATAAACAAGGTAACGATGTAGGCGAAAAATACCGTACCGCCATTTTTAGCCAAGACAGCAATCATTTAAACATCGCCAGAGAGTATATTAGCCAGCGGGATGATGCCAAAAAAATAGCGGTACAAGTAGCGCCACTGACTAATTATGTCCCTAGCGATCCCGAGCATCAAGACCGGTTAACCAATCACCCCGATGATTATTGCCATATCCCAATTGATTTATTGCACAAGTATAAATCGTGATAGCTTTAAGGGTACTCAGGCCTTTCAAAACGATATAATTTGAACGAGCCAGTTTGAAGTGTTGTGCCTTTGTGGTTTGAGTACATATAGCCTTTAAGTTCTCGGTTGTCTTTATGAATAATTAGCTTATTTGCGAAAAGTGGGTGGCTGGTGGTTATTTCCAATATCCTCTCTTTTTCTTGAATATCTTGTGGCATAAAAGAGGTGCTAATTATGTCATTGGTCCCACTTGTAAAATAATTGAAATACGACTTTTTATTGGGGTGAAATTCAATACTTGCTAGTTCTTGCTTGCCGTCTAAATTTAATAATCCTACCCAAAAACCATGTAGGCCCGTCTTTTCTATAGCAGCTAACTCATCTATTTTAGAGCGGTATTTACCTATAAATGTACGAACGGTAGATTGCCCTTGTTGTTCTTCCAATTGGTACGTTTTTGACATTACAAAATTATCGTCTGCATTAGAATAAATCTCTAACACCTCGAATGAATTATCTAAAAAGGGGCTTAAAATCAATGTAAATTGCAGATGTTCTTTATTAGGGCTAACAAGTTTGATAGTGCAATTAATGCGACTGCATTTGATATCATTATTGCTAAACGCAATTGATTTATTTCTATAAAATGCATTGGCGATACTTGCTATTATTAAACGGTGTTCTCCGTTTTCTTTAATTTCCAGTACATTGTACTCAAAATGATCTTTATAAATTCCTTGCCATATACCAGGCTTTAACTGTAGTTGAGTGCTGTACGCATGGAACGCACAAAGCAGGGGTAAAAATAAGCTAAGGGTTAGGAGCTTTTTAAATGTCACCGAAAAATTCCTTTTCTCACAAAAAAGCCCGCGAGCCTGCGGGCTTTTTAAATATTAATTAAAACTTACTGCTGCTTTTTTGGCGGAAAGTTGCTTAAAATATTGGCAACCGTTTCTTTAATGGTTGCTTCACGTTGTGATGGGGTTTGTTTTTTCTTTAAACGACCATCTTTAGCACCACGCCAAATTAATTGGTTTGACTCACGGTCAATAATATCAATCACCAGCGTACCTACTTCGTACTCACGCGCGCTTACATCGTGGTTAAAGCCTGTACCCCAGTAACCCCAACGTGCACCGTAGCCTACGTTAAAGCTGTCAACTTCAAGCTCTTTATCTACACTTGCATGGTAATTAACCAGTACATCAGCTTGCGCTACATCAACCAATTGCATACCTAATTGTTGGCTTAGTTGGTTGTTTACCGCATTGCGAACGCGTTTTTCCATAAGCCCACTGATTTGGTAGTTATTCGTGTCTTTGGTTAGACTCGCGTTTTCTACCCAGGCAAACGTTTTGTAGTTACTAAAGTTTGCTGATTTATCGTAATCCCAATCGGGCGTTTGTGTACAGGCGGTAAGTAGCGCCAGTGCTGCGACAATAAATATATGTTTCATTCCGTTTGCTCCAATAAAGTGCGTTTGTTTAAACTACCATGGGCGAGGGTAATTTAAAATCTATAAAATAAGTGTAACTGGCTAAGATGAATAGCCAATTAATTCTTAGTCTAGCTGAGGGGCTTTATGTTCAACCTCAATCCAATCTTTTTCGTCTACCCAGTTTTGTGCGCCGTCTTTTACTGAACGAATTGGCACAATATAATCACAACTTATTTGCGGTTTAACCGAGGCAAATATTGGCACAAAGCCAAAGCTCAAGGCAGTTTCTATAATTGCTTTTTGGTTTTGCGGGTCGATATCAGCCGCTTCATCTATGTAAATAGGTATACGGTATAAGTTTTGTTCCTGATCGCTTAATAAATATCGAATAAACAACATGCCACATAACAGCTTAATAGTAATACGCGTACCATTTGAGCCAGCCGAGTCTATTTTTTCAAAGTGCTCGGTTTCACCTGCACGGTTAACCACTTCAAAACGAATATCAAATAAATCGGTTAATGTAAGGCCTGCTTTGTCTGAGGCGAGTTTAATTAAATGATCTTTTGCGTCGTTTACCGCGCTTTCGCTGTAAGGTTCTTGGCTGAGTAAATCCAGGGTATCGCCTTGTTCAAATTGGTTAGAGGTACTGATAATGGTATCAATGCTATCTACCAACATTTTGCGCGGGATAATATTAATTTTAAACGCTTGCAGGTTTGAAATACGATGCTGGCTAATGCCTTTATTAAAGCTATTCATTTCACGGCGTAGGCGATCTAAATCTTCACGTAAGCCTTTAATCGTGGCGGCAACTTCGGTAAGGGCAACGCGACCTTGGCGCTCAACGGCATCACGCTCGTTATCAATATTATGAAACGCGCTGATGAGTTTTTGGTATTTACTAAACTCATCGTTTTCGTTATCAAACTTGGTGATACCGGCATTATAAATATGCATATAGGTATTACGTACATTTATATCGAAATTACGTAGCTCTTGGCAGTCCTTATTAAAGTGATGAATTAAATCGCTTAAATTATCAAAATCGATTTTTATATCAATCATGTAAGGCGTTACTTTACCACTGTATAAATCTAATGTGTGGTCAATACGCTCGGTTTTAACTTGGCGTAAGCGCTCTGTTTGACGATTAATTTGCGCCTGTTTTGATTTAATTAGTGAACGTCTATCAGCAATTGAGCCACTGTTTTTTTGAATATCTTGTAGGTAATCGTCAACTTGTTCGCGCTCGGCTAAAAGCTGCTCTTTTAGCATCGCTTGGGCGTCAACCGATTGTTGCATCACTTCAAATTGCTCTAAGCGTTTAAGTGCACTTTCTGCACTCATTAGCTCATCGTATAGCGCGTCTTTTTCTTTTTGTTTATCAGCAACATTGGCGGCCACTTCGCGCTGTTGTTTAAACTCTTTTAATGACTGCTCAAGCGCGGTTAACTGAGCGCTCAGTTGCTCTTTATTTTCGCCGCTTTGCATTTGTACTGGTGAGAGCTTTTTAAGTTTAATACTGGCACCGGGTAGGGTGAGTACACCGCCTTTAACATTTTCGCTCAGCTGTGCTAAAAATTCACCAAAGGCGTCTTCGTCATCAATGGTTATATCGCCATTACTGGTGGTGGCAAAGGAGAGAAGATCGGGGTTTAATAGCCGCGATATTTCTTCTACTTCTTTCAGTGATAAGTCTTCACGCATACGGGTGAATAAATTAAATTCTAAGTTTTTAAGTTGTAACTTTAAGCTTTTAATTTGTTTTTGTGTTTCACCAATACGGTAATCAAGGGTGTGCAGACTTTGCCCTTGAGCACTCGTAATAGAGTGTGACAACGACTCGTAGTCATTTTTTAACTGCGTTAGGTTACTTTTGAGAGTGGCTTTATTAACCAGCTCAAATTCACTTTTAAGGGCGTTGAAATCTAAAAACCATTGTTCAATTTGAGTTTGCTTGCGCTCTATATCGCGCGATTGTTGCACGTATAACCCTTGCTTTTGTTCAAACTCGTGCTTTTCGTGCTCAATGTCTTCAAGGGCGATGTTGAGCTCGCTAAGCTGCTCTTCCTGGTACGTATCAAAATCAATCAGTGCTTGGTCAATCTTCGGCGCATAAGCGGCCAGTTTACCTTTAAGCACGGTTTGGTGTTCAAGCATCGATTCAAGGGCAGTTATAGGCTCTTGCATTGATTCTAGCGCTTTTAATTCACGCTTTGCGCGGTTTACTTTATCAAACGACCGACGCCATACCTCGTAAAAGTCGACCTTAGAATTTGACATATGGCGCTCAAACACACGCAACATAAAACGCTTAACGTCGTTTGCGCCTAATTTATGTAAATTAAGAATACGACGAAATATTTCTTTGTATATTGCAGAGTCTTGAACGTTGTTAAGGGGGATCATTTTTAAGTTGATCTCACCGTCAAATTGCGTTGCTCCGCCTGTCAGTAGGGCGTTTAATTCTTGTGCCTTAAGCTCTATTGGGTTGTAACCTTGCTGCTTTAAGTGGTTAAACAGCTTGGTAAACTTAATAATGGTATTGCCTTGGGTGTACTGGGCTAAATCAAGCTTTCCTTGATAGCAAAAGTATTGGTGCGCATAACCGGCAATTTTACCTAAGCCTGCTACGCCAATGACGACTGAGCCATGGGGTAAATCGGCTTGCAGTAAAATGTACGATTGATCTGATGAAAAATAAAACTTACGGGTTTCATCTAAATCGTGGCCATCCCACTCGGTTAGGCGTAAATCGTTAATTAGCGGAAACTGCAGTGCATTAATTACTGAGCTTTTACCTGTGTTGTTAGGGGCACAAATCGAGCTACTTTTATCCAGTGGGATCACACATTTTGCATAGCCTGCGGTATTTAGTAGGGCGAGTTTACTCAGTCCGTATAAATTTTTCATTGCTCGTCCTCACTAATAAAGGTCTCTTCGTTTACTTCCATTAAGGCATCAATATAGCGGTGAATAGGGGCTTGCAACATAAAGCCACCTTCTACCTCGCGGGCAAGGCCTAAACGTACCATGCGTAAATACACATCTTTGCGTAAGTCAGAACCCGAAAATATCTCAAGCTGATCGAACAAATGTTTATTAAGCTGTACCAAGGTTTGCATTAGCTCTAAATCGTTTGGCTCGTCAAATAATGCACGCATTGGGTCTTTACCTGTATTGGCAAAATGCTCTATTAAAATGTAAATAGTGAGCGCTACAGCGCGTGAAATCTTACCCATGTTTGGGGTGCTTTCATCGCTGGCAAAATAATAAAAACCACGGCTATCGTGTTTTAACTCGTGGCCTAGTGCTGTAAATAAGGCAGTATAAGCGTCTATTTGTTGGTCAAGCTCTTGCCACATTACGGTGTCTTGTTCGCAAATGTGGTAACCGGCGACTAATTTTTTATTAATGGCTTGTAAGTGAGAAAGCTCATCTAAGTTTATATGGGTCATGGTGATTACTCGTGCTCGGCTTTATCAGCCTGAGGCTCTGAATTAAAGGGATATAAATTAAAGTGCTGGCCTGCAATGTTAACGCGGGCTTTTTTATCGCTTTGGCTAATTTCTAGGGTGTTATCGCTTACCAACTTTTGATACAAAAACAGCATTTCATCGGCTTCAAGCTCAGGATAGCTTTCGTCTAAAAATTGCAGCAGAGGCTGTGGTTTTTTACGCTGCTTTTTAAAGCGTTTGGTAAACTGCGCTTTTACATCGTGGTAGTCAGGAATGTTTGGCGTGACAAACGCGGGCACATCATTTTGTTCTGGTAGCTGATATTCATGGTGTTCAAACTCAGCTAGGCTTGCCATATAGGCAACAATATGACGCTGTTGACCCAATGAATACTTTTGCGCATCGCTTACAAAGTGGGGTTGCACGGCGCTGAGCATATTATCCACCCCGTTTTTACGAATTAGCCCTAATACTTTTGCCGCTTGGCGGGTAATAAGGTTATTACGGCGCAACTCTTCACGCAGTGGCATTAGCATATCGGCACTTTTACGTAAGCTTGTCCGGCCAACTAGGTGCATTTCAAGAATACGGGTACGTAATTGCTCAAGCATACGTTTATCGTTGTACGCTTTACCTGAGCGTTCAATATGCTCTATTTGGGTGCTAATTTGTTGCTCAATTAGAGTAAAACAGGCATGAAAGTCGCCTCTAATATCGACCATTTCTAGCATGGGTTCTATATATTCATCAAACGCTTCTATGACGGCTTTGTAGCGTTTTTGCAGCGATTGCACCGCGTTATTAGATTTAGCCTGCTCAACAATATTTAAAATGGCGTTTTCGTTGTGTAAAAACAGCTTAATTATTTTACGAACCCGATCATCCATAATGCGGCTAAAGCGACGTAAATCATCAAAATCTTCCATTTCACCGGCATTAGATAGCCGATTACCTAAGCGAGCTAAATCGTCAACCAATACGCTTATTTCTTGTGCTAAGCCTAAATGTTCTTCTTGAAGTAAAAAGGTAGCAAAGTCAGCAATGGCACGGTTAATTTCTAGTTGTGACGATTTAGCCAAGGGAATAATGATTTCTTGATTTAATAACCGATTGGTTTCTTTATAAATGCGCTCATTATTCCACGTCGGTTGCTTTTGTTTTATGGCATTTTGTAAATCTTTAATACTAAAGTCGGCCATTTTAAAGCGTTTAAATAATAGCTCTAATACACCCCAATGCTCAGTGAGGGTATTAAGTAGCTTTTTAGCTGGGATCATAAGGCGTTACAACATCCTAGTATTCGTTATTTTATATTTCTTGAACTTATATGGTATTCGTTTTTGCGACGATTTAATAATAGTTTTTACACCCACATAGTGATAGTATCCGCGCCGAATATAGGCACATAGAATATGTGGGTATATTTTTTACATGGTTTCAATTTTTACTTAACCCCGAAGGTTGTTTAATATCATGGTTTCCTCGATTATCCTGACGCTGATAGCGATTGCATTCTTGCTTATCGTTATTGAGGATGTGATTCACGTAAACAAAGCCAAAACGACATTATTTTTTGGTACACTTTGTTGGATCATCTCCTTTATATTTCCTCTTAATGGGCAAAGCCCCGAAACGATTCAAACCCTCCTTGACCACAATATTTTAGAAATTGCTTCCTTATGGCTGTTTTTAATGGCCGCAATGACCTTTGTCGCCTATTTAAACTCCAAAGGACTTATCGAAAATGTTGTGAACCGGATTATGCCAACCAGCATTAGTGAGCGAAAGCTGATGTTTTTGGTGGGGAGTTTTGCGTTTCTATTTTCATCTATTTCCGACAACGTTACAGCCACATTGATTTCCTTGGCAGTGATTATGTCATTAAAGCTTGAAGCCAAAAAACTAGTTAAGTACGCCACCTTAATTGTATTTGCAGTGAACTCCGGCGGTGTTTCACTTATAACGGGCGATGTAACCACGTTAATGATTTTCCTTGATGGTAAAGTCACCATTAGTCACTTATTACTGTTAATTGTGCCAGCGTTATTAAGCGTATTATTACTGGCTACCTTGTTATCAATTGGTATGAACAAGCAGTTAGAGTTTAAAAAGACTAAATTCAAACGCATCGAAAAAACCGACATTACTATTGCTGTTATTTTCTTCACTACGGTTATTTCTACCCTCACTTTAAGTGTTTTATATAGTGTGCCGCCATTACTTACTTTTTTACTCGGCCTGTCTATTATGTTTTTAGTCGCGCAATTTTTAATGCGTAAAAAAGACATCAATAAAGATATGATCGATTTCATACGTGACATAGAGTACGACACCTTATTGTTTTTCGTAGGGGTGTTACTACTTGTTGGTGCATTAAAAGAAGTTGGGGTACTGAGCCAATTTACTAATTTGTATACAGTAATGGCGCCAGAGTACGCAAACTACTTAATGGGTATTTTATCCGCAGGTGTTGATAACGTGCCACTAACGGCTGCGCTACTAAAAGCCGACATTGTAATGAGTCAACAGCATTGGTTGTCGTTTACGTATGCAACCGGTGTGGGTGGTTCAATGCTGATCATTGGTTCGGCGGCTGGTATTATTGCTATGAGTAAGGTTAAAGAACTTACTTTTGCAAGTTACCTTCGTTTGTCGTTGTATTTGTTAGTGTGTTACACCTTTGGTTATGCTGGCTCTTACTTTATGGGTAGTTTTATTTGATTTTATAATAAAACGACTTGACAGCTAGACGTCTAAACGATAACTTTCAAAGCCGCACTCTTAGTGCGGTTTTGTTTTATTAGCCACAGGTTAATAATACATTCAGAAGAGGTGCGATACTTAGGTACTTAATGTGAGGCAACGACAGCCTGCGACCATTAAGGAGGGAAGTACTCGCCGAGGAAAATAATGGGTCGTTACCATTGTTTTTCGGTTTATGGGGCTGAATCCTCAAAACTGTCACCAATTTAGGTGGAGAGCTTCTGGCAGTAGATTTTTCTTATCTTTATTTCCTGCCAAGTTCTTCTTGTTTTATTGCGGTTTGGATGCCGCGAAAGGAGACGAAATGACTACCCAATCAGTGCCACATAGTTCACAGTGCACAAAATCAGATTACATTGTTGCCAAATTTGGTGGCACCAGCGTTGCTAACTTTGAGGCCATGAGCCGTTGTAGCGAAATCATTGTAAACGATAACAGCGTTCGAATTGTTGCAGTGAGCGCCAGCGCCGGTGTAACTAATCACTTGGTGGCACTTTGTAAAGCCGATATTGATGCCGCTGAACGTCAACAGCATGTTGACGGTGTACTTGCTATTCAGCAGGCAATTTTAACTGATCTGACCCTAGATGATGATTTAGCGCTTGGTTTTAATAACACCCTCGATGACTTCCAAACACTGGCACATCAAATACTGACAACAGAGCAGCAACACGATGAGTTACTCAGCTTTGGCGAGCGTTTATCGTCGTATTTATTTACTCAAGTATTGCGCTTAAAGGGCTTAAATTCGCAGCGTTTTGATGTTCGCCAGGTGCTTAAAACCGATAGCCAATTTGGTAAAGCCACGCCTAATGTAGCCGCCACAGCGCTTGCAGCTAAAGAGCATTTAATTCCTTTACTAGAGAACACGGTTATTGTTACTCAGGGTTTTATTGGCAGTGATGAAAACAATGTAACCACCACACTGGGTCGCGGTGGCTCTGATTACAGTGCCGCCTTGTTAGCTGAAGCAATTAACGCTAAAAGTGTGCATATTTGGACCGACGTAGTGGGGATTTTTAGTACCGATCCGCGTTTGTGTGCTAAAGCGACACCTATTGCGCGTTTAAGCTTTGATGAAGCGGCAGAAATGGCCACTTTTGGCGCTAAAGTGCTGCACCCAGCTACAATTTTGCCAGCCAGTCGCAGCCATATAAATGTGTTTGTTGGCTCAAGCACAGAGCCAGAGCGTGGGGGCACGTGGATTGAACGTGAAAAATCGCAGCTACCAGGTATTCGTGCGGTCACGCAACGTAAAAACCAAATACTACTGACCTTAAAAAGCCCTGAAATGCTATTAGCGAGTGGTTTTTTAGCGCGTATCTTTACTATTTTAAGTGAATGCAATATTTCGGTAGATTTGGTTACCACCTCTGAAATTAGTGTAGCAATTACCCTTGATAATGCGCCAAATGCATCACGCCCAGAGCTAGATCAAGAGTGCTTAGATAAACTGGCTGAGTTTTGCCATGTATCGGTTGAGAACAATCTAACCCTAGTAGCACTTATTGGGTCTGAAATTGTATTGCGTCAGCACGAAATGAATTTAATGCAGGTGTTGAGCGAATTTAACATTCGTCTTATTTGCCATGGTGCGAGTAAACACAACCTGTGCTTTTTAGTTGAGCAAAATGAGTCTGATGCTGTGGTTCAAGCTATTCATAGCCGACTACTTGAAGGCGAGCTGGCTGCTTAACGCTGTAAATGAGATGAATGAGCACCGCCAGTCGGTGCTTTTTTTTGCCACAACGCTTATATCAAACTGCTCGTTTATATCATTTGTTAACGCGGTGCTAGTTGCACTTAATTGCGAGTTGCCAAGCTCACAAAATACATTGGGGCTTAATAGCTGGGCAATAGGGCGGCTGGTTGCTTTTGCTAATGCCTCCTTTAACGTCCAAAGTCTGAAAAATGTCGCCGCTTTAGCGGCTGTGCATGGTTGCTTAGTTATAAGTGCCACTTCTGCAGCATCATAAAAGTGCTTTGCGAGTTTTTCAAATGGTCGTTTCAAACTGATTTTTTCTATATCAAAACCAAATAGCGAATGATCAATATTTAGGGCCACGCCTACCAAACCATGAGAGTGTGACACACAGCAACTACACACAAAGTTATTATTTATATTTAGCTCAAGCTTGCTGGTTTGTTGATTAAATTCAGAGCTGATGTTGCTCAGCGCTATATCACTGCTGTTAGGTAATACGCTTTTGACTAAATATTTTAGCAATAGTCGCGTTGCTACATACTCTTTTTTTGCTTGGGGTGTTTTACGACGCGCGATGACACTTAATTCAAACGGGCTTAAAAACTGCGTGAGTGTTAGCTCATCAACATGCAATTGGCTGGCATCAAATAATAAAATGGTGTGGTTATTATTCTCAGCAAGCGGGGTGTGTAATAACTGATTGTCGAAGTAAGCTGAACTCATTATTGCTCGTTAAAAGTGAATACCGATTACATAGTTATCGTTATAAGCTGGATAGTTTGTGAGCGGTTGTTTGCTGTTATGCGCGCTAAGTACATTTTTATTACTCAGTCGCCCTTAAATATGGTTTAATTCACATTCGATAAAATAATAACAGATTTGTAGGTGTATGACACAAGTGCGTGATGGTTTTCAAAGTCGACTTGGTTTTGTATTGGCAGCAGCCGGTGCTGCGGTAGGTTTAGGCAATATATGGGGTTTTCCTACACAGGCTGCTAACCATGGTGGCGGCGCATTTTTATTGGTGTATTTTATTGTTATTTTTTTGCTAGCGCTTCCCGCGTTATACACCGAGCTGTATTTAGGCTACAAAGCCCAAGCTAATCCGGTTAAAGCCTTAGGCCAAGCATGGCAAGACCATGCGCCTAAAGTTGGCGCTGCTGCAGGTTATATAGGCTTAGCAGGCGCAATAGTCATGTTAAGCTTTTATTCAATAGTGGCAGGTTGGATGCTTTCTTACGCCATAGAGCCTATAACCACCTTTTTAGGCTTACAGAGCTTAAGTGAGTTTTTACATAGCGACTCTATGCTACGTAATTTTATATTTACACCGCTGATGCTTATTTTAACCGCCAGTATTATTTTAAAGGGGGTTAAATCAGGAATTGAAACCTGGTCGCGCCGTTTAATGCCATTATTACTTGTTTTACTCGTTGGCCTAATTGCTTACATTGCTACCTTAGAGGGTGCCAGCGAAGGGTTTGCGGCCTATTTAGTGCCTGATTTTAGCAAAATACTCGACCCTGATTTAATTATTGCCGCAATGGGGCAAGCGTTTTTCTCATTATCACTGGGTGTGGGCTGTATGATGATTTATGGCTCTTATTTAAAGCCCGGCGCTAACTTACCAAAATTGACTGCAAGTGTTGCCTTACTCGACACCAGCGTGGCATTTTTAGCAGGACTATTAATTATACCGGCTATTTATGTGGCTCAGTTCAATGGCGTTGAAGTATTTAGCAATGGTAAATTAATTGGTGAAGGCCAGCTTATTTTTGCCATATTACCTGAGTTATTTGGCACCATGGGTGAAATTGGTTTATTAGTTGGCTTATTATTTTTTGTGTTGATGTCGATTGCTTCAGTTACATCAACCATTTCATCAACTGAAATTCCGGTGGCATTCTTAGTAGAAAACCACAGTGTTGATAGAACCAAAGCCACATGGGCTGTTAGTGCCATTGTACTTATTTGTGCCAGTACTATTATTGTTAATTTTGATTGGCTATTTGGTTTGGTAATTATGGTATTTACCCAATACCAACTCCCGCTGATGGGGCTGTTTTATTTTATTACAGTGGGCTGGTTATGGCAGCGTGGTAATAAGCTTCATCAAGCAAGTTCTGGTGCACATTATTGGTTTGCTCAGTACATTCGTTTTGTCTGCCCAGTGCTAATGACCCTAGTATTTGCAAACGTTGCGTTTGGCTAGAACGCAATAATAACTAACCTGTTATTGATAACTAAAAAAGCGAACACTATATTTTGTTCGCTTTTTTGCTTTTTGATTTGGAGCGCTATAGCACCTCGTTTGTTAAGCTATTTCCTTGAGTAACCTCAAATGCATTTTGTAAGGTGATATTGGCAATTTCTGTAAGCGCTTCTTGAGTAAAAAAGCCTTGATGGCCGGTGATCAATACATTTTTAAAGCTCACCAAGCGAGAGAAAATATCGTCTTGGTTTATATCGTCACTGTGGTTTTTAAAAAACAGCTCTGATTCTTGCTCGTACACATCAAGCCCTAAATAACCTAGTTTTTGTGATTTAAGTGCCTTAATACAAGCTTTACTATTAACCAATGCACCGCGCGAGGTGTTTATTAGCATAACTCCTGTTTTCATCGCTGCAAATGCGTCATCGTCTATTAAATGATGGGTGTGCTCGTTTAACGGGCAATGCAAAGAAATGATATCGCTTTGTGTAAGCAGGGTGTTTAAATCAGTAATTGTGTAATTACCAGCTTGTGCATTAGGATCGCATACTAAAATTTGAGCGCCAAAACCGGTTAATATATTACACAATGCTTGGCCAATTTTACCGCAGCCAATAATACCCACCGTTTTATTATGCAAGTTAAAGCCAAGTAAGCCGTTCAAGTCAAAATTGTCTTCACGTACGCGGTTATAAGCTTTATGGGTTTTACGGCTAAGCGTAAGCATAAGTGCAATACAATGCTCTGCGACTGCCTCAGGGCTGTAAGCCGGAACGCGCAGAACACGCATACCATGCTGTTTAGCAGCGGCTAAATCTACATTATTAAAACCCGCACAGCGCAGTAAAATGGTGTTAACCCCAAATATAGCCAGTTGCTCAATAACCGCTTTATCTACCGAATCGTTTACAAATACGCATACAGCATCAAATTCTTTAGCTAAAACCGCAGTGTGCATCGATAAACTTTGCTCAAAATAGCTAATAGCGATGTTAGAAAAGCCAGTTAAGCTTTGTTCGAAAAAAGGGCGCTCATATTTTTGAGCACTAAAAAAAGCAATCTTCATTTATTACAATCCAACTAATCTAGTTACATCAACCATAAACCATTTTTATTATAGATGCCTAACCAAAACGAGTGTTTGCTGTTTTTATAATCGGTGTTGACCCTAAACTGCTTGTTATTACGCTGTGTAATGACTCTGGTTTAGTACGCGGCGCATAGCGCGCAATTAGTTGTCCTTGGGCATTAACTAAAAACTTAGTAAAGTTCCACTTTATTGCACGGTTTTGTGCAATTCCACGCGTATGTGATTTTAAATAACTAAACAAGGGGTGCGTATCGGGGCCATTCACCATAACCTTGTCAAATACTTCAAAATTAATTGCAAAGTGTTTTTGATAGTAGTCTTTTATTGCCATACCCTCTAATGGTTCGTTTTTATCAAACTGATTACATGGAAAGGCCAGAATAGTAAACCCATCGCTTTTATATTGTTGGTATAGCTTTTCAAGCGCACATAATTGCGCCGAAAAATGACATTTGCTTGCTGTATTTACAATAAGAACCGTTTTTCCTTTTAACTGGCTCAAAGGAAAATCACTGTTATTACAAAGTGGTGCGTTAAATTGATAAATGCTATCCATAGATTACCTACCTAATTTCCTTATGCGGGAAATTTTAAAAGACTTTCATTCGCTTTTTTAGCGGCCGATTGACATAATCGAGCTTATGTTTCTAAGTTATCAGTTAAATAGGTCATTTTTATGTCAGTTAAAATTGCATTTATAGGTTTAGGCGTAATGGGTTACCCAATGGCAGGGCATCTAGCAAAAGCAGGGCACAGCGTATGTGTTTATAACCGCACAGCAGCTAAAGCACAAAAATGGGTCGAAGATTTTAACGGCAGTTTTGCACCTACTCCGCGTGAAGCCGCAAATGGTGCCGATATGGTCTTTATGTGTGTAGGCAATGACGACGATTTACGTTCAGTGGTATACGGCAATGACGGTGTGCTAGCAGGCATGCAGGAAAACACCATTTTAATCGACCACACAACTACCTCAGCAGAAGTGGCACGTGAAGTTGCGGCAAAAGCGGCTTTACAGCATATCGACTTTATTGATGCGCCAGTATCGGGCGGTCAAGCTGGTGCCGAAAATGGGGTATTAACCGTAATGGCGGGTGGTAACGAAGCGGTATTTGCTAAAGCACAACCTATCATGGCGGCATTTAGCCGTTTTAGTCAGCTTTTAGGCGAAGCGGGCTCAGGGCAATTATGTAAAATGGTTAATCAAATTTGTATTGCTGGTGTTGTGCAAGGATTAGCTGAGGGCTTACATTTTGCCAAACAAGCGGGGCTTGATGGCGAAAAAGTAATCGAAACCATTTCTAAAGGCGCTGCTGGTTCGTGGCAAATGGAAAACCGCTACAAAACAATGTGGGCAGGCGAATACGAATTTGGTTTTGCTGTAGATTGGATGCGCAAAGATTTAGGTATTGCACTAGATGAAGCTAAAAATAACGGTGCAACACTGCCAATGACTGCAACGGTTGATCAATATTACGCTGATGTTCAAGCTCTTGGCGGCGGCAGATACGATACTTCAAGCTTATTAGCACGTATCGAAGCACTGCATAAAAAGTAATGTAATTGGTAAAAGTAAATTATTCACAAAGAGGATAAGAGACGCTGCGCTTTTAGAGGAAGTGATAAACATAAAAAATGAATGTTGGTTTTATGTTTTCTCATTTACCTCTCTTGTTGAGATAGTTTTATGGTTTTTTACCTAGTAACAAAAAACGCGACACTTTTTTGCTAAAGGGTCGCGTTTTTATGCATTATATAAACTACAGTAAATTACATGCTTTGCGCGTAGTTATATAAGGCTTTTAAAATTGTTAGATTTTTTTCGCTGTCATCATGTTCATGCGCTAAGTTTTCAAGGGTGATCATAAAATCTTGTGCGCTGATTGATGGCTGATCTTCGCCATGCATTAACTTGCTTTGGCAATATTGACGCCATTGATCAAGTTCTTGTTGGTTTAGGGTTTGCGGCCAGTTACGGGCGCGGTATCTAAACAGCAAAGTATTAAATTTAGGATCTTCAAATTCAAGTTTTAAACTTGCTAAGTCTTCAGGCTTTGCATCACGAATAATCGCAAATTTAGCTTTATCAGCATGGCTAGTAAAGCCATCATATAATAAGTAATCTACGTTCGTGGTCGCGCTGTAATCGCCTTGCTCATTAAATACCTCAGTGACTTTATCGCGAAGCTCGGTATTGGCTTTTAAAATGGCTAAATTAGCTAGGCATTGCTCACGATCAATACCCAAGCGAGCAGCGTTTTCAGGCAGCAGCGTTTTAGCAGGCGCTAAAATAGGGCACTTGTTTAAATGCACTAATTTTAAACCTACGGGTAAATCACCCTCCGCTAAATCTATACGTTTGGTGTATAAACGCTTGCGTAATTGCTCTACATTTAAATCAAGTAACACCTGCGGGTTTTGGGTTAAATCAAAACAAATAACTGCGTTTTTATTTACCGGGTGAAAACTCATTGGTGCCACCCAGGTAGTACAGCCTTGGGTTGCTGGAATACGAGACGAGGTGTGCACTAATGGGGTCATATTAAATACATCAACCATTTCAGCGAGTGCTTTTTTACCACGAAGGCTAAAAAAGAACTGGTACAGTTTAGGTTGCTTCTCTTTAATTAGCTTTGCCAAGGCAATGGTGGCCGTTACATCACTTAATGCGTCGTGCGCAGCGGCATGTTCAATACCATTAGCGACAGTTAAATGCTCAAGCTTAAAACTAGGGCTACCATCTTCTTTTAACGGCCATTCAATACCCTCAGGGCGCAGTGCATAGCAGGCACGCACTAAATCTATAATATCCCAACGGCTATTATTGTTTTTATATTCACGCTCGTACGGGTCGTAAAAGTTACGATAAAAGCTATATCGGCTTACTTCGTCATCAAAACGAATACTGTTATAACCAGCTACACAGGTATTGGGTACGCTAAATTCTGCATGAATTTTTGCAATAAATTCAGCCTCAACTAAGCCTTTTTGCATCGCCACTTGTGGGGTAATACCGGTAATTAAACACGCCTCAGGATGCGGTAAGTAATCAGCTTGTGGCTTACAGTACTCAATAAGCGGCTCGCCAATAATATTTAAATCAAGATCGGTGCGTACACCTGCAAATTGGCTCGGCTTATCTTTTTGCGGGCTTGCTCCCCAAGTTTCGTAGTCGTGCCAGTAGATTGTAGCTTGGTTTTCGTAGTATGTTGGTTCGCTCATTCTTTCTTTAAGCCCTATATATTCGTGGGTTTTATTTGCTTTTGTTATTTATTGTCTATTTTAGAAAGCACTTTAATATTTGCATAGTGTGTATAAATTCGCGTATAAATTTTTTGCTAACTGTGTATAAAAAATTAAATGGCAATCAGTTAAACGAAAATAAGAAAGCTGCTAGGCAAAAATCAAACACCGTGTGTATTATCGCATAGAGACAATGTAAGTGTAAGTGTATCTGCCAAGATGACTATCACTTAGCAATACCGTTGTCGTGTAGGTGGTAAACAGGTAAATATTACGCTAGGGCGTTATCCTGGGCTTAGTATTAAAGAAGCACAAGACTACATACCGCTGTTTCAAAATTGGTTAAGCCAAGGTAAAGACCCACGCCTAGAGCTTAAACTCATGCGAAACAATGGCAAGGGTTTACCCATAATGGCAGATATTGCTGCAACGTGGCTAGATAAAAAAGTACCCGACCTAAAAGAAAAAACACAAACGTTAAACGACGCAACCGGGTGTATAACTCAGTTGTTAAACCTAAAAAAACACCAGTTCTAGAGAAAAGATCATATAAAGGTAAGGAAAACATAAAGGGCTAAATTTCTTTAGCCCTTTATAATTACATTGCTAGCAAGCTACTGATAGCAATTATTAGGTGTGTAACATTAATAATTGCTCGTTCAGAAATTTCTAAGGATAAGCTGAATTTCAACTTTTTACCCTCCAAAAAATATAAAACTAACTTGCTGATAATTTCAGAATACGTTACGCTGTTTTTGTACAAATAAGCGTTTGTTGAAACCTCAGCAAGTGACTTCACTAACACCATATTACCAGTATGGTGTTAGTCCCTCCCCTGAAAACCACCACAAGATGTAGTAATAATTCCAGCTTCAACACCAAGATAGTGTGATTAAGAATCTATTGCAAGGGACAAAAAACGTTCTAATTGTGGATAACATTGGTATAACGCACATGTGTTAGTGCACACTAACCTTTTAGTATTTCTCAACATTTATATTTGCAAAAATCAACTAAGGAAAGGTTAATTTCACTCATTTCAAAAATAAAATCTAGTTGCTTTTTTAATCATCATCAATTGCTATTTTTTTATACATACTTGAAAAAGTGGAAATTTTGAACGGTTATTAGGTATGGAATTTAGTTTATAGCCCAATTAACTCTAATTGTTCTTCACGCGTTAGATTTATAATAAGTGATGCTGCTAATTGCGCAGTGGTTTTACACGGTGGGCTTAAGAAGTGAACAAACGATTAGGTAATACGAGACGTAGCCCCGCACTCTTTAGTGTTAGTACACGAGCAATATAAACTAACCACATGGGCGCTTTGCTTTTTGCGTGACGTAATTGTTGCTTTAGCTTCGCAATTTGGACAAGTAACTCGCGCTATAATAACCACCAATCGTTAATAAAATACACTGTCATTTTGTGCATAACAAATAACTATTATTAGGTGTCATACTTCTTATTAGCACAGCGCAAGTTTCTAAGGTTGCGTAAGTATCTTATTTTTTATAATGTCGACTAATCTGATATGTTGCATCTTCAATCAAAAAAGGAAAATGTAATGGAATATAAGAATGGTGAACTTAATAATAAAATCATATCTCTCATGAAGAATGATGTATTAGTTGCTAAAGGACGCGTAATAGAAGGTAATACTGCAGGTATACACCTCGATGAAGTAGGATTCATTGAAGAGGGTAAAGGTGTCAGAAATCTATATAGTCATGTCGATTTAGTTAAATATAGGATTCTAGTTAATAGCTAAAAATATCTATATGCCATGAACTATAAAGTAAAAGCTCTAGCTCCTAACTAGCGCTTTTCTTTTTATCCCGACACCCCAAAATGCTCTAAACAATCGCATTAGCCCAATTGTTGAAACGGCAATGCCTACTATCACAAATTCAAAGTACCAGGGCGCGACTTTATAACCCATAGTCTACCAACCTTTTTCCATAAACGGTTACATGGCTGGTATAAAATGTCAGGTGAAAAACTCCAAAAAGAGTAGAATGATTAATTCATCCATTAAGGTTTTTTCGCTCTATTTATAATGTTATAAACTTGAACTTACTACTAATCTATTTTAACAATATGAAACTAATAATAAAAACGATTCTACTTTGGATATTAATCACCTCAACCGTTGTGTTTGCTGAGCTTGCTAAGGTTAAAGTAAATGGCTTTGATATTGAATATGAAATGGCGGGTAGTGGTAAACATACTGTTTTACTCGAGGCGGGTGGCTCTGCAGGGCTGAGTGATTGGGATCCCATTTATAACTCGCTTACCAAGCACGCAAAAGTAATTCGCTATTCTCGAATTGGCAATGGTGGCTCAGCACAAATAAAGAAAAACTATAGCTCAGAAGAGTATGCTGCTGAGGCTTTACTATTACTTAAAGCGTTAAAAATTGAAGAGCCGGTGATTTATGTGGCGCATTCTTATGGTGTTTATATCGCAAGGGTATTTGCAGCAAGCTACCCCGATAAAATTAAAGCGTTAATGTTAATTGAACCGGCCTCAGAGCATGATGTTGATATTATGCGTCAGATTGATTTAGCGCGCGCTGAAAAAGAAATTGCCGTTATAAAACGAAATGATATGAAAAACGGCATGTCGAATCAGTATTTAGACTTTTGGTCGAAGCGACCTTTGCCTGGTTACCCGCAAATAGCAGATATTCCTGTGACGGTTATTGCCTCAGTTAAAAAATATGAAAATCCGTCGGTGTTATTTTTTACTGATAAAGGGCGTGAAATGTGGGGAGAACTGCATGCAAACTGGGCTAATGCTTTTCCTCAAGGTGAGGTAGTGCTAACCAGTAAAAGTTACCACTATCCACAAAATGATGAGCCAGAGATGGTAAACGCACAAATCCAAAAATTGCTAAAGCGTACTCATTAAATAAAAAGCTAAGGCAGTTTTTTAGATTGTTTAATCAGTTTAATTAAAATGATAGTGAGTACCGCTGCTGGAAGTAACCAAATAAAATCACTCATTGTTGTAACTCCTTATAGTAATTCACTAAAGCTTTAGTGTTTAAAAGTAAAGTTAGATCAAAACTTTGGACACAAAGCGTGGCTAAAGCCTTTTTCAGTTAGCAAAAAGGTAGCGCTGGGCGTTGAAAATATATACTCCTCATGAATAAGAAAGGCAATAGTGCCTTTAATTGCTTCACTTTGTTGATCTGAGGCATCGCTAATTACTTGTTTAGGATCTAACTGACTTGGGCTTGGAAAATTATTATAAAGATGCTTAAAAATTAACGTAGCAATGGTGTTAAAAGTTTCGTTATTTTTCATTATTGGAAGTCCTTAATGTATTTTTTAGCAGCAAGCCTGCTGATTTACGTATGATTTTTGCAAATAATAGCACACTATAATAGGTACATTAGCATCCTGTTATTTTTCCAACTTTAATTTTTTCAACTTACTGCTTTCATTTATAAAAATATGATTAATTCTCATGGTTACCCAGCTAAAAAGTAGTTTGTGTGTTACTGATCTGTTGCGCAAAATCATAAAGTGTAATTGAAGAGTTGTAAAAATACGTTATCATTGTAAAACAACATGTAAAATCAAGCAGGTACTTAGCTCACGCTGACCAAGTTCGAGTTAATAATATCAACAAGGCAAGCAAGGACAAATTATGACACCTATGAAACCTTTAGCACTGGCAGTGGCTATGGTTGTATTTTCACATCCGGCACATGCAGATACAGATCTTGATAAAGTAAAGCAGCAATTAAGCAGCTTACAAAAACAAGTGGAAATGCTGCAAAAGCAACTTGCAAAAGCAGAGCAAAAAAGTGAAAAATCAATCGACCGCACCATTGAAGAGAAAGAAGATATAGCCGAAACTCAAGTGGCAAAGCATGATCACAAGCCACAGGGGATTAAAGTTGGCGGCGCTGTGCGAACCAACTACAGCCATACTTCGTATGATGACGATAATAAAAATCGCGGCGGCGATTTTGACTTTGATATTTTTCGCTTAAATTTCTCAGGCGACGTTGGTGATGTAAAATTAAACGCTGAAATTCGCTTTTTTGATTATATGACCGCTGTTAAATACGCTTATGCCGCCTATGATTTTGCTGATGATTGGCAAGTTCAAGCAGGTATTACTAAGGTTCCTTTTGGTAACTGGCCTTACAATTCACATAACTACTTTTTCAGCACTAACTATTATGTTGGCCTTGAAGACGATCACGATTTAGGGGTGTTATTTAAGCGTAAGATTGCTGATAACTGGCAGCTTGATCTGGGCTTTTTCAAAAATGATGAATTAGGTGGTGTTGATGGTTATGTAGATAACCGCAGCGATCGTTATTCTTACGACATTGTTGGTTTTAGAGAAGCCGGCGATGGTGTTTATGCTGAGCCAACTAATGCTATAGGCGAGTACAATACGTTCTCAGGCCGTTACGGCTATCACCTAGAACATGAAGGTGGTAAAACTGAAATTGGTGTATCAGCACTTGCTGGTGGTTTACATGATGGTGTTGACCGCGCAGGTGATTACAACGCTTGGGCATTACATTTAAACAGTAATATAGGCCCATGGAACTTACAACTTCAACACGGCGAATACAATTACGATATTGATAACGTAAACCGTATTGCTGTAGGCGCTTACTCGTTTTACGACAGCATGGCGGCAGAGGCAACAATGTCGAGTGCAAACGTAGCATACAGCGTACCGGTACAATGGGGCGCGGTGACAAACTTACAGTTTTACAACGACTACAGTGCTATTTACGACAAATCTGACAACAGCAGAGATACCTGGATGAACGTAACTGGTTTCTCGGTAGCTGCAGGTGGTTTATTCACTTACTTTGACTTAGTTCATGGTAAAAATATGCCGTTTGTTGGCGGTTCATTAGCGGGCGACAGCAGCGAAACTGAGCGTCGCTTTAACATTAATATTGGCTATTATTTCTAAGCCAATATTAATAAATACACGCCCACACATGGGCGTGTGTTGCTATTGTTTTAAAATTTATTTTTATCCTACCAATTTCAGCACTTACAAATTGATAAATCCCTAATCAACTTCTAGTATAAAAGTTAAAATGGACTTAAATAAATAATCCATAAAGCTTAGCCGGAGGCTAGAAATTAATGATTGTAGTTAATGAGCAGGTTTTATCTGATGTAAACAAAAACTTTATCATTCCACCAAAGCCACAAATCTTAAATGAGCTTGAAATATTAGCATCTGCTCAAGAACCCTCGCTTTCAGACGCCGCAGAGATCATTGCTAAAGATGTGGCTATTTCATCGGCTATTCTAAAAATTATTAATTCACCATCGTATGGCTTAGTGCGCAGTGTGTCTGATATTAAACAGGCCATTATGTTTTTAGGTTGGAACGGAATTGAGGCGCTAGTGCCAAGCTTAAAATTAAAGCAAATGTTCACCCAAAAAGAATGCTGCATTAGCTTAGAGCGCTTTTGGGATACCGCCACCGAAATTGCCGAGGTAAATATGATTGTTGGCCAATGTATAAAAGAAAAAGTGCCAATAGAATACTTGTATACCCTTGGTTTGTTCCATGATTGTGGCATCGTGCCGATGGCAATTAAATTCGATAATTACGTGAGTGCTTTGCATACTTCAAATAATACCCACAGAGAAAGCTTGATAGATATAGAAGAGCGTTTATATGGAACTAATCATGCGACTGTGGGTTACTACTTAGCGTCCAGCTGGCATCTACCTATAGATATTTGCCAGCTTATTCTGCGGCATCACGACATGAGTATGTTAAATAATATAACCGGTAGTAACCAACAATTGTGTTATTGCGTTTTAAAAATGTCTGAAAATTTGGTCAATAGTGTTTTACGCGGTGACACCACCAAAGATTGGGATGATATAGAAAAACAGGTATTAGCAACACTAAATATGTCAGAAGATGATTATATTGATGTGCAAGAAGAGGTGATTGATTTTTTGAACTGTTAAACGCTTTTTATCAGGGTAAAGTCTATAGGTTAGTTTTTTTCACTTATTGGTTTGTTTTTAATCGTTTGTCGAAATGAAGTAAAAACTCTAAAGTTCAGTTGTCGGCAACAAGCACGACTAACCAAATAGGAAATTAATCATGAAACGCTCACTTATCAAAACCATCGCTCTTGGCTCTTTATTAACTTGCTCAGCTGCTGTAATGGCTGATCAAAGTGATTACAAGTTAATGGTTATTGAAGAGGCTAAAACAGCCCCTCAAGAATTCGAAGTTGCATTTAACGACTGCGCATTAAATGTAAAATCAAAAAATTACAGCCAAGCTGAAGCAATCTGCTCAAAAGCAATTACTTTATTACAACAAAGCACTGGCCCACGCTTTAAAGTACGTGAGCTTACGTCATTTGCTTTAAGTAACCGTGGTGTAGGACGTTTAATGGCTAAAAACGAAACGGCTGCATTATCAGACTTTTACGAAGCACAACAAATGTCTGGTAACGAGTTAGTGTCGCACAACTTAACCCGCGCTAAGCAAGACCTCGCACTGTAATATTTATTACTGATTCAAAAAGCCCATGCTGTTTTAGCATGGGCTTTTGCGTTTTTAAGGGTTAAATATTATTTAGTATAATTTGGGTCAGCTGTTTTAAGCCTTTACCTTTGTTTGTTATTTTCCATGCAAGGTATAAGTCTTGAATAGGGCGTGGTTCGGTAAGTTCCACAACATGCAGTTTGTTAGCTTTTACATGTTCAGCAATAAGGTTTGCAGGTAAATAACCAATGCCAATAGCGGATAAAATAGCGGTTATCTTTTGGCTTACAGAACTTACATAAAAACGTTGATTACCTTCGATTAAATTAGCTGACCACGGAATACTTTGTTTTGCAGAATCATGTACTATAACCGTAGTGTATTGACCAAGTTCGCTGGGCTCAATAGGCTTTTTTAGTTGCGCTAGCGGGTGGCTAGGGTGAACCACCAGAACATTTTGAATATCGGCTATTTTTACCGCTCTGATCCCCTTTTGATTTGGAACCGGAGCTGGTGCACCAATCACTAAGTCAACGTCATCCTCAATTAAAGCCTCCCAAGTGCCATTAAGTACTTCTTCTTTAATATCTATCTCAATATTTTTATGCTCATTTAAAAATAGCTGCAAATTGTTAAATACGTGACTTATTTCAAAAATAGAGTCATAAGCAATACGTATTCGAGGCTCCCAGCCATTAGCTATAGTTTGTGTTTGCTCCGATAAATTATTTATAGCATTGAGTACTTTACGCCCCTCGATCAGTAAATGTTTACCTGCGGGGGTTAAAACCGCGCGTCGACCTTGACGCTGAAACAAAGTTACATTTAATTGCTCTTCAAGTTTATTAACAATATACGACAAGGCTGAGGGCACTTTATTAAGTTGCTCAGCGGCGGCTGCATAACTGCCACGATGCTCAATGGCGTCTAATACCAATAGAGCTTCTATGCTGATAGGGGGTGTATTCATAATGATACCCAAAATTAACTGTTCAAAATATTTGAACATATAGAGCAAATAATAGGAGTTATTTAATTTTAATTCAACTTATACAATAGCTGCATACTCAATTGGAACAATACAGGTTAAAACTATGACGATTAAAAATATCACAGCTGCCATCACAAAAACTGAACAGTCTTTTGCAACACTACCATTAAGGCTCATTGCGGGGTTAGTGTTTAGTGCTCATGGCGCTCAAAAATTGTTTGCGTGGTTTGGTGGCTACGGATTAGAAGGCACGGGGCAATGGATGGAATCGATTGGCTTAGCACCGGGCTATTTAATGGCATTAATGGCCGGTGGCGCAGAATTTTTTGGTGGGTTACTACTCATCGTTGGTTTGCTGGTGCGTCCTGCGAGTTTTGTACTGGCTATCACTATGATGGTTGCTATTTTTACCACGCACATAGATAACGGTTTATTTATGAGCAATAACGGTTATGAATTTGCGTTATCGCTGTTAGCCATTACCCTAGCTCTACTGATCCAAGGAGCTGGAAAGCTATCTGTTGATGGAAAAATTCATAACAAATTAAATTAATAAGCGGGTCACATAAGTGATTAAACTTTAAGCTGCCAATCTGCGTAAGGTTGGCACATTCTATAAACTAAGGAGACGGACATGGGATTACTTGTTAACGGTGAATGGGTCGATAAATGGTACGACACCGAAAAAAGCGACGGTAAATTTGTACGCCAAGATAGCTGCTTTAGAGATACGATTTCATCAGCGCAAAACAGTAAATTTAAACCAGAAGCGGGTCGTTATCATTTATATGTGTCGTTGGCTTGTCCTTGGGCGCACCGCACCATTATTTTTCGTAAATTAAAGCAGCTCGAAGACATCATTTCTATAAGCATTGTTGAAGCTCCCATGATGGAAAACGGCTGGGAATTTGGCGAGCAGGGCGATCCACTTTATAACTTAGATTACGCTTACCAATTGTATTTAAAAGCCGACCCTAGCTATGAAGGGCGTGTTACCGTGCCTATTTTATGGGATAAAAAAACGCAGACTATTGTAAACAACGAATCAATAGAAATAATTCGCATGTTTAATAGCGCGTTTAATGAGCTTACAGGTAACACCGACGATTATTATCCAGATGCGCTACGTGAAGAAATAGAAATAGTGAATACCCGTGTTTATAACACCATTAATAATGGGGTGTATAAAGCCGGTTTTGCTACAACTCAAGAAGCTTACAACGAAGCTTACACCGCCTTGTTTGATAGCTTAGATTGGTTAGAAACTCGATTAGCAAAACAGCGTTACTTAGTGGGCGATAAACTCACTGAAGCCGATTGGCGATTATTTACCACACTTATCCGCTTTGATGCTGTGTATCACGGGCACTTTAAGTGTAATCGAGAAAAGTTAACTGAGTTTCATCATCTTAGTAACTACATTAATGAGCTTTACCAAGTACCTGGGATAAAGGAAACGGTCGATTTAGAATACACAAAGGTGCATTACTACGTAAGTCACGTAACCATTAACCCAACGCAAATTGTGCCTTTAGGTGCTAAACACACGTTTGATGCTGCCCATGATCGAGACCGTCAATACTAAATGACGCAGAGATAACGTATAGGAAAAAATATGCTTACTCATTACCCAAAAAATAGCTTAGGCAATGCTGATCATGGTTGGCTTAAGTCAAAGCACCATTTTAGTTTTGCGAATTACTATAATCCTGCGCGTATGGGATTTGGCACTTTACGTGTAGTTAATGATGACTGGGTAGCTCCAGGTATGGGGTTTGGTGCGCACCCGCACAGAAATATGGAAATTATTAGTTTTATCCGCAGTGGTGCCATTACTCATCAAGATAGTATGGGCAACAAAGGGATCACCGAGCAAGGTGAGGTGCAAGTAATGAGTGCAGGCACCGGCATTACCCACTCAGAATATAACTTAACAGATGAACCACTTACGTTTTATCAAATTTGGATTCAGAGTAATCAACATAATGTTGAGCCGCGCTGGGAAAGCAAGAAGTTTCCTACACAAGCGGCAAGCACCCTTAGCTTACTGGTTTCGGGTTATCCAAAAGATGCCGATAGTGCACTGTTTATTAATCAGCAGACGCGTATTTACGGTGGAAAGCTGGCAAAAGGCACGTCAATAACACAGCCGATTGATCATCAAGCCTACGTATTGGCATCGGCAGGGGAGTTTATTATTAATGATGAGTCAGCCTCAATTAAAATGAACGAAGGTGACGGCGCAGAAGTTACAAAGGTTAAAAACATCACCTTAACAGCAACTACTGAATGTGAACTGATTATTATTGATACGAAAAATTAGGCTTTAATAAAGCGGCTTGTTAATTATTAAGCCTAATTAAAACTCAAATAATGATGCAGCAGCCACTGCATCATTATTTATCTTTATATTTATTACACTTACATACACTATTCCCTTAAAATACGGCTAATTGGTTCATTTTTATAAAGGAATTCTGCTGTTAATGAATTCTATTCAGCCTAGTGTATTTGGCCGCATTTTTACTGCGCATCGCTTTTTAGACATAAACCCACAAGGTTTAGTGCTCAGCAACAAAATACAAACAACCACACTGAGTTGGCGTGATTTAACGTCGCCCATTCGCTATGAATACGGTGTGCTTGGGCAAACACTGCGCTTTAATACCGAGTCTAAGCAGTATCGTATTTGGATGAGGGCCTATGGCAGTAATAGGGTATTTAAAGCGCATACCGATATGCTGTGGGTTAAAAGCAATATTGCTGTGCTTAATGAGGTGTTGAGTGAAATAAACCAATTTGCTCATACTCAGTTTTTGCGCCAATCATATGTGGCTGATATAAAAAAACAGGTAGATGAGCAATATAAACGCTGGCTACCTTGGATAAAAAGCAGTGATGTTTTAGCACCAGTCAGCACACAAATAAAATTGCTTGAGCAATACAGCCAGTGGAGCGATTCACTCACGCGTTTTTTTCAGCATAAATACACCCAGTCACAATTAAAGCGTTACCACGATTTTTTTAATGGCGTTGAAACAAATCCACTCACTGAGCAACAACGCCGAGCTTGCATAATAGATGACGACAATAACTTAGTGCTGGCAGGGGCAGGTACAGGAAAAACCAGTGTGTTAGTGGCTCGAGCGGGCTATTTGGTTAACAGTAAACAGGCTAATTACAACGATATTTTATTACTCGCCTATGGTAAGCAAGCCGCTTGCGAAATGGACGAAAGAATTAAACTGAAATTAGGTACAGAGTCTATTAAAGCCGCCACGTTTCATAGTGTGGGTTTAACTATTATTAGCGAGGTTGAGGGCAAGCCACCTAAAATATCTAAACTTGCTGAAAACGAAAAAGCTAAAATAAAGTGGGTTGAAGGGTGTTTTGAATCGCTAGCCAATGCCAAACCACAGTATGCTAAAGCATTGGTAAATTACATTAATAACACTCTTTATGCCGTTAAAAGCGATTTAAAATTTAGTGCTGCAAAGCCTAACCATATAGCGCTTTTAAAAGAGATAAAAGCCAGTGGTCATTTAACTAAATTAGCGACTCTGTTTAGCCAGTTAATAAGTGCGTATAAAACCGCAAATATAACACTTGAGAGCGACTCAAAGCAGATACAGCAGGCTTGGAAATTATTAAAGCCGTTGTTAGCCAACTACAACCATTATTTACGCACGCAGGGCGAAATAGACTTCGACGACATGATCATTAAAGCCCTCGATTATGTAAACACAAAAAAATTTACATCGCCTTGGCGTTATATCATGGTGGATGAATTTCAAGATATATCGCCACTGCGTGCTGCACTTGTAAAAGCGCTGCGCGATAATAAATCGAATAGTTCACTGTTTGCAGTAGGAGACGATTGGCAAGCTATTTACCGTTTTAGTGGCGCAGATATGCGACTTACCACCGAGTTTGCCGCACATTTTGGTTTTACAACACAAACCCTCTTAGATAAGACCTTTCGCTTTAATAATAAAATTGGTGAGGTTGCCGCAGGCTTTATTATGAAAAACCCTGCGCAGTTAGCTAAAGATATTCGCTCAATAGCAAAGGTGAGTAAGCCCGCTGTTAGCGTGCTAAAAACGTTAAATAGTGGCTCAGCTAAAAACCAAAAAATAGCGGAGCTAAACAATGGCGCAATTAAGTATTTACTAAAGGGGATTAAGGCCAATTCTGGCAAGCCTGCTACTGTGTATTTACTTGCACGGTTTCGCTTTCAGTTACCCTTACAGGCCGATATAAATGCTTTACAGCAAGAGTTTTCAGCACTGCATATTGAGTGTGATACGTTTCATGGCTCAAAAGGTAAAGAATCCGATTATGTCATTATATTAGCAATGAATGGCGGGGCGTTTGGATTTCCAAGCACTAAGCCAACGTCTCAAATTTTAGAAGCATTATTACCTGCTAAAGATAATTTCGCACACAGCGAAGAGCGTCGTTTATTTTATGTAGCGCTGACTCGCGCTAAACATAAAGTGTACATAATAACTGATGATAGTAACCGCAGCAGCTTTGTTGATGAACTCATAAACGAGCATAAAATTGAAGTACTTGAGTTAAAAAGTAAAGCAGTCGCTAAAGCGATTACTCAAGTGCAAACCGCTTAATACCTTAACCAGCATTAAGCGGCTTTTAGTATTAGCTAGCCGACAACCGGAGTGTTACCTGTGGGTATTTTTTTCATACTTTTTATAAGCATGTAAATACAGGTAGTAATTAAACAGCCACCTAAGTAAATAAGCACACCATGGCTTTTATCTGAAAAGTGGGTGGCCATAAGCGGCCCAAGAACCGAGCCCACACTGTAACTTAATAGCATTATTTCGGTGGCTGAGACTATTTTTGCCATAGGCAGTGAGTCGCACGCCAACGTAATAGCAATAGGGTAAAGTGCAAAGCTGCATGCACCCAGTATAAAATAACTACTCACTAAAGCTGCAAAGCTATTTGCATGTAAAATACCCACCACACTGGCTGTGCCAATAAAGCAAAAAATCGCCATTAATAAGCTTTTAATAATGCGGGTTGATAAATAGCTCACTAAAGGCTGAACTAACATGCCACCTAATGTAATCACCGCCATAAGTAACCCAGTATAGTGTGCCTGCTCTGATTGCGCCGCAATATACACAGGCAGTAAGCCGTAAATAGGCCCAAGTAATAATCCCGACACTAAACAGCCTAAAATAGCGGGGCGGCTCAGGGTTTTAAGCTCTTTAAGGGGGAGTTTTTGTAAATTTTGCGTATTAGGTTGCCCTTGGGTAATTAATAGCGGCGCTAAAATCGCAACAGCTAACAAAGCAATAACAAATAAATAGGGCACGGCATCTGTCGTTCCTAATGGTTTAATAGCAAGTTGCCCTACGGCACTGCCACCGTATAGGGAGGTCATATATAACCCCAAGCGCTTTGCTCGCGCTTTTGCAGTGTTGGCCATTAACAACCACGACTCTACCACCACAAATACGCCAGCTACTGCCATGCCAGCCACAAATCGCGCGACTAACCACATAGTGGCAGTTGGGCTGATCAACTGGGCAATAACACTAACAATTAGTAAGGCTAAAAACCCGATAAAAGCCAACCTATGACCGATTTTTACCACTACGCGCTCTATACATAAAGCACCAATCAGTAAGCCCAAATAAAACACACTGGCAAGCCATGGAGCTAAATCAATATTTAAGTTAAATGCATTAAGTGATAACGGGATCAGGCTCATTAAAAAGCCCGACGCAATAGCAAAAAACGATAAGCCAATAACCGGCGCTAAGGGGTTATTTGATTTACTATCAGCGGCAAGTTCCACCATTAGATTGTTCCGATAAAAGGGGGTTAAATAATTACTGACTTTAGGGGGATAGATAAAGCAATTATTTTAAGCAGGTTAATTTTGCGGCGAATGTAGGCTGGTTTGACAACGAAGTAAAGAGATTTTTAATTGCTAAATGAAAATAGTATTTAAAATGTTTTTTTACGTAAATTAAACGCTTACATGCTATTTTTTTGTAGAAGTAAGTTAGCTTTATTGTTTTAAAATTGTTGTATTTTTAAGCCTTGTTTTAAATTAAATAACACTGCTTATAAAACCAAAAAAGCCCACTTTGGGCTTTTTTGATAAAGACTATTTAACCTGAGCTCTAGATAAGAGATTTATTATCCAGAGTTTATATTATTTAACTTATGGCTACGGCGAGTTGGTGATACAAACCAATTCCCACAATAACATTAAATGGAAAGGTGACACCTAACGAGCTGAGCATGGCAAGACCAATATCCGCTTTGGGAATAGCTGCTTTTATGGCCGCAGGTGCGGCAATGTAAGAGGCACTCGCCACTAAGCTGCCCAGTATAACCACCGAGCCTAATTCTAAATTAAGCCAGGTGCCAACAATAACGCCAATGGTGCCTAAAAATAATGGTGTAATAATGGCAAAAGCAGCCAATTTCCATTGTTGCCAAGGGAAAGGGCGAAGCGTTTGTGCAGCTACTAAGCCCATTTCGAGCAAAAACAATGCCAGTACCACTTTAAAGCTATTGGTGAGCAAGCTGGTAACTTGGCTACCTTGCTGGGTGCCATACATCATACCAATAATTACACCGCCAACGAGCAAAATCACACTCTTATTAGTGAGCGTCTCATGCCACAGCGCTTTTAACGATAAGTTAGTGTTTTCACTGTGTGCTTTGTCGAGCTTACGATACAGCAGTAAACCCACAATGATAGCGGGTAATTCAAGCATCACCAGATACAAGGTAACTTCTGCGCCCACTTCTAATTTAGCCGATTCTGCATACGCTAAGGCTACCGCAAATGTACCTGCACTAACCGAACCATAGTGAGCCGCAATGCTGGCGCTATTAGCTACGCTTAGCCTAACAACGTATTTTAAAATAGGGTATAAAGTCAGTGGAATAAGCCCACCAAGTAACATTACCGAGGCCATTTCGGGCAGTAATTGCCAGCTTAAATTGCCATGAAGGACCATACCACCTTTTAGGCCTATAGTAAGCATGAGTAGCAAACTGAGGGTGTCATATGTAGCTTTGGGTATAGCCAAATCAGAGCGAAGGATACCCGCCGCTAATCCTAAAATAAAAAACATCACTACAATATCAGGCACGCTGTTCTCCTCTTTGTTTTCGTTGTTACTAATTCATTTTGTTGAGCGGCGCCATTATAGGCAAATCTTTATATAGTAAATAATAAAATGAATGCTACCATCCTATAGATAAAAACCTATGAGGTGTGTATGAACATAAGGCAACTTTCTTTTCGACTACTTGAAGTATTTATGAGTGTAGTAAAAACGGGCTCTATAAGCGAAACGGCGCGCAGGCTTCATTTGACTCAGCCTACGGTTTCTTTACAAATTAAACGCTTACAAGAAGCGGTAGATGAGCCGTTAATAATTATGCAGCAACAAAAGTTGCAAATAACCGAAGCCGGCATGGCCTTGTTTAGAACCTGTCAGCAGGTTTTTGGTCATTTTGAAGACTACCAAGATTACCTAGCGGAGCTAAAAGGGGGGGAACGTGGACGATGTAAAATTGCCATGGTTAATACCGCCCAATATATTTTACCTAAATTGTTAGGCCCATACAGTAATGAACATCCGCATGTAGAGCTACCACTTGAAATAGGTAATCGTTCAGCCGTTTTAGCACGCTTTGAACGCGGAGAAGACGATATTTATGTATTTAGTCACCCGCCATCTTTAGAGCATGCCCAGGCTGCTAGATTTTTACATAACCCTTTAGTGTTTATAGTGCCGCTAAATCATCCGTTAGCCGATAAAACCGCGTTGACACTGGCTGATTTAGTTCCGTATCGTTTTTTACTACGCGAGACAGGCTCGGCAACGCGCATGTTATTTGAGAGCGAGCTGCAAAGTAGAGGCTTGGTATTAAGTGACAGTGTGCAAATGGCCAGTAATGAAGCGATTAGAGTGGCGGTAGCTTCAGGTATGGGGATTGCGGTGCTTTCTCAGCATGTGCTACCTAAAGGTGATAATAGCTTTAAAGTGCTTAATGTTACCGACACCACTTTAGCCAGTCATTGGTATTTTGTGGTGCGTACAGACCGACACATATCACATGCTGCACGCAGTTTTTTAAAGTTTGCTGAACAACACTTAGAGCAATATTTAGATGAAAAATGGGTGCGAAATGAGCTAAGTGGGCTTAATTTGAAATAAAATATCAATTGGTATCAAAGTTGCTGTGTTATTACAGTTAAGCAAAATGGATTTCAGCTAATGACATCAATAACCTTTAAAAATCAATATAGTAGTTATAACAGCCCCGTTAACAAAGCGGCAAAAGCGAGTGATGTTGTGCCGACGTCTGCCGCTGCGGCAACAACCAGTGCCGCTGAAAATCAAGCACCCCCCAATTTTATCGCTAAGCCAGCAGACAAAAGCTTTTTAGAAAATGCGCAACAGGCATTAATTTATCAACGCTTAGGTGTTGATAAAGAAAAAATAGCTGAGCTAAAGGCAGCAATAGCAGCGTTGGCAGAAAAACTAGAAGAGCAAGGTGCTGATGTAGACGCTATAAAAGAGCAGATTGCCGACCTACAAAAAATGTTAGAGCAAGAATTCGAAAAAGGCACGGAGCGAATGGCAATGCAACCCACACATGAAAAAGGTAAGCTGGTAACGGCATTAGCTTAGATAGCGGTATGTTGAAAGCTTATTTATTTCTGACTTTAAATAGATTTTAAGTGATTAACGCACAAAGAGGGCAAAGAGCCGCTGCGCTTTTAAGGGAGTGATCTAAACAATAACTTTTTATGGCTTCTCATTTAGTCCTCATTCGTTTCTCTGTGTTCAAATAGGGTTTATTGAATTATGCACAAAGAAGGCGAAGAGACGCTGCGCTTTTAGAGGAGTGATCTAAACCATAACTTTCATCTGTAACCAAAATACCAAGCTGGGGCTTATAAAAAGCAACAGCATCCCTACACTCAGTAAGTTACCTTTGAAGAGGTTAAAATCATCAAGAATTTTGTGCCACTTATATTTAAATACATATCTGCCCACAACAATATCTAAACTAAGCATTATTGTTAGCCAAACTAAGCCCACATTTAAACTATCTAAGTACGAAATAGGGTTAATCCATGGCAAAGTGATCCACGCAATGGCATAAATAATCGCAGTGCCGGAAAATAAGCTGAGCGTTTTAGCGCGCTTTAGAGCGTAAAATTTATGTAAGATCCTTACTCTAATATTGCCGTTAACGACCTCACCCAAAGCGAGCAAAAGGCCAACGGCGAGTGCTTTTAAAAACATGCAAACGTCCTCGTGATGATCACGTTAATTATTAACGATGACTTTACCTAATTTATAGCAATAACGCATTAAACTACTACTTACTTAGTTTTACTGATTAACTCTCGTTATCAGTTGTTATTATGTGGCTTTTTTTATAAGGTGAACTTTGCTTATAAAAATAACAACAGGAACATCGCTATGAAAACCCTTGAACAACAGCTCGGCCAGTATGGTTTGTACCATCGTTCTAAACGAAATGTATTAACCCATTTTTTTGGTATTCCACTTATTGTGTTTGCCGCTTTATGTTTACTTGCACGAATTGAAATTCCTATCGCCAGCTTTAGCATTGATGGTGCGCAAATTTTTGTATTAGCCTCTGTGGTTTACTATTTTATGCTGAGCTTTTCGCTTGGTTTGATAATGGGCATTATTTTTACTTTATTACTGGTAGCTGCACAACCAATTGCCGCTATGGCTTTGGTGCCATGGTTAACAATTGGAGTTGGGGTGTTTGTATTTGGCTGGGTATTACAATTTATTGGTCATTATTTTGAAGGTAAAAAGCCCGCTTTTGTTGATGATTTAGTTGGCTTAATTATTGGCCCTTTGTATGTCACTGTTGAGCTGTTATTTTTAATGGGCTTTTATAAAGATTTAGAACACCAAGTTAATGAAATAGCTGGTCCAACTAAAGCATAATTAATAATATAAGGTAAACCATGGATTATAATAATAAAACAGTGTGGATCACCGGTGCATCATCAGGTATTGGTGAAGAACTTGCCAAGCAATTTGCAGAGCAAGGTGCAAAGGTCATTTTATCAGCGCGAAATGTGGATAAACTCAACCAAGTAAAAGCTGAATTAAAAGGCGAGGGGCATCGTGTTATCCCGCTTGATTTATCAATGCCAGAAACCGTATTGCAGGATGTGTCAGCACAAATAGACAGCTTAGGCCCCATTGATATTTTAATCAATAACGGCGGTGTATCACAGCGTAGCTTATTTTTAGAAAACGACTTTAAAGTGTATCGCCAACTTATGGAAGTAAACTACTTTGGCTTAATTGCACTCACTAAAGCGGTATTGCCTTCAATGGTAACGCGTAAAAGTGGTTCAATAGTGGCTATAAGCAGCGTCGCAGGCAAAGTAGGCTCTAAGTTTAGAACCGGGTATTCAGGCAGTAAATACGCTGTGGTAGGCTTTATGGACTGCTTACGCGCCGAAGTAGCAGAGCACAATATACATTGCTTAACTATTTGCCCAGGCTCAATTAAAACGGCGATTGCCCATAACTCATTAAACGAGCAAGGGGAGGCGCAAAACAAACCTGAACCTTCAATAGAAAATGGTATGAACGTAAATGTGGCCGCATCAAAAATGCTCACTGCAATCTACAATAAAAAAGACGAAGTTGTGATAGGTCAAGGGTTAAGTGGTTGGGCACCGTTTATAAAACGGTTTTTCCCTGGGTTATTTAATCGCTTAACCGCTAAGGTGGAATATAAATAACTAAGTACAGTACTTAAACGCCAGCATAGAGCGCTTAGCGCAATGCTGGTTCGTGCTTAGCTTTATGGCTGTTTTTGTACTTTCCAAGGAGGGTTTAAGCGGTTTTCTCCAGCTTTGTAGAGTTTAATTTTATTTCCTGAGGGGTCTTTTAAAATCGCTTCCTTCCATAGGTACCTTTGCTCTGTGGGTTGCTGTTCGAATACGATCCCTTTTTTGATTAACTGCTGGCACAATTGCTCAAGGTCATCGTTTTCAAAATAAATTACAGAATGATTTTCAAAAAATTCACTTTCTAAAGACAATGAAAATGTAGAGTCACCTTCAGGGCAACTAAAACGCGCATAATGAGGTGTGTCAACGATTTGGGTAAAGCCAAGTGTGCGATAAAAACTCACCGCTTCATTCATATCTTTGACTGGCAAAGTTACTTGATTCAGTTTCATTTAAACTCCCACTACAGAAATAGATAAATTTATATGGATTTACTTACGCCCTGGCTCATGTCGCTCATAGCGAGGAAGCTGGGCATCTAAATCCTCCCAATTTGCCTTTGAGGTGATGAAATTATGCGATATGGGGCGCTCTGTTATATCGCAGGTCAAAGCGCCTAACCGAAGGCGATACCTTTGAGGTGATTGAGCGTTAGTACTATATATTGGTGCGCCGCAGGTTTTACAAAAGTACTTACGTTTACCTTCACTACTTTGGTAAAAAGTAAGTGTGCCGTTTTTGTCAGTTAATATCAGATCGCTCGCATTAATAAATCCATTAGTAGCAAAAGTACTGCCACTGGCCTTACGACAAAGCGAGCAGTGACAATGGATAATATCAGTAACAGCACCATTAATTGAAAAGTTAATTGAGCCACATAAACAACTACCTGTGTACATCTGTATTCCTCGGTATAATCTTAAATTATTATAACTTTTGTATTATATTGCACGCTTGCCAGTACACTGAGACACGTTTTTAGCTTGAGCACATAGTTTATTAAAAATGCGCTCACCGGCACTTTCATAATCATTAGCACTTAAATATTCAGCAATTTCAAACAAGGCATCAAGCCCTTCGGGAGTTTGATTAATAGTAAAAGTAATATGCTTACGCAATTGCTCAATCGCGTTGTCATCTTTTGATATTGCATAATGTGCGGTGAGTCTTTGCAATGTTTCGTTGGGTACATTGACTGTAAAGCCATACTTTTTAGATAATTGAGTGTAGTGCTTTTTTAGGCTGTCCAATCCGGCAATTTTTACCTCATAGCTTGGCTGCCAATTGGTAAATGTAGACTGCAGCGCAAACTGCATTGAAGGGTGCTTTGTTGTTCTATGGGTTTGCTCGGGGAACTTTTTAAATACAAATTTCTCTTTAGCTAGACCACTCAGTTTTTGCGTTAAATTACTAAAAGGCTGTTGCATATGCTCACCTTCATTTGCAATTGTTATTGCTAGCGGTGCTTTACTTTTTAAAGACTCAATGTCTGATTGAGAGATCATATCGACAATATAGCCATCATCAACAGAGGGGCTAAAAGCAAAATAGCTTGAAAAAGCAGCGGGATTATTTAACCAATAATCCAAGACAAAACGTCCTGAGTTCGAATGTCCAGACAAAATGCTATACGGTGCTATTCGATAATTAGCATTGACGTAGGTGACGACTTCTTGCGAAATAAACTCAGCAAATGGTGTTACCTTACCCTTATTAGGGCTCAGCTCTTTTCCGCTACTTTGTACACCTATAACTATAAAATTTGGGATCTGATCTGCTAACAAATCAAGCGTTGCTAAGGTCGAAAGCATATCCCATTGAGCGTGCAATACGTATAACACAGGGTAGGTAGCGCTATTCTCATAATATTGATTTGGAAGCTTAATTAATAAGTTTCTGTCTTCTCCTAGTGAGTCTGACTTTAACGTAATTTGTTTCGCTAAGATTAAATCAGATGCAGATGAAAATAGTGAACATAGTAATAAAAAACTAAATAACAACACCTTCATTGGTCACTCTCCTTGTTGATAATAATTTATTATGGGTCTTTACGACCGACTTATTGATTTATTGAAGATCACGATAGAGAATATAACTTCTGTTATGCTGCCAACAAAAGCACCAATGACGAAGTTAGCATTTAATAAGATACAAACTACTCCCGCTAGCATAAGCACAGCACCTAAAAGCCAATAAACTTTTGCGCCATATAAAGTATTAAAAATTAAATAACGCACACCTACTGCCAACAGCATTATTGGATAAAACCATTGTAGATGCAGCTTAGAAACATAGAAGGCGATGAAAAAACCAACAAATAAAATAACGGTACTTTCTAAAGCAAGTTTGCCTAATGGGTTGGTTGAGTCATGTTGTCCAGGGCGCTTAAGTACTTTTGATAGCAACATAGCCAGTGGGTGTATAAACATACCTCCAATAAACAGGGTAAGCATACTTGCTTGAGTTGAATACAGTACTGCAATTAAACCTGCAAAACACCAAATTAATCCAGAAATAACAACACCTGTTGCGCCACCAAAATAGGCGAAATCCATGTCTTTTTGCGCTTGCTTAAATTCCATAAACATCCCATGAGCTAAAAATGAATATCCCTCAAGCAGAGGAAAATAACTATTGGTTAATAATTCCACTAATTAACTTTGATGTAAACAACTGATTATGCGAGAAATAAAATGGCTTTTAAGTATACATTAATAGGGCTGTAATAACGTGATGGGGAAAATGCAAATTAAACCTATAAGAATTGTATTTAATTTTCCAAGTTGGGTAAATGTTTATAGAAGTTATTTAGTCGGGGAAATACAACCCCCGCACTGTTAATGCGGGGGTAGGTTCAAACTTATTTGGTGAAATGTTTACTTAGTTTTTTTGGCTTCGAGTGTTTCTATTTCACTCCAGATTTTTTCAGCCTCGTCAGTTAACATCGCATAGCTTTTAATATCGCCTTTTCTTTGAGCTTGCATGCCTTGCTCTAATTTTGCGTCGTATTCTTTACGTAATTTTTTGATTGGATCTGGCTTTAAAAATGAAAACATCAACACCCTCGTTGTTTATTAGCTAATTACAGTAACAGTACGCAGTTAAGCTGCAAAAAGTTTGCTGTTACTGTAATTAGGTGTGTTAAATGGCTACTTAGGATCTAGGCGAACAATGCCTTGGCCATCTAAGCCAAGGTAAATAGTACCATCAGGGCCTTGAGCTAAGCTGCGAATGCGGCCAACGCCTTCAAGTAGTTTATGTTGCTTAACCACCTTGCTGTCGGCTAATTCAAGCACGCTAACAAAGGCGTACTTCATTGAAGCAAGTAGCATTTTTCCTTTCAGCTCAGGGTATTTATTACCTTTAACCATGAGCATATCAGAGGGGGCAATAGAGGGAGTCCATTGCGAAACTGGCGCTTGCATGCCCGGTTTATCGGTTAAATCAGTAAATGAGGTACCGCTGTAGTTAATACCGTAACTCACCACTGGCCAGCCATAGTTAGTGTTAGGCTTAATTATATTAAGCTCATCGCCACCGCGTGGACCGTGTTCGTGCGACCATAGGGTGGTTGTTTGTTGATCAAACCACATACCTTGTGGATTACGATGGCCATATGACCAAACGGCGGGTTTTGCATTTTTTTGCGCAACAAACGGGTTATCGGTAGGAATTTTACCGTCCTCGTGTAAGCGATAAATTTTACCACCATCACGGCTTAAGTCTTGTGGGTTAACATCGCGCGAGCCACGATCGCCAATCGAAAAATACACATAGTTTTGGTTATCAAATACAATCCGGCTGCCGTAGTGCTGGCCTTTTTTAGAATTATGTTCCCCTTTGTATAATTGTTGTGGCTCAAGCAGTTGGCTGTGATCGTTACTTAGCTTGGCACGCATAAGTGCGGTGTTGCTGCCTTCACCATCACCTTCACTACTTGAGTAGGTAAGGTATAACCACTGGTTGTTTGCAAAGTCAGGGTGCAATGCTAAATCGAGCAGGCCACCTTGGCCGTTGTCATCAATTTTGGGTAATCCTGTAACCTTTATTAGTGCTTCACTATCTTTACGCAGTAAATACAAGGTGCCACTGCGCTCAGTAATTAATAAGTCGCCATTAGGTAGTGGTTCAATTGCCCAAGGAACAGCGATCCCTTTAGCAATTGTCATGGGTTTTATATTCAGGGTTAAAGAGTCTAGTTCTTTAAAATTAACAGCATGAGCATTAAGGCTGCCCAGTGCACCAAGCAATAAACTTGTTGTTACCGTTGTGATTAGTGCGCGTTTTTTTAGTGTTTTAAGTTTGTTCATAATGGCTTCCAAAATTAACAATTCCAACCAGCCTAGCATGCTATTAATCATAATGTTAAATATTTAAGTTGAATGAAAAACAACCGTCACTCAAGGGGATATTGCTTGCTTGTTAAATACCTGCCAGTAAAAAATTCGAATAATTACTCTATTAGGCTTGAAATTTAAAAATGTCAGCGTACACTTGTGCGCTGAAAGTTTAGCTTACACGTGTAGGCTCAAATAATTAACCTAATTGAGGCGTGTTGCTTAACGCGCTCATTGGGATATAGATTTAAATAGAGAAACAATCACTATGTTTATTAAGGCGTTAAACCAATTTTCAAAATTGTTTTTACATCATCAAAGCTTTGCCGCTTACATAGAGCCAATTATGCAGGTGTTTAAACCAGCATGGCGGGCAGGATTTTTTAGCGCAAAAGTTACGGCAGTAAACCCTTGTAGCCACGATTTTTTGAGCGTTACCTTAAAACCAAGTAAACAGTGGCGCTCGCATATTGCTGGCCAGCATATTAGTTTAACGGTTGAGGTTAATGGACGATTATTAACCCGAGTGTTTACCCTTGCCAGTAGTCCTGACTATTTTAAAGCGACAGGGTTAGTGCGCTTACTCATAAAAACCAGTTCACTAGGGCAGTTTACCGGCCAGTTACAACAGGCATTAAGTTTGCAGCCGTGGTGTAATATATCGCCAGCTCGTGGCGACTTTGTATTTAAAAGTTGGCACAAGCCTAGCGTTTTTGTAGCGGGTGGCTCTGGCATTACCCCAATGCTTGCCATGCTTGAGCAACAACTTAGTAATACAAATAGCCCGATGCAATTGTTGTACTTTGCTAAGGCGGATGCACACCAGTGCACAAATGAACTTACGACACTGGCAAAGCGCTTTGCGCATTTTAGTTTTTCATTACTCACACGCGATGCACTCACACCGTTAACACAGCACATAAACCTTGATGCGCAGCCAGATATTTATTGCTGCGGCCCTAGTGGTTTTATGCAGCAAATTGCAGATTTTGCTAAGCAGCATAAGCTCGGCTACTTTCAAGAATCCTTTGGCCTAGCCTTGCCCAAATTGACTGACGATAGCCAGTTTTCAGTGAAAATAAACAAAGACACCCACGTAGTGACTAGTAATGACGTGTTACTAAGCCAATTTGAAGCAAAAAAACTCCCTGTGCAGCGAGGCTGCGGCATTGGTATTTGTCATCAATGTCAGTGCATTAAAAAGTCGGGAGTGGTGCGTAATTTAAAAACTAATCAATTATCAGATACTGGCGAGCAGTTAATTCAACTGTGTGTGAGCCAAGCCGTTAGCGATTTGGAGTTACAGCTATGACAACCATTAATTATCAACAGTTAGCCGATGATTTAGATGAAATTAAAATGTCTACATTAGCTACAGTTGGGCAAAAGGATGCAAACTATATTCGTTCTATTGTGCGTAAGCAGCGGTTTTGCGAAATAGGCGGACGGATTTTATTGATGCTTGGCTTTGTTCAGCCATTATTGTGGGTAGCGGGTGTGTTGTTACTTGGTTTGGCTAAAATTCTCGACAACATGGAAATTGGCCATAATGTAATGCATGGTCAATACGATTGGATGAACGACAAACAGCTAAACTCTAAAACTTACGAGTGGGATATAGCCTGCGATGGCCAAAGCTGGAACCGCGTTCATAACTTTGAACACCATACTTACACCAACATTATCGGAAAAGATCGTGACTTTGGTTATGGCTTATTAAGATTGAGCAATGACTTTAAATGGCGGCTAAAAAATACATGGCAGTTTATTACCTATTTAAATCTGAGCGTGCTGTTTCAGTGGGGCGTGTCGTATCACGAGCTCGCAGGCGAGCGAGTCTTTATAGGTAAAAAGAAACCAAACCGTGAAGGTGCTGTGGCGCATAGCACCTTAAAAAAGCGCTTTTTTAGTAAAGGTGCACGCCAACTAATTAAAGACTATGTGTTATTTCCAGTTTTGGCGGGGCCACTATTTTTTTGGGTATTAAGTGGTAATTTGCTGGCAAACTTAATTCGTAACCTATGGACCTCAACCATTATCTTTTGTGGCCATTTTACTGAGCAAACCCATACCTTTTATGAGCAAGAATGCAAAAACGAAAGCCAAGGGCAATGGTATTATCGCCAAGCGCTGGGGTCGTCAAACATAAAAGGGGCGCGTTGGTTTCATATTTTAACTGGGCATTTAAGCTTTCAAATAGAGCATCATTTATTTCCTGATTTGCCATCGTCCCGTTATCAAGAAATTGCGCCTAAAGTACAAGCTGCATTACAAAAGCAGGGCATTGCTTATAATACTGGCGGATTTTTTCATCAATACACCTCAGTGTTAAAGCGTATATTGCGTTATTCATTTAAATAGAGGTTAATAAAATAACCGCAACTATAATGTATGCATTAAATAATCAGCTAACCTTAAAATGTTAGCTGAATATTGCATTAAAGAGTTGGTAAGCGCTTTTTTGATTAAATAATCATCAGTACATGCAAAAAATTCTTCTAATTAATTTAAAAACAGCTCGTTTTGCTATGGTTAAATAGTAGCTGGTTGTCATACAATGGAGAAAAATAGACCACACAAGAGAGAATAAAAATGGCAGCATTTGGTACTGTGTTTATGCCGCAGATGATTCAAGCTAAGTTTTCTGACAACCAGTGGGGCGAAAGCTCAATTGTTCCTTGCGATAAGCTTGAGTTACATGCAGGTGCACACGTTCTTCATTATTCAAGTACATGTTTTGAAGGGTTAAAAGCCTTTCGTCACGAAGATGGCTCGGTTAATATTTTTAGAATGGACGCTAATATTGCGCGTATGCAGCAAAGTTCTGAATTGTTGAGTTTACCTGCTGTTGATGGCGAGATGCTAAAAACAATGATCATCGATATTGTACGTGAATACGCCGATGAAACGCCGCTTCCTCCAGGTTCTATGTATATTCGCCCAACCCATATTGGTACGGAAGCTGCCATTGGTAAAGCGGCTGCACCGTCAATGAGTTCATTGCTTTACACGTTATTATCGCCAGTGGGTGATTATTTTTCAGGTGGCGCAACTGCGTTACGAGTCTTACTTGAAGAAGATGGTATGCGCTGTGCACCGCACATGGGCATGATCAAAAGTGGTGGTAATTATGCCAGCGCGCTTGGCCCAATTTCAGCAGCACGCACTAAATATAAAGCCGACCAAATTTTATTTTGCCCAGGCGGTGATGTGCAAGAAACCGGCGCGGCAAACTTTATTTTAATTGATGGCAACGAAATCATTACTAAAGCACTTGATAGCACATTTTTACACGGTGTAACTCGTAATAGCATTTTAACTATTGCTAAAGATTTAGGTATGACGGTTAGCGAGCGCAACTTTACTGTCACTGAGCTTTTAGAGCGCGCAGCAAAACCAGGTACTGAGGCAGCACTTTCAGGCACTGCGGCAGTATTAACCCCAGTAGGTACGTTTATCCATAACGATAAAGAATACAAAGTGGGTAACGGTGAACCAGGGCCAACTACGGCACGTTTGCGCCAAGCATTGAACGATATTCAATGGGGTAAAAGCGAAGATAAACACGGTTGGTTAACTAAAATCTAATCGGGTTGTAATCTATTAAAAAAGCCACACTATTTAGTGTGGCTTTTTGGTTTAAGCTACAGCTTAAAACTTCATTTCAATTTTGCCGTATACATAACGGCCATTAAAACCAAATGGTGAAAAGCCCGAGTACGAGAACAAGCGAGAGAAAGTGGTGACATCACTCACTAGCTCACGAGTTGGATCTGGGTATACATCAAACACATTATTAGCGCCTAAGCTCAGAGTAAGGTTATTATTGAGTGCATACGCCACATCTAAATCGGTGATCCATTTGGGTTCTAACACTTCGTTACGCTCTGGATTTTCAGACGGGTCTTGTGTTTCACCGTAGCGAGTACTACGTAGTGTGGTGCGCCATTCGTTAAGTGTCCATGTTGCGCTAAGGTTGTATTTATTACGGGGCGTGCTCACTTCAAAACGACGTAGCTCGTTACCCGAGAACAAATTATCTTGCTCAACCCCAACACTTTGTAATTGTGCTGGTGGGTCAATAATATCGGTGACTTGGTTTTTACCGTAGTTGTAACCTAAATTAAACGCTACATCACCGTAGTTGTCGGTGATTAAATTATAAGAAGCCACTACGTCAACGCCACGGGTTTTGCTATCAATCGCGTTTAAGAAAAATCGACCTTGGTTAGCACCTGTGCCCTCAAGTAAGCTTGCAACGCCTGCGCCCGATAAGTTATTTGATAACACAATACGGTCATCAATTAATATTTGGTAGTAATCAACAGATAAGCTGAAGTTGAAGTCGGTTGACCACGTAAAGCCTACCCCGTAGTTAGTAGCTTCTTCTGCGTCTAAACCTGGTGAACCCAATGCAACGGCAACATCACTGCTTGGCGCAAAGGTACCTGTTTGTGTTGGTTCGCCATCTACAAATACAGTCGCTACCGAGGTAAAGTATTGCTGCTGTAAAGAGGGCGCTCTAAAGCCGGTTGATACAGAGCCGCGAAGTGCTAAGTCTTCTGTAAGTGTATAGCGGGTGGCAATTTTACCATTAAGTGTGTCGCCAAAATCAGAGTAGTCTTCGTAACGGGCGGCGATGGCAACATTCCAGTTATCTGTAATAAAGGCTTCTAAGTCAACGTAAAGGCTAACATTGTGGCGGCTGTTATCACCCGCAGATTCAGGTGTGAACCCCGGGAACACTTGTGAACCTGCAGAGCCGAATGGGCCATTAACCGGATCGGTCACGGCACCACCAGGGCCAAAATTACCACGCGCATAAGAGGCTTCTTCACCCGCTTGAATTTCGTAGCCTTCGCGGCGATACTCAGCGCCCACTGCCACGTTAATTCCGCTGGCTAAAAAGTCAGCATCAATCTCACGGCTAAAATCAAGATTAATAGTCAGCTGATCATAAGTAAGCGTGCCTGCATCAAAACTAGTTTGGCTACTTGGCCCATATGAAGTGTTTAAGCTATTAATAACACCAAAGTTAAAGGCATCTTGGCCGTATACCGCAGAGGCATCGTAGTTCCATTCATTAGCAAAGCCTTTCACACCTAAAGCCAGTGAAAAGTCATCAATGTCTGAGGTGATCACCGGCAAAAAGCCATCAGGGTATATTTCTGTAACGTTACGGCTGTCTTGGGCGCGACGATAAAAACCACCGCCTTCCCCTTCACGCTTGCTGTAAGAGCCAAACGAGTAGAGCTCGGTATCGTTAGTTAGCTGATAACCTGCGTTATAAAACAGCGCAAAGTCTTCAACAGTGCCGTTACCAAAGTTGTGGTTGTAACGATCCCATGTGAATTCGCGTGGGTCGAGAGAGCCATCAGGTAAACGAGGATAGTTTTCGCGTTGGTCGTAATCAGAGCGGTTGGTTGAGCTGCGATCGCGATATTCACTAGAAATACTCAAAAAGCCGTTATCGCCTAATTCAAACCCCATATTACCTTGCAGAGTTAAAGTTTGGCCGTCGGTAAGCGAGCGGTCGCCGCCCTCAGTAAAAGCTAAGTCACCATTGGCGTCCTCAGAAACCGATTGTAACTGCGCGACACCGTCCATATCGGTAATATTTGCACCATAAACGGCACCCAAACTACCGCCACTGCTATTGCTTTTAAGGACGATATTAATCACCCCAGCAATAGCGTCTGAGCCATATTGAGCTGCGGCACCATCGCGTAATACTTCAATGCGTTCAATCGCGTTTGCAGGTATGGCGTTTAAATCAACCGATGACGAACCACGACCCGTTGAGCCGTTTAAATTAAGTAGCGCGTTACTGTGGCGACGTTTACCATTTACGAGCACTAAGGTGTGATCAGGAGCTAAGCCACGCAGTTGAGCTGGGCGCACATGGTCGCTGCCATCGGTAATTGATGGCTGTGGGAAATTAAAACTTGGTAATAACGTACTTAACAGCGCATTAGTTTCTGTTTGTCCTGAACTTTTTAAGGCGTCGCCACTAATAATATCTATGGGAACAGGGCTATCTTCGACCGTGCGACCTAGTCGGCGAGAGCCAATCACACTAATTTGTTCAATGTTTTCTTGCGCCTGAGTCTCTTGCTCAGCGGCGTTAACCGTCCATGAGCCAACAAGTGCAGCTGCTATTGTTAAAGAGATGGTTTTTTTTGCTGTAAATAGTGGTGTAAGTTGCATGACTAATTTCCCTCATTCGATGCTCTACAGGTGGTTTCAATTTAATCTTTTTAAATTAATGAACTAATTGAAATTACTGTTGTCAAGGTAGACCATTTCTACAATCGAGGTCAATTGAATTACATTCAATCTACAATTTATTTACAGCGAGTAAGCAGAGGCCTTTATTATAACGATAGCGTAAGTAGCCATTTACCATTTGATTTTGCCAATCAGTATATCTTTAAACATGACCCAATCGCCCCATAAACTGTAAAACGGGTGCTTAAATGTGGCAGGGCGGTTTTTTTCAAAAAAGAAATGCCCAACCCATGCAAAGCCATAACCAATCAGCGGTAATAACCATAACAATACGAATTGTGAGCTAATAAACGCATAGCTGGTCAAGAGCAACACTAAGCTACTGCCAATAAAATGCAGCCTGCGACAAGTTTTATTATGATGCTCTTTTAGATAGTAAGGGTAAAAGCGTTTAAAGCTGGTAAAAGATTCAGTTTCTGTCATTACTCAACCTGTTAGTGTTTAAAAGTTGTTCATCTATTTAAGCGCAACTAGGTGCAGGTTAACAGCGATAAATGACGTTTACCGCAAGTTGATAGACAAAAGCGGTAAAAGTTAATAGTTTAGACTGACTATAAATAAAATAACGGTAAAGCAATGATTAAAAAAACACTGACATGTGCGGTTGTAATCGCACTTGCGGGTTGTTCACAACCTGCAGAAAACATCACTCAAAATGAAGTAAAAACAGCAATGAAAGCAGTAAATTCTTTAGATTACCCTGAAACTAAAAAAGGCGCTGTGTTTGACACTTACTTTGGCGAAACCGTGGCTGATCCGTATCGCTGGTTAGAAGATGATATGAGTGAAGAAACGGCTCAGTGGGTTAAAACACAAAACAAGCTTACCTTTTCGTATTTAGAGCAAGTGCCTTACAGAGATACACTTAAACAGCGCCTTGAAAAACTAATGAACTACGAAAAAATCAGCGCGCCGTTTACTGAAGGTGATTACACCTATTTTTATAAAAATGATGGCCTGCAAAACCAGTACGTTTTATACCGCAGCAAAGACGGCGGTGAAGCTGAAGTGTTCTTAGATCCTAATACTTTTAGTGAAGACGGCACCACTTCAATGTCGGGTTTATCATTTTCAGAAGATGGTTCATTGTTAGCGTACCAAATATCAGAAGGTGGTAGTGATTGGCGTAAAATCATTGTTATTAATACCGAGACCAAAGAGCAGGTAGAACAAGCACTGGTTGATGTTAAATTTAGTGGCGTTAGCTGGCTGGCAAATGACGGTTTTTATTATTCAAGCTACGATAAGCCAGAGGGCAGTGAGCTTTCTGCAAAAACTGATCAACATAAAGTGTATTACCATAAGTTAGGTCAAGATCAAGGCGAAGATACTTTAGTATTTGGCGATACAGCAGAACAAAAACACCGCTATGTGGGCGCTAAAGCAACCAAAGATGGTCGTTTCTTATTTATTAGTGCCAGCGTATCGACCTCAGGTAATAAGTTATTTATTAAAGATTTAACTAAGCCAGATAGCGAATTTGTTACTGTAGTGGGTAATACAGACTCTGATACCAGCGTGATTGACAACGAAGGCAGCAAGCTATTTTTGGTCACAAATTTAAATGCACCAAATAAAAAAGTAGTGACGGTTGATGCAAGCAACCCACAACCTGAAAACTGGCAAGATTTTATCCCAGAAACTGAAAACGTACTTAATGCAACCCTTGGCGGTAATACATTTTTTGCCAACTACATGGTTGATGCTATTTCTAAAGTGAAACAGTACAACAAAAAAGGCGAATTGATCCGCGAAATTAGCTTACCAGGTGTTGGTACAGCGAGTGGCTTTGGCGGTAAAAAAGAGCAAACTACGCTTTATTACTCATTTACTAACTACAAAACGCCAGGTACGACTTACAGCTTTGACGTGCAAAGCGGTGAGTCAAAAGTGTACCGTAAATCGGGGATTGATTTTAATAGCGATAACTATACCTCTGAGCAAGTATTTTATACCTCTAAAGATGGCACGAAAGTACCGATGATTATCACTTACAAAAGTGATATTAAATTAGATGGTAGCAACCCAACTATTTTATATGGCTATGGTGGGTTTAATATTAGCTTAACACCTCGCTTTAGCTCTACAACAGCGGCTTGGCTTGAGCAAGGCGGTGTATACGCGGTGGCTAATATTCGTGGTGGCGGTGAGTATGGTAAAGAGTGGCATAAAGCGGGTACACAATTGCAAAAGCAAAATGTATTTGACGACTTTATTGCTGCCGCACAATACTTACAAGATAAAAAGTACACCTCTAAAAAGCGCTTAGCACTGCGTGGTGGTTCAAACGGTGGGTTATTGGTGGGTGCTGTCATGACCCAGCGACCTGACCTATTTCAAGTTGCGTTACCTGCGGTAGGCGTATTGGATATGCTTCGTTATCATACATTTACAGCGGGCGCTGGTTGGGCATACGATTACGGTACTAGCGACCAAAGTAAAGAAATGTTTGATTACTTGAAAGGCTACTCGCCAATTCATAACGTAAAAGCAGGGGTTGAATATCCGGCGACTATGATCACTACAGGCGATCATGATGACCGCGTTGTACCGTCGCATTCATTCAAATTTGCAGCTGAGCTTCAAGCGAATCAAGCGGGTACAAATCCAACACTTATCCGTATTGAAACCAATGCAGGCCATGGTGCAGGTACACCAACTAGTAAAATTATTGACCTTTATGCCGATATGTACGGTTTTACGCTTTACAACATGGGCATTAAATCACTGTAGTGTGATTTTATAAACTAACGAAAAGCCGAGTTACGTAAGTGACTCGGCTTTTTTATGTTGGCTAACCTGAATTCAGATTAGCTAATCTATTGTATGGGGGAGAATAACCGTTGATAGGTTTTATAAGCGTACTCGTCGCTCATACCGCTTAAATAGTCACAAATAATACGCATGCCTTGATTATGTTTTTCAGCTTCAAGGTACAGGGCCTGCGTGGTTTCCGGTAATAACCGCAGCGGATCGCTGGCAAACGCAGTAAATAATTCTATGAGTAGGTTTTGCCCTTTAAATTCTATTTGCTGCATTTGTGGGTCGCGTATTAAACGCTGAAATACAAAGTGTTTGAGGATCTGTAGCACATTTTCGTATTGCTGATCTAATTTTGCGGTGTGCTTTAAAATAGGGCACTCAAATTCATCGTTTTGGGTATCTAAATGAATATGAATAATAAAGGTATTCACCAGTTCGCCTATGGCGTCTTTTCGCTCATGTTCATACTTTGAAAATAACCGCTTGGAGAGTGACTCCAGCAAAGTGTTTAACCAGTCATAGTCAAGTGCTTGTAAATGCGGTAATGCATGGGTTAGCCAATCGTCTAAACTGAGCACATCCGTCGCTATGGCATCTTCAAGATCGTGAACGGCATAAGCAATGTCATCAGCCAGTTCCATAATGGCACTGTCGAGTGATTTATAACGGGTTTTAGCGCGATAAGCATCTGCGTGTTCTTGGCTAGATAATAACGCTTTATCACTTGCGCTAAGAGGCTCAATAATCCAATTAAATATCGCGGCATCGTCATTGTAAATCCCCTTGGCTGGTCGCCAGTCATCGGCTTTTATAAACGCACGCTGTTTATTTTCTTGTGGGATATTATGCCAAAGGTTATCAATAAAAGCTGGGTACTTAATAAACCCTAATAAGGTGCGTCTAGTTAAGTTCATACCGTAGCCGTTACTGTAGGGCTCTAGCTTAGACACAATGCGCAGTGTTTGTGCGTTACCCTCAAAGCCACCATGAGTACGCATCATATAGTTAAGTGCAATTTCGCCGCCATGCCCAAACGGTGGATGGCCTATATCGTGGGCTAAGCATAAGGTTTCGAGTAATCCGGTTGATGGAAAATGCGCAAAGCTTGGATGCTGAGCTTTTAAGTGGCGTAATATGCCGGTGCCTATTTGCGATACTTCTAAAGAATGGGTAAGGCGAGTGCGGTAAAAGTCGTTTAAGCCAATGCCCATTATTTGGGTTTTAGCTTGAAGGCGCCTAAATGCAGCAGCATGAATGATTCGTGAGCGGTCTATTTGCCAAGCAGAGCGGTTATCGTTAGGGCGGTGCTTATATTGCTCAATTATTCTATTTTGCCACTGTTTATCCATGTCACAACCTATCATTTCATTTACGACTTTAACGCTTAGTATATTATAAATAGCCTACAATAGGCGTATGAATTTTATTCAGTTGTTCGGTATTCGCGTTTATAAAGTGGCTTAGGTATAATGTTGTTTCGTATGTATGTGACTACACCATACATAACTTAGAGTTTAATTGAGATAATACATGTTAAAAACTATTTTTCAGTTGTTGTTAGCCGCCGTTGTTATTTGGGCACTTACTCATCCGTTTATTGATACAGATGGATTGGTTTCAGATGAACAAACCAGCACTAGCGACATTAAAAAACAGAAGAAGAAAGAAAAACCATTGCACAGCGTTAAGTTGCCAAAGTTCTCAGAATTCACTGATGTGAAAGAGAAAAAGCATGCGTTTTTTAACTTCATTAAGCCCCATGTAGAAGCCGAAAACAAAAAGATTTTACAGCAACGTGCAAACCTTGAAATTGCACGCATGATGCTAGAGCACGACGAGCCGCTTAGTAAAAAACAAGCGAGTGATATTAAAAAAATACTTAAATCGTACGGCTTATCTGAAACCTTAGATACCATTACCCTCAGCCAAGCACTGCGCCGCGTAGATATTATTCCTAAAGAAATGGCCTTAATGCAAGCGGCCAATGAGTCGGCATGGGGTACTTCACGTTTTGCCCGTATTGGCTTAAACTTTTTTGGCCAATGGTGCTATAAAAAAGGCTGTGGCATGGTGCCAAGAAGACGCAACAGCGATGCAGAACACGAAGTGGCGGCATTTAAATCGGTTCGCGCAGCAGTAAGCTCTTATTTTAGAAATATTAATACTCATAATGCTTACAAAGAGTTACGTACTATTCGTGAAGACTTACGTGCACAGCAAAAGCCAATTTTAGCGACTAAATTAACGTATGGTTTAATGTCTTACTCTGAACGCGGTGAAGCGTACATTGAAGAACTAAATACCATGATTAATCAAAACCGAGCGTACTTTGATGAATAAAATGGTATTAAAATTAGTTACAGCCAGCTTTTTAGCAGTAGCGGCTAGTAGTGCGGTTGCTAAAGAATTTGTGATGTCGTATGACGGTTTTTACGACCGTTTAAAAGTGGTAAACAAAGGGGACTTTCAGTACGCCCGAGTAAACTTTTACATTAGCGATATTGGTACTAACGAAGTATGTAGTATTAAAAGCGGTACTATTTTAACTGAAAAGAATGAGTACCCGCTTAATTATACCGACAAAGCACAATTGCTATTACCGTTCGATAAACAGCTAGATACCGATAAAGCCGTGATTGTGGTTCAGCCACAAAATCCGGTTCACGATTGTCAGTTAAAGTTACAAATAGAAGCTAACGAGCTTGAGGGTCTAGCGTTATCAAAGCAATCGTTATTGGTTATTAATAATGAGCTTGAAGAGCTATTAACAGATCTATCAGGCTTTTTTGTTAGCAAACTAATGTGGTTTTTATTGCCTGAACAAAAAGGCGTGGTTGTTACCTTTAAAACTCCAAAGCAATTTGATGATGAGCGTATAACGTGCGAAAAGTCAGTGTGCTATTTTGAAGTAACCGATAGCTGGGAAGATAACACAACCGTATTAGCTGATATTAACGAGGTTGTTAAAGTAACGCCTTGGATCAGTAAGTAATCATAAAAATAGTAAACGTATAAAAGCGGCATCCATTATGATGCCGTTTTTTTTATGACTAAATGATGGCAGAGGGGGCTTTTGCTAACAGGCTTTTTTCATCATGGGTGACCACTTTATTTCGGCCTGTTTCTTTAGCAAGATAAAGCCGTTTATCGGCTTGTAACAACAGGGCTTGCATATCTAGCTCGCGCACTAACATGCTACTTACCCCAGCACTTACAGATAGTGCAATGCTGTGGCCATTAAAATAAAACGGGTATTCATTAATACTACTGCAAAGCTTTTGAGCTAACTGCCTAGCTTGCGCTAAGTTTTGTTGATTAAGAAAAATAGCAAACTCTTCGCCGCCAATACGAGCAGTAATACCAAGCTCAAAAAACAATTCGTTAATATGTTGTGCAATCCACTTTATCGCTTCATCGCCGGTTTCATGGCCGTATTGGTCGTTCACTTGTTTAAATAGGTCAATATCGAGCATGATCAACGACACTCTGCTGTTAAGAGGCGCGGTTTTAGTTATTTTTTTACATAAACGAAAAAATCCACGCCTATTTAAAAGCTGTGTTAACGGGTCGTGATTCGCTAGATTAATTAGTCTAGATTCAGCATTAGCAAACTTAATAAACGGCAAAATTAGCGCACTGGCGGTGGTTAAAAATAAATGCGTTACTAATAACAGCTGTAATCCAAAAGCCAAGCTGGCTTGACTGATTTGGCTTGAGTAGAGCAAAACAAGAAGTACAACTTGCAACAGCATTACCACACTGTGAAGTGCAAAACAGGCTATGAGTAAGCGTTGTTGTACTACAGCAACACTTGGGGTTTTAATCATTAAATACGCAGCGTAACTAAATAATACAGCAGTAATAATACTGGTAATAATTTGCCCTGCATCAATAAGGTACACTGCAAGTAAAAGCGTACAGCACATGGCGCTGGCATAGTATAAAGGCGTTACTTTTATCGCGGGCGCTTGGCTTTGTGGTATTAACCCTAAAATAACCAGTAATGGGCTTAAAATAATAAAAACGTAAGCAAAAAAGTGGGTTAAAAGGGGAAAATCAATAAAGTCTCTTAAACCTATTAATGCAATTGCGGTAATGAACGAGCAACAGGCGGTAGCAAAAAATAAATAGCAAGGTTGTTTTTTGTATCTATAAACAGAAAAAAAGAATACAGCAATAAACAAGTTAAGAATAAAACAGAGGCTAATTAATGTAGGTAAATGAAGCATGTTTAAGGGGCTCTTTTAGCTAATTGGAGGCGTTTATACAGCTATAAGTATTAGGTAGTAACACAAAAATAGCAAGGGGGTAAAAAGTATTAACTTTTACCCCCTACTACAAACTTAACCCGTTAAGGCCAGTGCTAAACTAAACTTTTTAATGCAGCGTCTATTTTAGTAAAGTGAAAACGGTAGTTATGGTCTAAGGCTTTTTTAGGCACCACATACTGACCGGTAGTAAGTAAGTCAGCCATTTCACCCATTAATATATTAAGCACCCCAGCTGGCATAGGCATAAACGCAGGGCGTGACAATGCTTTTCCTAATGATTTACTAAACTGCTTGTTACTTACCGGCTCAGGAGCTGTGGCGTTGATAGCACCAGATATTTCACTATTACGAATTAAAAATAAAATCAGTTGCACCATGTCGTCAATGTGGATCCAAGACATACCTTGCTCACCATGGCCAATTGGCCCACCTACGCAAAGTTTAAAGGCAGGTAACATTTTACCCAGCGCGCCGCCTTTTTTAGCCAGTACAATACCGGTACGCAATAAGCACACACGGGTGTCGTCAGATTCAGCCTGTAAAGCTGCTTTCTCCCAATCTTTACAAAGCTGGTGGCTAAATTCATCGTGAGGATCGGTATTGTTTTCATCAACTAGGCTGTCGCCTTGGCGACCATAATAACCAATTGCACTGCCAGATATAAAAGTATGCGGCGGAGTATGGCACTGATTAATAGCATCACTAATTGCTTGCGTGACAATAATTCGGCTATCGCGAATAACCGCTTTTTGTTTATCACTCCAACGTTTATTAACAATAGGCTCACCGGCTAAATTAATAACCACGTCAACGGTATTAAAATCAACATCCTCAAGGTTATCAATAGCGTTAACCTGATGCCCTAACAACACTTTTGCTTTGGTTGGGTTTCTGCTTAGCACTGTAACGTCGTGGTGATGCAACAAGAAGGGGCAAAGGTGCCTACCAATTAAGCCTGTGGCGCCAGTAAAAAATATATGCATTGCAACTCCAAAATTATAAATAAAGCAGGATGTTTAAAATTTATACTCTCCAGCTCAACGATTTGCAAATTTATACGTACCAATAATTTTTATGATCACCCATAAACATTTCATTCTATTAGCTTTTGCCTTACACTAAAGCCAAATAACAGCAATAGGATAATGGTATTGGCAAGTTTAACTGGGGTAAATAAAAGCTTAATAATTTTTGCCGCTTTGGTAATTGTGCTAGCGGGTGTTAAAGCCGCAAGCGCTATTGTTATTCCGTTTATTTTGGCAGCATTTATAGCCATAATTTGTAGCCCACTCATTAATTTTTTTGCTCGTTACCGTATTCCAAAAGGCATAGCGGTAGTGCTTGTAGTGCTTATTATTATGGGCTTAGGGGTTAGCTTAGGCGGTTTAGTAGGTCAGTCGGTTAACGACTTTTCAAAACAGTTACCTGAATATAAAGCACAATTAAAAGAAGAATTTGTATGGTTGGTTGATGTGGCCTCGCAATACAATATTTTAATTAATAAAGAACAAATTTTGTCTATGTTTGATCCTGGCAAAATGGTTGATGTTGCCACCAATATGCTAACGGGTTTAGGTAGCGTAATGGCCAATATGTTTTTAATTATCTTAACAGTTGTTTTTATGCTGTTTGAAGGGCCGATACTTGGCAAAAAAATTCATTTAGCACTGGACGATCCCGACAGCAAAATTAAGCAAATTGACCGTTTTTTAGACTCTATTAACTCTTATTTAGCCATTAAAACCTTAGTGAGTTTAGCTACCGGTGTAATTGCTGGTTTTTACCTGTGGATACTCGATGTTGATTATTTTGTACTATGGGGCGTATTGGCATTTATGCTCAATTACATTCCTAACATTGGTTCAATCATTGCGGCTGTGCCAGCACTGTTACTGGCGCTTATTACGCAAGGCCCATTAGTGGCAGGGCTCGTCGGCGCGGGTTATTTAACTATTAATACCGTTATGGGGAATATTGTAGAGCCAAAATACATGGGTAAAGGCCTCGGGCTTTCTACCTTGGTGGTGTTCTTATCATTAATATTTTGGGGCTGGTTATTAGGCTCTGTGGGTATGCTGTTATCGGTGCCGTTAACCATGATTGTAAAAATAGCACTAGAAGCTAGTGATGAAGGGCGTTGGTTAGCTACCATGCTTGGCACAGGTGAAGAAACCGTCATTAAATCAGAAGACTAATACCTTACAAAGGCGTGCCTACATAGCACGCCTTTTAAAAAACCTAAGCATCTATTAAATTAGCTAATGCGCTATCTACAGCGTTTATAGCCCCCTCTAAATAGCCTGCTTCTTGCTGTGCAAACTCACTTCCCACAAAATGCACTTGTAACTGTTTAAGCTGCTCGCTAAGTCCTGAAAAATTGAATTCAGGATGCTGCGATACACCTATTTGGTCATCTTTGTTGGCAACAAATTCATCCTCAGCCCAATCCTTTATAATGCAGCTTTTCGCTGTATAGGCTTGCTCACCGTAAAAATAGCTGAGCTGATCAAGGCAAGCTTGGGTTAATTGCTCGCGAGTTACTTTACTGCGCTGCAAGTAAGGCATGCCAATAAAGCCAAACAAAGCAGAGTGAGAATGCTCACTGGCTGACGCATCATGAACTTCTACCAATGGGCCTACACGGCTAAAACATTGCCCCGATAAATTTTTATCTCGCCAAAAGGCGTGTTCAAAGGTGGCAACAAACTTTGCTTGGCCTGCCATCCACGTAGGCACCGACGCTAAACGCTGTGCTAAAACATTATTAGCCCATAAATGCGGGGTTAAATGTTGGCTGATCATTCTAGGGGGTAACGCCAACAGTAACTGATCGCAAGTATAGTATTGCGTACTCCCTTGGTAATTAGCGCTTATATGCCAGCCATCGGAGAGCTTTTTTACTTCGCTAACAGCGTGCTCTAATTTAACGGTGTTTGGCTCAAGCTGCTGATAAAGCGCATCAATAAGCTCGTCCATACCGTTTTGTATTCTAAATAACTGCATTTCGCCAGCCCCTGCAACTTGCTGGGCAGGCACTGTGTGTGATGCTTGGTATAACACATCGCCTTGGGTGTATTGCTCAAACACAGGGATGTTTAAAGCGGCAACTAACTGTTGAATATTAGGCTGATGCGGAAATATCCAGGTAGGGCCTAAATCGTGGCCAATGGTGTTGTTGGTCGGTAAATAATGAGACGCAATTCTGCCACCTAAACTGGCTTTGGCCTCTAATAATAAAAACGGAATGTTACGTTTTTTAAGGCTGTAAGCAGCATATAAGCCCGCTAAGCCACCACCAATAATAACCACAGGTTTATGCATTTTAAAATCACTTTAGCTAAGTCAATCTACTGGTAGGTAGTTTGTGGTTTTTGTGCAGTTTTGTCAAAACGTTTTAATCAACAAATTCGAGAACGCTTAAAAAGTCATATATTAACTACAGAGCAAATCAACTTAGGTATATAAAACATCCAGATAACAAGCCGTTTAACAATGACAACTAACAGTGTTTCTGTGTCGCTTATTTCAAATACCTGATGTTTGCTTATGATTATCGAGCATTGCTGCTATCTTTGTTTATTACTAGTTCAAGTCGCAAATAATATAAACAAGAATAAGGGCAAAAACCTGTTATGACTCAAAATAATAAAATTAACTATATCGAAATTCCCGCACAAAATATTTCAGCGACTAAGGCTTTTTTTAGTGACGTGTTTGGCTGGTCATTTATCGATTATGGTCCAGAATATTGTAGTTTTATTGGGCAAGGTGTTGATGGTGGTTTCTTTAAATCTGACTTGGTTGTTTCTACTAAAAATGGAAGCCCGTTAATTGTGTTATACAGTAATGAACTTGAGGCGATTCAAGATAAAATTGAGAAAGCAGGGGGGAAAATAATTAAGCCCACATTTTCATTTCCAGGTGGTAGGCGGTTTCACTTTAGCGATCCAAATGAAAATGAATTTGCGGTATGGTCAGAGTAGTCACACTGCAAGCTATATAAATACAAAAATGCAGCCTTTAAGGCTGCACTTCCAAAACACTAACCAGTAAATTAGCAAGCTTCAACACATAATGTTTAATTAGGAGCTGGTTAAAGCCCCATTTTAAGCTGCTGAATGAATTGCTCTATCATTGCTATTTCACACTCTTTATAAGTTACTACAGCTTCTGGTGAATTAGGCTGTTTTAACATGTAACGCCACTGGCAACTTTTTTGAATGTACTTGTCTTTGGCGTTAAGACTTTGCTTAAACAATGATAAAATGTAGGTGTTACCAGTTTCACTTTCTAATTCGGCCAGTTCAAAGGTACGCTTTTGGATCCAGCTATCTTGTTGCTGTTGCACTTTATTTAATTTGGCATCTAAACATTGTGTGTAATCTTTAATTTGCTCGGGTAGGGCATTGTTTTGCAATGTACACTCTTGCACTGCAGCCATACTTTGCTGCGCCCATAAAAATAAAAGGCTTAAGCTAAAACAAAAGATGTAGTTACTTTTTTTCATGGTAATTAAACTCGAGAATAAATTTTGCACCGCCTAAACGTTGCGACTGAGATATAGTTAACAGCCCGTGATATGACTTAACCAAGTCAGATACAATAGCCATACCAACACCGTGGCCGCTTTCGTAGGTATCTAGGCGCGTACCGCGTTGTAACAATGATTCGCGTTTATCTGGCTTAATGCCTGGGCCGTCATCACAAATGCTTATACTGAGCGTTTTAGCTTGTGAAACGTTAATACTGACTTGGGAGCGACAGGCTTTACAGGCATTATCTATTAAGTTGCCTAATAACTCCATTAAATCGGTTTTATCACCTAAAAAGTAATCTTTATCGTTCACTTGGCAGTTAAATATAATGTCTTTATCGCGGTATACTTTACTCATTGCGCTTAAGATAGAATCGATAACTGGTTTGATAGTGGTTTGCTTTTTCCATGTATCGGAAGCACCCGTGGCGGCACGTTTTAATTGGTGCTCGATCATCACATTAATTCTGTCGAGTTGTTCTTGTGCATCTGCATCGTTAGCGAGTGGGCTTGATTTTAAAACAGCTAACGGCGTTTTAAGTGCATGGGCTAAATCGCTAAGAGAGGCGCGGTATCGTTCTTTTTGACGTTGCTGCGACTCTAACAGTAAATTTAGGTCGGCTTTAATCGTTTGCAGTTCAACGGGGTATAAGCCTTTAATTTCTTGAATATCGCCTGATTCAATGGCTTTTATTTCTTTATCTAGGCGCTGCAGAGGTCGTGCACTCCAAATAAAACCAATGGCCATTAAACCTGCAATGGCAATCCCCATTATAAACATCCAATCGACTAAGGTTTGTTTAAAGCCGTCCATTAAACGCAGTAGGGCGTCGTTACGTTTTAATAAAATAAAGCGAGCTTGCTCTGATTGGTCAATATTATTAAGTATTACCGTCAAACTTAACTGCCAATAGGCGGTGTTGTTATAAACCACACGTCTAAAGTCGGCGGCGCCTGCTTTGGGCTCTATATATTGGGGCACAAAGTTAACGTTAACCGCCGACTCAGAATGCCAAATAGGCACGTCGTCACGGTATATCATGGCGTAGGTGTCTGAGTTTAAATTGTTGAGTTCGGGGGTTAATATAGAGCTGGGCATAATAATACCGCGCTCGGTAAAATCAACTTCGGAAATAAGTGAATACAGGTGTGCTTCGAGGTTTTTTTCGGTGGCATCAACAAGTGACGCATAATATGCCTTACCTATAGAGTAAAACAAAATGGGTAGGGCGACTAACAAAACAAAGACAAGGATAAAACCTTGCCTTATTTTTAACGAAATTTGCGGTGCTACCACTGGCTTTTTAGCCTGTAACCACGTCCGCGTAATGTTTCCACTGGGTTAAGCACGCCATCTGGGTCGAGCTTTTTACGTAAACGCAATACAAACACTTCAATGACGTTTGAATCAAGATCGAAATCTTGGTCATAAATATGTTCTGTTAACTCAGACTTTGAAATTACTTTTTGCGGGTTAACCATTAAGTATTCAAGTACTTTGTACTCATACGCAGTTAAGCTTAGCTCTTTGTCGTTTACCCATACTTGTTGTGAACGGGTATGAATTTTAATAGGGCCTGCTGTCATTTCAGGGTTTGCTTTACCTGCACTGCGACGAATAAGCGCATTACAGCGAGCAATTAGCTCTTCCACATGAAATGGCTTAGTTAGATAGTCATCGGCACCGGCATCTAGGCCTTCTACTTTGTCTTGCCAGCGATCGCGCGCGGTTAAAATCAAAATAGGAATAGTCACCCCTTGGGCACGTGCTTTGTTTATTAACTCAATACCGTCTATTTTAGGTAGGCCTAAATCAACTACAGCCATGTCTAAAGGGTATTCAGTGATGTGAAAAAGGCCAGCCTCACCGTCGTGACATAAATCAACGCTGTAACGCTCTTTTTCTAATGCATTGCGCAGGTTGTCTGCCAAATGTAAATCATCTTCTATTACTAAAATTCGCATTGGTTAATCCTTTTTCACTTCGCCAGTTTTCTTGTTTATTTTCAAATCGACGACGTGGCCGTCAGCTTTTAAGATTCGTACAGTAAAAAAAAGTGTTTCTTCAGAAATTTTTAACGTTGTACCGTCTGTAGTTTGTTTTGCAAGTATTACAGCTTTCTTTTTGCTTACCTCAACTTTATCGGCTTTGCTTTTGGTATTGTTTGCATGGGCAAAATTAGCCAAACACATTACCGCGATTAAGTTGAGTATTAATAATACACGCATTGCGAAACTCCTAGAACAGACCTGCTTAGCTTAGAAACTAAGCCACTAAAACTTTCATACCACGACGTGTATTTAAGTTTTTATAAGGCAAAGTTTAATTAAAAATGAGTGAACAAACCCTGAATTACTGGTTGCAGTTAAACAGGGGTCACAGTTTAATTAAGCAGGGAACACTTTTTTAAATGGTTTAACGATAGAATTTTCATATACGCCACCGGCAACATAGGGATCATCTGCGGCCCATTCTCTGGCGTCTTCTAAAGAATTAAATTGAGCAATCACTAAAGAACCCGTAAAACCTGCGTCTTGAGGGTCTTCACTATCAATGGCCGGAAGAGGGCCTGCGGTTAATAGTCGGCCTTCGTCTTCTAGGATTTGTAAGCGCGCTAAATGAGCTGGGCGTGCCGCTTTACGGTGCTCTAAACTATTTTGGACGTCTGTTGAATAAATCATATACAACATAAAAATACTCTCAAAACTTGTTAAATTTAATTAACTGCATACTAGCATAGCGTTGATAAATGGTGAATTAAAAGTGTTTATGGCGATGTTTACAGCAAGAATGTTTTTTTACACGGTAATTGCTTGAAAAGCGTTGCGTAACACTGGTAGAGTCCCTTGGATAAGATAAATAATAACAAGGTTATTACATGAGTGAAAATAGAGAGCACTTTAGCTCCCGCTTAGGATTTATATTGGCAGCGGCAGGTTCTGCTGTGGGTATTGGTAACTTAGTAGGCTTTCCAGTTTCTGCGACTAAGAATGGCGGTGGTGCATTTTTGCTCGTCTATGCTTTGTTCGTCGCATTCATTTGTTTACCTGTAATGATGGCCGAAATGGCCATGGGTCGTCATGCACAAAAAGACCCGCTTGGTGCATACAAGGTATTAGCTAATAACGACAAAAAATGGAAGTTTGCTGGCTTTTTAGCAGTATTAACGCCATTTATGATTGCTGTTTTTTATATGGTGATCACGGTGTGGATTTTTGGTTACTTAAGCCAAACCGCACTGGGTAATTTAGATATGCTGGCAAACCCTGGGCATTTTGGTGAGTTTATAAATAGCTACACCGTGTTTGGTTATATGGCACTGGTTGTGGTTATTGTTAACCTTATTTTGGTCGGTGGTGTAAAAGACGGCATAGAAAAAGCGGCTAAATTTTTAATGCCTGCTTTGTTTGTCATGCTAATTATACTGGTGGGTTATGTACTCACCCTTGATAACGCAATGGCGGGTGTTAAGTACTACATTATTCCTGATTTTAGTAAAATGAATGCCAGCGTGCTTAACGGTGCACTGAGCCAAGCGTTTTTCTCATTGTCGTTAGGTATGGGTATTTTAATTACCTATGCCTCTTATATTTCGAAAAAAGATGACATTGTAGGCAGTGCTAAAATGGTCGCTATTACCGACTCACTGGTTGCGTTTGTAGCAGGCTTAATGGTGTTACCGGCTATTTTTAGCTTTGACCCAAATACCGATCCGGCTAAGTTATCTGACTCGTCAGTTTCAATGATTTTTGTCTATCTTCCAAAAATCTTATTAGCGCTACAAAATGATATTGGTTACTTTGGCGCATCAGCCGTGGCATTTATTTTCTTCTTATTGGTATTTTTTGCTGCGATCACATCATTGGTATCTATTGTTGAAGTACCAACTGCAACACTAAGCGACCGTAAAGGCATTAGCCGTAAAAAAGCGCTTGGTATACTTACTTTATCAACTGGTATATTAACTATTTTGTGTATTATGTCGTTTGGTATGATTGACAGCCTAACTACCTTTACTAGCTACGGTAGTGGCAATAAGAGCTTTTTTGATATTGTTTATGACGTATTCTACGACACCATATTGCCTTTAAATGGTTTAATGGTGTGTTTATTTGTAATGTATAAATGGAAAAAAGTTCGCTTAAGCGAAGAGCTAAGACAGGGCTCTCCTAATTATGCTAATAGCTTTATGGAAAAGTACGTTAATTTTTCACTGCAAACCTTTATTCCAGCGATATTATTAATCATTTTTGTAAATACCGTTGCAACGAAGTTTTTTGATATCAGTATTTTTGGTTTTTAATTTAAACTAAATCTAAATAAGCCGCGCTTGTCGCGGCTTTTTTATTGCTTTTCGTTAATTTAATGCACCAGAGTCTAAATAGTCACCCATTCCTAGGGTAAACATCCATATGCCCCATAAACTGTGCTCAAGAACACAGGCAAAGGTTGAGCGGCTTTGTGCGTAGGTATAAGCAAATAGTAACCCGCCTATAAACGATAAACTTACTGCAACCGAATTAGCGTAAACAATATGTGCCAGTGCAAATACACTCGCACTGACAATAATGCGTAGCCATTTACTGGGCATAATGCGTTTATAACGATGAAAAAAGTAGGTTCTGAATATTAATTCTTGCGGGATCACCGACAATAAAGGGTAGAGCAGTAATAGCATCAGCCAGTCGGCGAGGTTTTCTCGAGGTAAAGTAAACCATTGTCCTTGGTAAAGTAAGTTGTAAAATACCCCCGAAAATAACGCGCCAATAAAGAAAAAGCTAAACATACGGCGCTTCACAGCAGAAAACTGCCCCAAGCTAGTTAATCTAAAACGTTTAAAGTGAGTGTCGTTTAGTAGCAACATACAACACACACTCATGAGGATGATCAGTGCCGGAATAAGCCAGTTAGATAAATATTGGCGAATATTAAAGCCAATTAAAGGCAGAATAATAAAAATAAAGGCAAATTCAAACCAGCGATATTGATTAGCGTTCACGTTTGCTCACGGTGATTTTTATCTCACCCTAGCAAACGATTAAGTCATCTTTATGACCATAAAACAGCCAAGCTGATTATATTTAAACCCACTGACTCTTACTAAGGCTCTTAGCCCTCGGTTAAGGTTGACTTACCCCCTTGCAACCCTTAGCCTGCCTGCTTTTATTTTTACATCATTGTATTGCCACGCTAATGGGTTTAAGCCTAGGCGTGTATTTAGGAGCAAAAAATGAATAAAGCAGAACTGGTTGCAGCCATTGCGGATGCGAGTGAATTAACAAAAAAAGACGCACAAGCTGCGTTAACCAGCTTACAAAAAGTGATTACAAAGTCATTGTCTGAAGGCGATCAGGTACAAATATCAGGCTTTGGCACTTTTGCACTAAGCTATTACCCAGCGCGTACTGGTCGTAATCCACAAACTGGTGAAGCGATTGAAATACAAGGGGCTAATAAAGCCGTATTTAAACCAGCAAAAGCGTTAAAAGAGCGCCTTTAATTTTAAACTTTAGTGCCTGTAAGTTCGCATCTTCCCCAAAAGCCAACATTTAGCTTACAGGCTCTTTGCTTTATTACCTTTGCCTGTAGTATCTGCAATCAGTGTAAATAATTTACATTGCTGGCTTATTCATATTTATAAAATCTTATTATATTCAGCGTGTTATATTTGGTATGTGATATGCAAATACAGTTATGTATTGAATGAAATAAGGAGTATTTAATGAGTAACTTACATAACAGTAATCGTTTACAAGGTAAAAAAATTGCCATATTAGCCACCGATGGATTTGAGCAAAGCGAGTTACTCTCGCCACAGGCTGCTTTACTTGAAGCGGGCGCCAATATTGAGGTTGTTTCTATTAAAGAAGGGCAGATCACCGCATGGAATGAAGACAATTGGGGTGAAAAAGTAACCGTTGATAAATTAGCTGCCAATGCAAATGCCGCCGATTACGATGCGCTTTTACTGCCTGGTGGTTTGTTTAACCCCGATAGCTTACGCCAAGACTCGGACGCTAAGGCATTTGTAGACGGCTTTTTTGGGGCAAAGAAAAACAAACCCGTTGCCGCTATATGTCATGCGCCGTGGTTACTCGCTGAAATTAATAAGCTCAGAGACAAAAAAGTTACTTCGTATCCTAGCATTAAAAGCGATTTAATTAATGCGGGTGCTAACTGGGTTGACCAAGAGGTTTGTGTTGATCAAGGCTTAGTGACTAGCCGCAGCCCTGCAGATTTAGACGCGTTTAATGCTAAATTTATTGAAGAGATCCTTGAGGGTAAGCATCAAGCGCATTAAGTTAGCGCTTCAAAAAAAGGGCATGTTACATGCCCTTTTTTAGTGGTTAAAAAATCGTTGATTAAAGCGCTGTTGCGGCTTTCATCTCACTTACAAATGTTTTTAATTGGGTGGTCATTGCATCTAAATCATTTAAGTTTGCTTCAATGATTTTTACGACTGCAGAGCCTGAAATTGCCCCCGCAGCACCGGCTTTAAGCGCCGCTTTTACATCATCAGGTGTTGAAATACCAAAACCTAATAATGCAGGCGCACTGTGGTACTCTTGTAAGCGCGAAACCACGTTTGTTGCAGGCATTTGTGCTTTAGTATCGGTGCCTGTTACCCCTGCACGAGACAGTAAGTAAGTGTAACCGCGACCGTACGATGCACACTCACGTAGCGTATCGTCACTGGCGTTCGGCGTGGCGATAAAAATTGGGTCTATACCATTGGCCATGGCGGCTTTTCTAAACATTTTCGACTCGTGCAATGGCACATCAGCCACCAAAATAGAGTCAACGCCTACTGCTTTTGCATCAGTGTAAAATTTTTCTAAGCCACGTTTAAATATTAAGTTTGAATACAACAATAAGCCAATTGGAATATCGGCATTGTACTGGCGTATTTCTTTAATAATATCAAAACAATCTTGTGTATTAATGTGTACATCTAAAGCACGAATATTGGCCTTTTGAATAACAGGGCCGTCGGCAATCGGATCTGAAAACGGAATACCCAATTCCAGTCCGTCAGCGCCGCCATCAATTAAGCTTTTAATAATTTCGATGCTTTGCGCTTTACCCGGATCGCCAATGGTCACAAACGGTACAAACGCACCTTGGTTTTGCTCTTTTAGTGCGGCAAACATTTGTCCGTAACGGTCAGTTTTTACTTGGCTCATAGTTGACCTTCCTCTGATAATACCTTGTGTACGTGGGCTAAATCTTTATCGCCACGACCACTTAAATTAATAACAATAATACTGTCCTGCGTTTGCTCTTCTGCATATTCGAGGGCGTAGGCTAGCGCATGACTTGATTCAAGCGCAGGAATAATCCCTTCGTGTTTAGCCAATGCTTGAAAGGCATCAAGTGCTTTGGTGTCGGTAATACCTACATATTGAGCACGGCCCGTTTCGTGTAAAAAGGCATGTTGTGGCCCTACAGCAGGGTAATCTAGTCCCGCCGATACAGAGTAAGACTCTTCAATTTGACCATCTGTATTTTGCATAATATAAGTGTAAGTACCGTGCAAAATACCTTTTGTTCCCTTACAGATGGTTGCGCCATGCTCGTGCGTGTCTAACCCTTTACCTGCAGGTTCAACGCCAATAAGCTTAACGCTTGGCTCATCAATAAAATCGGTAAACATACCAATGGCGTTTGACCCACCGCCTACACACGCAATAACCGCATCAGGCAAACGGCCTTCGGCTTTAAGTACTTGTTGTTTTGCTTCTTCACCAATTATTTTTTGATATTCACGTACAATAGTCGGGAATGGGTGAGGACCCGCGGCTGTACCTAAAAGGTAATGAGCGTCTTGATAATTTGCTGACCAGTCACGTAACGCTTCATTAACCGCATCTTTTAATGTGCCCGAGCCTGCCGTTACTGGAATAACTTCAGCACCCATGAGTTTCATTCTAAATACGTTTGGCTGCTGGCGTTCAACATCTTTTGCACCCATGTAAATACGGCATTTTAAGCCAAGCAATGCACAGGCAAGTGCAGTGGCTACACCATGTTGGCCGGCGCCGGTTTCTGCTATGACTTCTTTTTTACCCATGCGTTTGGTAAGCAGTGCTTGGCCTAATACTTGGTTTGTTTTGTGCGCACCACCGTGTAGTAAATCTTCACGCTTTAAGTACAGTTTTACTTTTGGGTTTTTAACTAAGTTACGCGTTAGCGTAAGCGGCGTAGGGCGACCCGCATACTCGTTAAGTAATTTACTTAGCTCTGCCTGAAACTCAGGATCTTTTTGTGCTTTATTAAATTCGTTTTCTAACTGCTTAAGCGCAGGGACAAGCAGTTCCGGTACAAACATACCGCCAAACTCGCCAAAATAAGCTGGATTTTGCATTTTAACCTCAATAATTTCTGATACTTGTAAAAGCATGATGTAGTTTGTTTGCACACTTTTTCCCTGGAGACTCTTCAACACCTGAATTTAAATCAAGTCCAAGAGCACCTTGAAAAAGTGCATCGCTAATATTGTCTGGGTTTAAGCCGCCAGCAAGCATAAAGGGGGTCGTTGCATCGCGAAGCACCGACCAATCGAATGTTTTGCCTGTGCCGCCAGCCTGTGAATCACTGTGGGTGTCGTATAAATGGCGATCTGCGCCTGCAACAGGTTGTGGTAAAACATCTTTTATCGCCTGTGCTTTCCAAATTTCACAATTACGTGGTAATTCATTACGTAACGACGCAATGTATTGTTCATCTTCTTGGCCATGTAATTGAACGGCTGATAATTTAAGTTGTTTAACGTGTTCAGCCACGTCAGATATAGCGGCATTAACAAATACACCGACAAATTTTAAAGGCGCACTTTGGCTGATTTCTTTGGCGCAATCCAAATCGACAAAGCGGGGGGATTTAGGGTAAAAAATCAGCCCGCCATACACAGCGCCATTGTTATAGGCTGCCATAGCGTCTTGATTACGGGTTAAACCGCACACTTTGTTCTCGCCTAATATTACGCGGCGGCATGCTTGTAATAAATCAGCTTCAGCCATTAATGAGCTGCCAATTAAAAAGCCATTGCATAAAGGGGCTAAGCGTTTTACATCTTGATGGGTGTAAATACCTGACTCAGAAATAACCACTTTATTACTAGGAATAAGCTTACGTAGTCGTTCTGTAGTGGCTAAGTCGGTGCTTAAGTCGCGCAAATCGCGATTATTGATGCCAATTATTTGCGCATCAAGTGCCAGCGCACGGTGCACTTCTGCTTCGTTACTTACTTCAGTTAGCACCGACATATTTAACGAGTCGGCAACGGCATGCAGTGCTTTGTATTGCTGATCGTCAAGCACTGATAGCATCAGTAAAATAGCGTCGCCGCCATATATACGTGCCATATAAACTTGGTACTCATCAATAAAAAAGTCTTTACAAATAAGCGGCTGTTCTACTTGGCTGCGCACAAATTCAAGGTAATCAAAACTGCCTTGAAAGTACTTTTCGTCAGTTAGTACACTCATACAAGTGGCATATTGCTTATACGCTTGGGTGATTTCTGTTAAATCAAATGGCTGACGAATCAACCCCTTAGAGGGCGATGCTTTTTTGCATTCTAAAATAAACTGTGTGCCTGGCGCTGCCAGAGCTTTGTAAAAACTACGCTCTGTTGGTTTGGCTTGATGTTTAAAGCTCTCCAGCGGGCGCGCCGCCTTACGCTCAATGAGTTCTATTTTTTTATCAGCAATAATTTTATCTAATACATTAGCCATGACTTACCTCAATAATTGCATTTAGTGTGTCCATGGCCTTGCCTGAACGTAATAAAGAGTGTGTGATTTGCGCACCTTGTTTTAACGATTGTGCTTGGCCGGTTAAGTACAGCAATGCGGCTACATTAACAACAATAGCAGCGTTGTGTGCCTCAGTGCCTTTACCTTGTAAAATAGCAAGGCTGGCGTTTGCGTTGTATTGTGGGCCTTCACCGGCTAATTGTTCAAGTGAATAGTTTGCAAGGTCAAAATCACTTGGGCTGAGTGTGTACTGGGTGATTTTGCCATTATTAAGCTCTACAACCTGTGTTGAGCCATGTAAGGCGATTTCGTCAGTACCGGAGCCGTGTACTATCATAGCGCGTTTAGTGCCTAGAGTATTAAGCGTTTGTGCCATAGGCATGCATAAAGACTCATCGTACACGCCCAGTAATTGCACCTCAGGAGCGGCTGGATTAGCCAGTGGCCCAAGAATATTAAAAATAGTTCGGGTTTTTAAACTGGTACGCACGTTCATCGCATGACGCACACCACTGTGGTAGCGCGGTGCAAATAAAAAGGTAAAATTTGTGCTCTCTAAACAACGGGCAGCCACCTCTGGAGTCATATCGATATTGATCCCCAGTGCTTTGAGTAAATCAGCAGACCCTGAATTACTCGACACGCTGCGATTGCCATGTTTTACCATATTAATACCAGCTGCTGCCGCTACAATCGCGGCGGTGGTACTAATATTTATAGTGTTTGAACCATCGCCACCGGTACCGCAACTATCAGCAAGTTGCGTTTTATTAGTGATAAAGGGAACGGCATTTTCACGCATTGAAGCGGCTGCACCGGCAATCTCATCGCTTACTTCACCTTTCATTTTAAGGCCAATTAGTAACGCAGAGAGTTCAATATCGCTCATATTGCCTTGCATAATTTGGTCAAATAGCGCTTTTGCTTGCGCGTAACTAAGTGACTGCTTTGTGATGATGTGCTCAATAGCGTGTTGAACATTAAGCGGGCTGTGTAATTGATTAGTCATAATGTTCCTTTTATTTCGCACGTGTTAAATAAGCAACGCTTTGTTGCAGTAGCATTGCGCCATTGGGCGTTAAAATTGACTCTGGGTGGAATTGATAGCCCAGTGCATTGTCTTGATGATGATAAATAGCCATTGGTATATCTTGATACTTGGCAATAACAGCTAAGTTATCAGGTACTTTTGTTGCCATTAATGAGTGATAACGTGCCACCGGTATAGTGCTACCCATGCCGTAAAATACAGGGTGATCATTTAATTCTATGATTGATGACTTACCATGTACGGTTTCACCAGCATGACCGATTACTCCGCCATAACTTTGTGTTAGCGCTTGTTGACCTAAACAAATACCAAGCATTGGAAATTGACCCTTACACAGGTTAATTAATTCCATAAGGCAGCCTGCATCGCTTGGTGCACCAGGGCCTGGTGATAATACCAGCAGTACTTGTCCACGCTCTGCCTGCATTTTTTCGAATATGACCTCTGCGCTAATGTCGTTTCGGTAAACCACTAGCTCAGCCCCAAGCATTGTTAGCTCATCGACAAGGTTGTAGCTAAATGAGTCAAAGTTATCTAAAAAGTAAATTTTAATAGGGTGTGCTTCACTCATTTTATACTGCCTTATACGTCGATTTAATTGCGGTGATCACCGCTTGGGCTTTAGCGCGCGTTTCGTTTGCCTCTGACATTGGGTCTGAATCAAATACAACCCCAGCACCGGCCTGCACATAAGCAATATTATTTTTAACAAAGGCGGCACGAATAACAATACAGCTGTCCATGGCACCGTCACCAGTTAAATAACCAACCGCGCCACCATAGCTACCGCGACGTTTGCCTTCTGTTTTACGCACTAATTCTGCCGCACGTACTTTGGGTGCACCCACTAAGGTGCCCATGTTCATACAGGCTTGATAAGCATGCAGGGCATCTAGTTCTGGTTTTAATGTTCCAACTACGCGTGATACTAAATGCATTACTTGTGAATAACGGTCTACTTTTAATAGCTCTTTTGCATGGCGAGTACCAGGCACGCTAATACGAGCCACGTCGTTACGCGCTAAATCAACCAGCATTAAATGCTCGGCACGTTCTTTTTGATCGTTTCTGAGCTCAAGTTCAATGCGGCTATCTAAATCGGGATTAATTTGTCCACTTGCAAACTTACCCCGTGGACGAGTACCTGCAATCGGATAAACCTCAACTTGTTGAGACTTCACCTCATACTTAAGCGCAGACTCTGGTGAAGCGCCAAATAATGAGAAATCTTCATCACGCATGTAAAACATGTACGGGCTTGGGTTTTGCTTTTTAAGCTGGCTATAAGCATGTAATGAGTCAGGGCACGGCAATGAGAAAGTACGAGAGGGCACCACTTGAAAGATATCGCCATCAACTATGTGTTGTTTAAGCTTAATCACTTGCTGGCAGTATTGCTCATCACTAATATCAACATTTACAGGGCAATCACCCGTTTGACTTGGGGCACTAAAATCTGCGGCGTGGTCGCACAATGTATTTAGGCGTTCTAATTGTTTGCCCACTTCAAAACAGTTTGCGTGAACATCTGGGCCATTAAACACATTGCCAATTAACTCGGTTGTTTGTTTTTGATGATCAATAACAACCAGTGTTTCTGCTAAATAAAATACGTAGTCTGGACAGGTGTTTTCACCGTCGGGTACATCGGTTAGTTGTTCAAAGTTAGCCACCATGTCGTAGGCAAATACGCCGCCTAAAAACACTGAGAACGGATTGTCAGTGGTGCTTTTAATACTATTTAAACAAGTGCGTAGTGCACTAAAAGCGTTATCTGCAATCAGTTTGCTAGCTTGGTCAATGGTGTCATCGGCTGGGTGATACTCAAGTGTGAGTGTGGTATCGGTTAACTGTGAAGCGCAGTTTTGTACATTAGCCTGCAAATAGTTAAGTAGTTGTTGGCCGTTGTTTGATTGTGCACTGATGCTCACTTGGTTGCCTTGGCAAACAATACGCAATGCACAATCAACCAGTATTAAGCTTTTTACGCTATCTTTTGAATCTATTTCTGCAGATTCAAGCAATAGTGAGTTAGGTTTATCAAGTGCCGCATACAAGGCAAGTGGGCTACTTATGTAGTCTCTTACTTGCGTTATGCTGGTCACTTCACCTGGTGTTGTTGTTATATGACTAAAAATCAAACCTCATCCCCTAAAAAAATAAAACCCCGCAATGCTAAGCAGTGCGGGGTTTGAATAACGATGTCTAAATTATAGATAGACCATTACCGTCCCGCTATGCCAGGCGCCACCACCAATGATGTGTAAGAGTGTTTACGTTATTCATGTTTTTAATTCCTGTTAATCTTGTATTGCAAAATTTAGTGATAAAAAAACCCGCATGGTAGCGGGTTAGAATTTTTTGTTTAGACACGACAATTCATCACCCTTTGTTTTAAGAGTGCCACCACCAAATGATGTTTTGAATTGTATTTTTCATTGTTATTTATTCTTTAATGTCTAAAAGTGGCTACAGTAAAACGTATCAACTGCTTTTGTGTCAAGTGTTTATTTAAAACAATTCCGTTAAAAAACTTGTTATACTGTGTGAAACACCCTTAAACCATTAATTAAAGTAGTTTTCATTTGATAAAATACGACTTACATAGCCATACAACGCACTCAGACGGACACTTAACGGTTGAGGAATTATTAGCGCGAGCAGTCGATAAAAAAATTGATGTATTTGCCATTACCGACCACGACACTGTGGCGGCAATTGAGCCTGCGCAGGCTTTTATCAAACGCGAAAACTTGCCGCTTAAACTGATTAATGGGGTTGAAATATCAACTAAATGGGAGAGTTTTGAAATTCATATTGTTGGGCTAAATATTGATACCAATGATAGCACTTTGCATACATTACTCACCGAGCAACAGCAAAAGCGCGAAACCCGTGCAATTGAAATAGGCCACCGATTAACTAAAAATGGCTTTGAAGGTATTTATCAACAAGCCCGCGAGCTGGCTGAAAATGCGCAAATTACTCGCGCTCACTTTGCCCGAGCCTTAATTGCGCGAGGTGTGGCTAAAAACTTTCCTGGGGTATTTAAAAAGTATCTAGGACGAGGAAAAACCGGTTACGTACCGAGTAACTGGTGTGATATGCAAACAGCAATTAAAGCGATTCATGCCGCCGGTGGAGTGGCTGTTTTAGCGCACCCAAGTAGCTATAAAATGTCGAATAAATGGTTGCGTAAACTACTCGTGGAATTTAAATCAGTGGGCGGTGACGCAATGGAAGTTGCCCAACCGCAACAGGCCCCGAGTGAGCGTCAGTTTTTAGGCTTATTGAGTCAAGAATACGATTTGCTTTGCTCTCAAGGCTCTGATTTTCATTTTCCGACTAGTTATTTAGAACTTGGAAAAAATTTATACTTACCTAAAGATTGCCAAGGGGTTTGGCAAACATGGGAAAAGCACGAAGGAGTTGCATTATGAGTCAATTATTTCATATACATCCGGATAACCCACAGCCTAGACTAATCTCTCAAGCTGTTGATATTATTAAGCAAGGCGGCGTAGTTGTGTACCCAACAGATTCGGGATATGCGATTGGCTGTAATTTAGGTAACAAACAAGCTAAAGAGCGCATAGAGCGTATTCGCGGCATTGAAAAACACCATAATTTTACTTTAGTATGCCGCGATTTGTCTGAGCTTTCTACTTATGCTCGGGTAGATAACCAAATGTTTAGGCTGATCAAAAATAATACCCCAGGGCCCTATACGTTTATTTTTAAAGGCACAAAAGAAGTACCTAAACGCTTATTAAACGATAAGAAAAAAACCATAGGTATTCGTGTTATTGAACACCCAATTGCCTGTGCGTTGCTTGCTGAATTAGGTGAACCATTAATGTCATGCTCACTTATTTTGCCGGGGGATGAATACACGCAAGCGGATCCAGATGACATTTTGGAGCGCCTAGATAAGCATGTCGATTTAATTATTCACGGCGGATACCTCACAGAGCAAGCAACCACGGTAATTGATTTATCAGAGGACGATATTCAAATTTTACGTGTAGGCTGCGGTGATACGGCTCCATTTGAATAACAATGAAACAGCCTGAGACGGTTTCGTTAATATCTACAGATATGCCAGTGCAGCAAAAGCTGCCACTGGCATTTTTGCATGGGAAAGCCGTTGTTGAAAAGCCTGAAGATTTATATATTCCCCCTGATGCGCTTGAAGTTATTTTAGAAACCTTTGAAGGCCCGTTAGATCTGTTGCTTTATTTAATTAAAAAGCACAAGTTAGATGTTCTCGAATTATCAATATTTAGCATTACTGAGCAGTATGTAAAATATGTAGAAATGATGAGTGAGTTTCAGTTAGAACTTGCTGGTGAATATCTTGTAATGGCAGCATTGCTGGCGCAGATTAAGTCGCGGTTGTTACTGCCTGTGCATGAAGAATTAGAAGAAGAGGAAGATCCCCGCGCCGAACTTATAAAACGTCTACAAGAGTACGAACAATTTAAAAAAGCGGCCGAAAATATCGATTCTTTGCCCCGCGTTGGTCGCGATATATTTATCGCCAATGCAATTTTCCCAGAGTTAGAAGAAAAAAACCAACCCTTACCTGAACTGGCAATCAAAGATCTATTGTTAGCGCTAAGCGACGTAATGGCGCGTGCTAAAACATTTGAGCATCATTTAATTAGTGCAGAAACCCTGTCAACTCGTGAACGTATGAGTTTAATTTTACACACTTTATCCCAAGCAAAAGCGCCCGTTGCGTTTACTCAATTGTTTACCTTTGAAGAGGGGCGTAGTGGGGTTGTTGTTAGTTTTATCGCCATGTTAGAACTAATCAAAGAGGGCTTAATTGCGTGCTTGCAAGTTGAGTCTGATAGCCAAGTATATGTGTCTCTTAACGAGTCAGCAGAAAGTTAACCTTCCTTAGATTTATTGCAATTATACTAAATTTACTGTCTTTACTGTGCGTATACGCACGGTGAGTGTTTGCATATGCTATTTTAATCGCCAGTTATCCATTATATCGTAATGCTATTACTAGATTAGGGATTGGCAATAGGCAATGTTTAAAAACTCAAAAACCGGTTATGGCTTAGTGGCTATACTTTTGCACTGGCTAATGGCGCTGACCGTCTTTGGTTTGTTTGGTTTAGGTTTATATATGGTTGAGCTAACTTACTACGACAGCTGGTACAAAGGCTCATTAGATTTACATAAAAGCATAGGGCTAAGTTTAGCCGCTGTATTTGTTTTTAGACTTTTATGGCGTCGTTTTAATGTAAAACCTAACCCTATTGGCACTAATACACAATTAAACCAGCTCGCGCAAACGGCACATATTTTAATGTATCTGTTTTTAGTTATCATTATGGTGTCTGGGTATTTAATTTCTACTGCTGATGGACGACCAATCGAAGTGTTTGGCTTGTTTCATGTAAAAGCCATCGACTTTACCTTTGATTCTCAGGCAGATATAGCAGGGCAGATCCATTATTACAGCGCATGCTTAATGATCGGGTTTGTGGTGCTGCATATTTTAGGTGCGTTAAAACACCACTTTATAGATAAAGATAAAACATTAATTAGAATGATCAAATTACAAAAGGAAGCTTAAAATGAAAAAGTTACTATTAACTTCAGCGTTATCAGCAGCGATGTTTATGACAGCTACCCATGCTAGTGCTGCAGACTATGTTATTGATACCAAAGGAGCACATGCCTTTGTTAATTTTAAAATTAAACATTTAGGTTACAGCTGGTTGCACGGGCGTTTTAACACCTTTGATGGGCAGTTTAACTACGACGCTAAAAATCCAAACGCATCTCAAATCAGTGTAAATATCGACACAGCAAGCCTAGATTCAAACCATGCCGAACGAGATAAACACTTACGCGGTGGTGATTTTTTAAACGTAAGCAAATACCCACAGGCTAGCTTTAAAAGCACTGCCATTAAGTTTGATCAAGACGGTGAAGAAGCGACAGTAACCGGTGAGTTTACCCTTCATGGTGTTACAAAGACAATTAGCTTTGAAATAGATAAAATTGGTGAAGGTCAAGATCCATGGGGTGGTTACCGTGTTGGTTTTGAAGGTGAAACCAGCTTAAAGTTGGCCGACTATGGTATTGATTACGACTTAGGCCCTGCGTCAACGCATGTTGATATTGGGTTATTTATTGAAGGTATTCGTCAATAATACCGTTTTATAGTTAAAGCTAAGCGCTATCGCGCTTAGCTTTTTACTGTAAATGTAGAGTCAGTTTTGGCTTTAAATCATTCGGCAGCCACCGAGTTAATACCTGCTTATATTCTTTAGTTTGTTTAAGCATTTTTAGTTGCTGATTGAGTGTGGCAATATCTTCTGCGCCTTGCTCGTTTTTAGTGCAGCCAATATAACCGTAACTAATTTTTGGTGCTTCTGTTAGCATACGCTGCGTTAAATTATCACTAAACCCCATCGTTTTTGCTAAGTAATAATGCTCACTGGGATAACCTAGCAAAATATCAATTCGCTCTAAATTAAGCATATAAGTTAATGTACTCAGGGTATCGCGAGTGGGTCTAATAACGATGTTTGTATTAGGTGTGGTATTAATTATTTTATCAATCTCGCTGCCGTATGAGCGATTCATCGATACACCTAAGGTGAGTTGTTTTTTCACTAATAAATGAGTTAATGACACCGACTCACTGCTTTCGATATCTAGCGCAGCACTCAGCTTTTGATGCATGGCAATAGAGGGAGAAAGACCTGCTGTAGAGCTTTGATGCGTGAAATAAACACGCTCTTCTCGGTATTTGTTTTTATAAAGTGATAATGCACAAGCATTAGATTGCTGGTTTGCAAGTTCCTGAATGACTTTACCAGAGGGGATAATGACTCGTTCAAAGTTAATATGCGGGAGTTGTTGCTCTAACAGCGAAATAATACTTTCATCACGTCCCTGAGATTTATCCGGACCGCTTAAAATGTAATAGGGCGCAAAGTCATGCGTTAACCATTTTATTGTTCTGGCATCACACGTTGTGCTCAAAAATACACAGACGAATAGTATTAACCACGAAAACTGCATTTACACTACAACGAATAATTAAACATGAATTTAAGTGTAGTCAATAATATCCCAAAAAGTAAAATGCCAGCTTTATGCTGGCATTTTAAATTTATTTATAAGTGTTTAACTTATGAATAACTAGCTGGCTTTCAGCCATTTTACAAATTGACGTGCATCGCTTGCTTTTTGAAACAACGCATTTTTCAAACCCTGTGTATCACTAAAGATTACACGATGTTTGTTAACCGAAATTGATTGCACTGGATGTGCTATTTGGATCATAGATCCGTTATATTTGTATGACATAATAAAACTCACTTTATTTTTGTTATTTATTCTGGGCTTTTTCTTAAAGCACATTACAGATGATAAATAATCACATTGTGTTTAGCTTCATTACAGTGTTGACGATCTTTATGACACTTTTACGATGATATTAAAATAAATCATCAAGGTATTAATAGGGGTTCTCGCCGTACAATAACTTAGCTTTTGAATATACGTTTTGCGGGGCTTACTGGATCAGGGTAAAGAGGTTAACCGCTAGGGCTTTTTATAGCCAAGCAGCAATATTACGTCACAACATTTTTCTTTGCAAGCAATTTATTAAAATACTTTGAATAGTATAAAACTTTCATTTAGGCAGTCTGTCTTTTCCTATAATCCTAACCTGAGGCTATCTTTAAATATTAATTTGCTATGTTTGCGCAGTATCCACGCAAATGCTGGAAAAATACATTTGTCGCCATTAAAAATTAAAATATTTTTACAGCACAGTTTAATTGGTTGATTAGTATATACTTAAACATATTGTTTACATTTGTTAAGCGTAAAGGTCACGTGAAATGAAAAATAAAGGCAAGCTTCTTAATAAAAACCTATGGTTGGTATGCTTACCAGGCTTTTTACTGCCACTGCAGGCAAAAGTAGTTGTAGAGGGTGGAAATGATGACCAACCGAATATGGAAATCATCGAGGTTTATGCGCAAAAAAGAGCGCAAAAAATTGAAGAAGTCGGCATTTCTGTAAGCACAATAAAAGGGAATGATCTTAAAGCGCAACATGTTAAAGATTCGACTGAGTTATCTGTATTTGCCCCTAATTTAAAAATTAGCCAAAACGCAGCAGAAGGTACACCGCCAGCGGTTAATATTCGTGGCGTAGGGCTAGTTGATTACAACACCGCGAATACATCGCCGGTGGCTATGTATGTTGATGAAATAGCAGTGGGCTCTGCCAGTAACCAAATTGTTAACTTATTTGATATTGAGCAAATTGACATTTTGCGTGGCCCTCAAGGAACTTTATTTGGTCGTAACTCTACAGGCGGCGCTATTTTAATCCGCTCTAAACGCCCTGAGTTTGAACAAAGTGGTTATTTAAGTACAGGTGTTGCTAATAATAATGCAACCAGTGTTGATGCTATGTTTAATTCAGCTATTGGAGAAAACACAGCCGTTCGTGTTGCGCTAAACCATCAAAATTATGATTATTCTACAAACAATATTTTTGCTGATTCACCAACCGCGGGCATGCGGCAAACAAATGGTCGAGTATCTTTTTTAGCTGACTTTGACACTGTGCAGTTGTTGATAAAAGGGCATATTTCCGATTGGGATGGCATAGTTCAGCCTGTTGGCAGTATTGGAGTTATTGCTAATCCGCTGACTGGAGAGCGGTGCTCGCCAGCACAAGCAGGTTCAACCAACTGTTTTGATAACTTTGGATTTAATGATGGCAGTGATGATTTTTATACAGTGAGTGTTAATAATAATTCGCCACATAAAACCGATGGTAAGGGGATCAGTGCCCATGTAAATTGGCAGTTGGACTCACACAATGAGCTTATTTCACTAACTAGCTATAACAAGTTAAAGCGTGATCATGCCTTTAACTGTGATGGCTCTCCAGCACGGTTATGTGAAGGCAATTTAGGTTTAAATACTGATTTAGTAACGCAAGAATTTCGGTTGCAATCTCAGCTCGCAGAGCATTTTCTTACAACGGGAATTTACTATGCTGATGAGTCTATTATTCAAGATAATGTAAATGATATTTTACGGGATTATCGAGGCATTTTATCGACAGATTTAACCGCTACTTTTTTCTATGATAATGAAATAAACACAAAGAGCATTGCAGCGTTTACGCAACTTGACTATCAATTAAATCAAGATTGGCTAATTACCGCTGGGCTTCGTTATTCTTATGAGTCTTTAGATTACGACTCAACGTCTCAACTTAATATTATTTTAGATCCTAACGATTTAACCGGAGTTAAGGTGCCATTTTATCGTGTTCAGGGAGAGCAGTCAGACAATGGCATTTCTGGTCAGTTGGGTGTGAACGTTAAGCTGGATGATGCAACCTATGCTTATTATCGATTTGCTAATGGCGCGAAAAGCGGAGGCTATAACGGTGGGTTTTTATCATCAGTTGAACAAGCACAGCTCGCTGATTATCAAAAAGAACGGTTGAACTCACATGAAATTGGCTCAAAGTCTTGGTGGCCACAGTTGGGCATGCGATTTAATTGGGCTGTTTTTTATTATGATTATAATGATCAACAAGTGTTTATGAATCAGCCTTCAGTATCTGAACAGAGCCCGCCTATTCAATTATTAGAAAATGTGGCTGACTCGACTATATATGGCCTAGAGGCAGATTTTGAGTATTGGATGACCGATGATTTGAATGTTAAGTTTGCTATGGGTTATATACCCCATGCAGAGTTTGAAGAATATGTTGATCCTTTAGGTAACGCATTAACTGATAATCGCTTACCATTTACCTCAAAATGGAATCTCAGTGCAGGCATTGAATACACGCACGTGCTGGCTAATCACCCACTAACAACGCAATTATTAGTTGATTATCAATCCGACTATTATTTTGATCAGAATCAAAACCCTTATGCGATGCAAGATGGCTATAGTATTTTTAACGCAAACATACATTATCAACATGATAACTGGGCGATTGCTATTTGGGGGAAAAACCTTTTTGGTACGCAATATAGTCACTTAAAATTTGATTTAAGCTCTTTCCTCGGCATGCTTGAAGACTTTAAAGGTGAAGGCAGGCGTTTTGGTTTGGATGTTAGTTATCAGTTTTAATTTCAGTTTTTAAATTAAGGTGCCAAGTATGCCAATGAAGGCAGTTCTAAAGCTATTTTTATATTGTACATTTTTGTGCTTTAGCAACTTAGCGCAGGCAGATACACTCGCTCCTTTTACGTATACTTTAAAACAACAAGATACTGATTTACTCCGTCAAGGTCATGTATTTCAGGGAGCGAATGGGGCTTTCCCCCGAAACCATACTGAAATTGAAACGTGGCTTGAAAATAAACAGCCACAATCAATAACGTCTTTTTTTGGTGGTAGTTTTTGGTTTGTTATAGCACTTGAAAATAAAACTGACTTAAATGAACTGGTGCTCTATCCGTATAACACGCTACTTTCAAAAATCGAAACCCGTATCTATGATATGTCGACCTTTGATGAGCCAATAAAGGAGTATGTAACTGGGGGGCTTTATCCCAATGAGTTTGCTTTTCACTATGGTAATAAAGTGAAGCTTACGCCTGATGGCTCCTATGTGTTAATTGCAAAATTTCAAAGTGAATATTTTTATACTCCCCCTAAATTAGTGCTTTCACCTTATGACGATTTTTTTGTAAAAAAAACATCAGACAACATGATTATGCTGCTGTGCTTTGGCGTTGGCATTGCATTAGGTTTATATAACTTTCTTATTTACTTGGGTGATAGAGATAAAACCCATCTATATTACGCCATGTTTACGGCCTGCTGGGTGTTAGCTTGGAGTCAGTTTTTTCATATACCGGATCAAATATTTGGTTTTTACAACGCCCATTTTCACTGGTTAGGCTTCGCCTTAATTCCAATCACAAATATTTTATTTTATAACAGCTTACTTAAATTAAAAGAGACGTCTCCTAGGTTATCGCGATTATCTATTTACTTAGGCATTATTGCGACAGCAGGTGCTCCATTTGCAATGCTTTGGCCTGGTTTTGGCTTTATCTGGGCCACTTTAGTAACAGCGGCGACTTTATCATTAGGTATGATTGTTGGTATACGAAGTTGGATCAGTGGCTTTAAACCGGCTCGCTATTTTGTTCTCGCTTATTTGGCTATGGCCATTCCTAATATGGTCGGCAATTTAACCAATTTAGGACTCATCGATCCGATAAAAATGGATCTCTATTTACTTGGGCTTATTGGCACAGCACTCGATGCGGTATTACTTGCTTTTGCAGTCGCAAATAAATTTAGCATTTTGCATCATCAGAATGTTGGGCTGACTAAAAACTTGGAACACAAGGTTGAGCTGCGCACCCAAGAGTTACAACAATTGGCGGAGGAGCTTCGTGATGCAAGTGAAGCCAAAAGTCGATTTTTAGCTAACATGAGTCATGAAATTCGTACCCCAATGACATCTATTATTGGTTATGCTGATGGGATAATTTTAGGTGATATACAGCCTCATGAAAGAAATCATGGGATCAGGGTGATTTTACAAAATAGTCGTCATGTACTTGGTTTAATTAACGATATTTTGGATATGTCGAAAATTGAGGCTAACCGTTTAGAGATAGAATTAGTTGAAACGGATTTGTTTGCCACTATTGCTGAAATTGAATCATTACTGGGAAAGCAAATCCGCGATAAAGGCTTAAAATTTCAAGTTGATTATCAATTCCCATTACCTGATTGGATAGTCTCAGATCCAACTCGGCTTAGACAAATATTATTAAATTTAGCAACCAATGCACTTAAATTTACTACCCAGGGCTACATAATGCTGACGGTGAGTTGCAATCAAAAGCAACTAATAATTAAAGTTGAAGACACCGGTATTGGTATGACCGAAAGCGAGCAAAAAGACCTATTTACTCCCTTTCACCAAGCTGACTCGTCAATTTCTCGTAAATACGGTGGCACCGGCCTTGGCTTAAATATATCAAAAAGCTTAGCAAATAAACTAAATGGCGATATTACTGTATTTTCTGTGGTAGGTAGGGGTAGTGAGTTTTGCTTTACTATGGAGTTAAATACAACCGAACATACGCAATGGGTTAACGCATTTGACGATATACGTAAACCACAAACCAAAGAGCTATTTTTAAATAATAGTCAGCGAAATTTAGTGGGTAGAGTACTTGTGGCTGAAGACCATCCAGAAAATCGTCAGCTTATTAAGCGAATTTTAGAACGGATGGGGTTAACCGTTGTTGCTGTTGAAAATGGTCGAGATGCAGCGCAAGCTGCGATGGATGAAAGCTTTGATTTAATTTTATTAGATATTCAAATGCCAATTATGGATGGTGAGCAAGCAATTAATATTATGCAAGCAACAGGGGTAACAACACCCATTGTGGCGCTCACTGCTAACACGATGAAGCATGAAATTGATCGCTATTTAAAACAAGGTTTTATTGATCATATTGCCAAGCCTATAGATAGAAGTTGTTTTAGTAGTAAAATTGCAAGTTACCTTGATATTGATATATGCGAAAACATTAAGCTACCCGATGAAGAATTTGCACTACTCAAGCAAGAATATATTAAAGGGTTAAATAAACAAAAAGACACGTTAGTGTCTCAATTTGAGCAGGGTGATATAACGGGTTTTGCACGCAGCGTACATATGATCAAAGGAACGGCTGGAATGTTTGAGTGTCAAGCGCTGTATCAACAGGCTGTTGATTTTGAAACAAACTTAAAGTCTTCACCTGACGCTTTCGACATTCAACAAGTTGAGGCTCTACTCAATGCGATTGACGTTATTTTAACCGTTCAAAAAGCACCTTAAACTTTACATTTTATCGTTGAATAACCGCTATACGCTTTGTTATGAAGACAAGTAGGGTTATGCATGCTTAAATATATTCTCTTGTAGGAGGACGTATGCAGTATCAACATATTAAGGTGCCAGACAATGGCGAACATATTCACATTGATGATCAAGGACAGTGGCATATACCCGAACAACCTATTATTGCCTACATTGACGGTGATGGAGTTGGCCTAGATGTGATGCCGGTGATGCGCCAAGTAGTGGATGCTGCTATTGAGCATCGTTATGGCAAAAGAAGAAAGATTCATTGGATGCAGGTTTATAATGGTGAACAAGCTGCCAAGCTTTATGATGGCGACTGGTTCCCTCAAGAAACCATTAATGCGGTACGTGAATGCAAAATTGCGATTAAAGGCCCACTAACCACTCCCCTAGGCGGTGGATTTCGATCTCTTAATGTTGCACTTCGCCATGAAATGGATTTATTTGTTAATATGCGCACTATAAAAGGCTTTAGTGCCTTACCCTCGCCATTAAAAGACCCCTTTACCACTAACATTACCGTACTGCGCGATAGCAGTGAAGACGTATATTCAGGAATTGAATGGCAGGCGGGGAGTGTTGAAAGTGAAAAAATGCTCGATTTTTTGTGTGAAGAAATGGGCGTAACCCGACTTCGTTTTACTCAAGAGTGTGGTATTGGGATTAAAAATATATCTAAAGAAGGGTCAGAGCGGTTAATACGCTATGCCATTAATTATGCTCTTAAAAACGAAAGGGAGTCGATTACGTTAGTGCACAAAGGTAATGTTCTTAAGTTTACCGATGGCGCGTTTAAACGCTGGGGCTTTGCGCTTGCCAAACAAGAATACAATGCTAATGAACATGAAAATGGGCGTTGGCTTGAAATACAACGAACCAATCTCCCCCCTTTGATTATTAAAGAAGTGATTGCCGATAATATGTTGCAGCAATGCTTAATGGATCCCGCGCAATTTGATGTGGTGGCTACCACCAATCAAAATGGTGACTTTTTAGCCGATATGCTCAGTGCACAAGTGGGGGGAGTAGGGATTATGCCTGCAGCCAATTTAAATACCGAAGTGGCGTTTTTTGAGCCAACCCATGGCACGTTTGAACGAATAGCTGGTCAAGATAAGGCAAACCCAAGTAGTAGCTTATTAAGTGCAGTGTTAATGCTAAAGTATATGGGATGGAATGAAGCGGCGTGTTTAATCGAAAACGCCTTAGAAATGACATTTGCCAGTGGGCAGGTAACTTTTGATTTGGCCCAATCAAGCCATAACTCGACAACCTTAAGCTGCAAACAGTTTGCTAATAAGGTTATCGAGCATTTTTAAACGACTGCATTTTAAGCTGCTGAAGCGTTAGTAGTTGCTTGACGATGAACGCATGGGCGCTCTGTTAGCTCTGCTGCTCTGTGGTAAAGCTCATGTGCGCTTGGCTCATCACATACAGTGCCGCTGAGGGTATCCATTAACGCAACGACAATAATGGCAGGTACTTGACAACAGTATTCGTCTAATACGGCCGCAGTTGTTTGTGCATCAACATGGCAATGAGGATGGCTTTTACGTTGATAGGCACTTAATAAAGTGTTTACGTCGAGAATATCGTTTTCTTGATGTTTATTTTTACGACATTTACAGCCGAATTCATCAACTAATGTGGCAAGTGACTGGTAAACGTGACCCGTCTCAAGCGGTGTATTTGGGCATAATTGTTGTTCAATGAATTGATGTAAATTTGCATCAATGAATAACCCGTCTTGTTGTGTGAAGCTTGCTGATGTTTGCATAATTATTACTCTTAGTTTGTTGGCTTAACTTCACTGTAGCGCTAAGTATAATATTAATGAAATTGTTGTTTTCAATAACTGATATTGATTTAATCAATATTTTAAAGTTTTACCTATCAACCACTGTATTTGCGAACGCCAATAACTCACGTCTAAGCCATTGATGCGCCGGTGTATGGTGTAATAACGGGCTCCAAATCATTTTTACTTCTATGGGCACGACTTGAAATGGTACTGGGCTAATCACTAAATTAGTGTGACTGGTTAATAGTTTTGCTTGACGACGCGGCAGCGTTGCTATGAGTTGCTCAGATTGACACAGCAAGCTGGCAATCATGTAATGACGAGTAAATACACGTATTTTACGGGTTTGCTCTAATTGCCACAAAGCTTCATCTACCCAGCCTAATTTCTGTTTACCTGATTTATTGGTCACCGCGGGCTCTGGCCCCCAGCCTGCTCGGTTAACCCAAATATGTTCGCTTTGTAGATATTGATTTAAGTTAGCATCCGTTAAAAAAGCATTATTTGGGTGGGTTAAACAACAATAGTTATCTCGCCATACAGTAGCCTGATGAAAAGAGCGCGGCAGGCCATTAAAGCGATTTATTGCCAAATCAATGGTGCCTTTTTCCATATCTTGTAAGTTTACATCGCTGGGGCTAAGTACATCGAAGTCAATGCCCGGGTTTTTAGTTAGTTGCTCGCAAATAAAGGGGGCTATGAGGGTCGACTCTAAATAATCGTTTGCCATAATACGAAATGTAACTTGTGCAGTCGCTGGGTCAAATTGCTCGCTTGGTTGGGTGATCTCTTCGGCCATTTTAAGCAGTGCTTCAATTTCAGGTTTAAGCGACAGCGCTTTGGCGGTGGGAGTCATAGAGCCAGCTGCACGCACTAGCAAAGGGTCATCAAATAAATCTCTTAAACGTTTTAACGCATTACTCATCGCAGGTTGGGTAAGCGCGAGTTTATTAGCTGCTTTAGATACGCTTTTTTCATCTATTAATACATTTAAATAGACGAGTAGATTGAGGTCGACATTTCTTATATTCATATGATCAATTTTATTTATTTGCTGTATTAATTACCTAAATTAAAGTGTGCTTGCTAAGGTGTAAACCTCTAATAAAAAATAATCTGCATAATTGCTAAAAATAGAAGCGCCTATATCATGCCAAGCACGCCATTAACCTTTCAACATCATTCGATACAAGCCATGGTCGCCACTAAATTAGCCCGAGCGGTATTTGCAGGCTTTGAGGCTATGTTTGCACAATTTTTAAATATCACCTTAGGGGCACAAAGTCGCTTTGAACAACGCCAGTATCATGAAGTGCAAGCAGCAATGCGAGAGCGCTTACAAGTGTATGAACGCCAAGTAAAGCAAGTAAGTGAAGCGGTTAGAGTGATTGCTTATGATGAATTGAATTGCCCTCAAACATGGCAACGGGCTAAAAATATTTATGGTGAAATGGTAAAAGAACATGAAAATCAGCCTATTGCGCATACATTTTTTAATTCTACCTTTGGTGCTATTTGGGATGATAAAAAAATTCGCACAGTTCACTTATTTGTATTAAAAGCAAAATACCGAGGGCAGCCACGCTCCTATGAAGGGCTTGTGAGTCGTATTTCTTTAACCGCAGGATTTGATCAGGCGATTAAAACCTTATTAAATGAGCAAGTGTTTAGAGTACCGTTTAAAGATTTAACTTGTGATTTAGCTAAGCTACAAACAACGTTAACACAAGGTGCTCAACAGCAATGTCGACAAGTATACGAATTAATAAACCTAAATGACGGTTATATTGAATACGCTAACTCGCATTTTTATCGCAATAAGGCATGTTATGTCATAGGGCGATGTATTGCCAAAAATGGCGATAATATGCCCTTTGCAATTGCTATTTTAAATACCCCCGATGGGCTTACAATTGATGCAGTAATGATGGGGGCTGATCAACTTAGTTTATTATTTGGCTTTGCACGCACGTATTTTATGGTAGATACCGACCAACCTGCCCGTTACGTTGATTACCTCAGTGTATTAATGCCTCACAAACAACGATTTGAATTATTCAATGCGATTGGTTTTATCAAACATGCCAAAACCGAGTTTTATCGTTATAAAGTGGATACCACTAAAAGTAGTCCCGAGGAATACACGTATCATTTAGCGCCAGGGACTCCAGGTATGGTGATGTTGGTTTTTACCATTGACGGCCTAGATTATGTATACAAGGTGATAAAAGATAAGTTTAGTGCACCAAAAACAGCCACTAAACAACAAGTAAAAGATAAATATAACTTTGTAAAACAAGCCGACAGAGTCGGGCGTTTAGTCGACACCCATGAATTTAGATACCTTGTATTTGATTTAAGTCGTTTTAGTGAAGAACTGCTAATACAGATGAAAAAACACATTAGTGATAGCTTAATTATTTCCGGTAAAGCATTAATACTTAAACATGTTTACGTTGAGCGAAAAATGACACCGCTCAACTTGTATATTAACCAGTGTAATAATAAATCACTGCAGCAGGTGATGATTGACTATGGTAAAGCGATTAAAGAGCTTGCCAGTGCCAATATTTTTGCCGGTGATATGTTGATGAAAAACTTTGGCGTAACACGTTGGGGGCGAGTGGTATTTTATGATTATGATGAAATTTGCCCTCTTACCGATTGCAATTTTAGAGACGTGCCAAATACACACAACGCGTTAGAAGAATTAAGCTCACACAGCTATTTTGATATTGACCAAAATGATATATTTCCGAGTCAATTTAAGGTGTTTTTTAGTGCTAGTAGCAGCGCCTTTAGCCATTTTAATCATTATCATAGTGATTTATTTACGGCAAAGTACTGGCAAATGACCCAGCAAAATATTAAGCAAGGCCAGCTTCCGGATGTATATCCTTATAAGCAAAGTTGGCGTTTTAATACTATGTCAGTAAATCAACGCTGAGTTGATTTCTTAAGGCACAGTTAACACGATAAGGATTATTATGAGATTTGTTATATTCGTTGGCTTAGCTTTATTGCCATGCTCAGTGTTTGCGAACCCTTTATTAGGCACGTGGGAGTTTGTTCAAGGAAAATATGCGGTAGAAAATGGGTTTGTCACTGCTAAAGCCCCAGAGATAACTTCAGTCAAATTAGTAACCGCATCACATTTTAGCTATATCACAGAGAAAAATGGCCAATTTAGTTATGCTGGTGGTGGCCAGTATAAATTAACCGATGGACAATTTATTGAGACCTTTAAGTATGGCAATATTGCATCATTGATGGGTAAAACCATGGCTTTTGATTATAAAGTTGCAGGAAACTTATGGCATCATTCTCTTACCGAAAATGGTCAGCTAGTTGAAGCCGAAGTGTGGCGAAAAATCAAATAAAATCCAATAAAACCCAATTCAAGGATACGAGGAGATTTATGCAGTACATTTCACATCAAGATCAGCAGTTAGCGTTTTCGCAAACTGATAAGCCGAAGATTAATAGCAATGAAGTGCTGGTAAAAGTGGCGGCGATTGGAGTCAATCGCGCTGATTGTATGCAGCGTCAAGGTAAGTATCCAGCTCCCGGAGGGGATAGCCCTATTTTAGGACTGGAGTGTGCAGGCACGGTATGTGAGCTTGGCAGTGAGGTAGACCCAAAATGGCAAGGTAAGCGTATTTTTACTTTATGTGCAGGTGGCGCTTACAGTGAATATGTGGCGGTGGATGCGCAGCAATTAATGGCATTACCTGATCATATTTCTATGGCCCAAGGTGCCGCCATAAGTGAGGTGTATTTGACTGCCTTTGGTGCGCTATTTGAATTAGGTAAATTACAATCAGGGCAAACGGCGCTTATTCATGCCGGTGCCAGTGGTGTTGGTGGCGCAGCTATTCAAATGGCAAAGAGTGCCGGTGCGCAGGTAGTTATTACCGCGGGTTCGGACGATAAATGTGAACATGCTAAAAGATTGGGGGCTGACCACGTAATTAATTATAAAACCACCGACTTTGTTGACTATATGAAATCACATAAGCTAACTGCAAACGCAATTGTTGACCCTGTTTCTGGTAGCTATTTAAATAAAAATGCCAAGGTGGCCGCAATGGATTGTCAGATTGTTATGCTGGCATTTTTAGACGGGCGCTTTGCAGAGGTGGACTTTGCGCGCTTATTACAAAAACGGATTTCGTTTCATGCATCAACGCTACGTAATCGCAGTATTGAGTTTAAACGTGCTCTGAGAGATGCTTTTGTAGCGCGTTTTTATGATGATATTGCCAACCACAACTATGACTTTAATATTTATAAAACCATGTCATGGCAGCAAGCCAGTGAGGCTCATGCTATTTTAGAGCGCAACGAGAATTCCGGTAAAGTGGTGTTGCTGGTTGAGTGAGATACACGAGCACAGCAGGATTAATATTGTTAATTAGGCTGTGCGCCCATATAATTTAGTGACACTATAAAATATTAAGGCAAATAATGAATCCAATTATTGCAATATTAAAAGAGCACAACGTCAGTGATGAAAAAGTAGCCGCGTTGTTTGAAGCATTTACCCAAAACCCGATGATGGCCATGGCATTAGTGCAAGAGCTAGGTATACCACCAGAAAAACTTCAGCAACTAATGGCTGTAGTGATGACTCAACCGCATTTGATTAAAGAAGCCACTGATGAATTAGGGCTTGATTTTGCAAAAGTACAAGAAGCGAAAGACAAGTTAAATCAGCAGTAAATAACTTTTAGAGACATGATATATGCATGTCTCTTATCTTCTTCAGTTCCCTTCGCACATGTTTTGTTACACACTATTTTGAACGGCTCTGCGTTTATACAGTCAGATAAAAACTTAACTTATAGCAGAGAAAAAACATGAAGCGACTTTATAAATTTTGGAAAAACAATCGTTCTTAGAGCCTGTTAACCTTTCAAGGTTGAATTTGCAGTAGTCTGTTTGGTATTTAAGCAAGGCAGAGCCTATGTGGTGTGGTTATTCCCCATAAATAGGCGATAACGTAGCATCAATGCCAAACAGCCATTGCCCAAAGGGTTCTTCCAAGGAGCGATTAACTCTTTGTTACTTGGTTTTTACTTAGCCCACTAGGTTACAAACCTCGCGCCGCGATTAAATCGTCCCTTGTTTGAACAAATTCCAATCCGCAAAGATCAACAGGCCCTATTGTATTCATTATTTTAATGAGTGTGTTTCGTAGTGCCGTCGCCGATTGGTACGAAATACCAACAGGCTCAATGAAACCGACTATTGAAGAAGGCGACCGAATCCTTACCGATAAAATGGCGTATGATTTACGTATACCATTCACGCATGTATCCCTGTTAAGAATGGCAGACCCACAAACTGGCGATATTATTGTATTTGATTCTAAGGTGGCGGATAACCGTTTGATTAAGCGAGTAATAGGTGTACCTGGAGATACTATTGTGCTTGAAAATAATGAACTAATAATCAACGGCGAAAAGCTTAATTACACAAATTTGCTAAGTAATACGATTTCTTCAGATAAAATCGAAAACTTAAATGGTTATAAGCATTCAATCCGCGTAGCCAATACACCATCACGTTTATCGAGCTTTGACGAAATAACAATTCCTGAACACTACTATTTAGCCATGGGTGATAACCGTGACAATAGTGCCGATTCAAGGGTGATAGGGCTCATCCCACGTGATGAACTACTAGGTAAAGCCGAGCGTGTGATTGTATCGCTTGATCACGATAACTATTATTTACCTAGAACAGAGAGGTTTTTAAAACCTTTAGAGTAATAGAACTGCTGTTAGCAAGGTTAACCATAAAGGTGTTAGCCTTAATTCGTTTTTTGTGGTGTTTTTTAATCTATATCAATTGAATACGCTTCGAGTAGCGTGTTAAGTTTACTTTGCTCTGATGCGTCAAATTCAATACCTACACTTAGGCGGTTACCTTTCATTTGGTTATTTCTGATATAAGACGTAATTATCACCGACTTATTATCTAAAGGCGACAGGATATGCACAAATACTTGACGTTTTTTAAGTGCAACAAATCCAGAACTCACATGTATTGCAAAGCGGCACCCGCTGGGTGAAATATCAATGATTAACCCGTGCAATAAGCTTTTACTATCGGCATCGGTATCAGCTTTGCTTAAACTAATTTTAGCTGGGATATGAGTCGGTAGTCTACTTGTTTCCCGCAACTGGCGGCTTTCAATTTTTTTAGGGTAGGCTAAATAAATTAATCGTTCAGGGCGAAATGAAATCGCTAATATGCTGGTTGAAAAAGCCACACATTCACCGCGTTCATCTTCGATGATATAACGGACAATAGCCCCTTTTCCTTCAACTAAGATATCGCTGTAATCGTTTTTACCTGCTTGAGCAGGGTATTTTAATATTAGATATTTACCGGTGTCGTAACCGATTAAAGTGAGCTTAAAGCGAACCTGAATAGGGTTGTTAAATTGTATATCAATTAATTTCCCAGGAAGTAAATCGAGGAAAAACTTCTTTTGCTCTTCCGTTGCTTTCTCTTCAACAGTGGTATTATTGTTATTCGTTTCCACAAACTCTTTCTCAATATTAACAGACGCTTAATTATCTTTTAATATAGTGTAAAAATCACTAGTATTAAAGAGGGCATTTAGAAAAAGGTATTAATACTTTATGCTAGGTACAAAGAGCGGAGTAGATATTTTACTCCGCTGAGAAATGAAAGATATTACTCTTTTGGCAACAAAACGGTATCAATTACATGAATAACACCATTAGTGGCCTTTACATCGGCCTTAACTACTGTTGCGTCATTAATCATAACAGCGCCATTATTAGTTGCTACATTTACAGATTGACCTTGCACACTGGCGGCACTAGTTAGTGTTACCACATCTGCAGCCATCACTTTACCCGATACAACATGGTAAGTAAGAATAGCTACTAACTTGTCTTTATTTTCTGCCTTTAATAGATTTTCAACGGTTCCTGCGGGTAGTTTTGCAAAAGCCTCATCGGTAGGTGCAAAAACAGTAAAAGGCCCTTCACCTTTTAAAGTATCAACTAGGCCAGCGGCTTTTACAGCGGCAACCAAGGTTGAAAACGAACCATTGGCAGCAGCCACATCAACAATATCTTTTTTCATACCATGGTGATCGGCATGCGCTGCTGTAGAAAGGGTTAAACTTGCAAATACAAAAGTCAGAACAGAAGCTATTTTTTTAAACATGTTACTTTCCTTTAAATTGATTAGGTATCGGTTAAATATTACGCAGTGTTGCTAAGAGGCGATCATTTATTAAATGCAGCTAAATTTAGCATGGATATTAAATGCGTCTTACATAATGAAAATAGTGAAGTAAATTAGTGATTACATGAAAGCTTTTATCACTCAATACGGTCTGTGTATTTTATATTTTTTAATTAAAACGTGGAAAAACAATATGAAAAAACGGGCTATTTTTACTGCGCTATTTACTTCTCTTTCATCAATCGTTTCTTTTGCTGGTCAAACTGATACTCAAGTAACTATTAATCAACAACAGCAGCAAACTATTCCTATGGTGGCACAATTAACGGGTGATATGGCACAGCGCATTGTAAATGCGGCGGCTATTGCCGCTAAAAAAGATAACTTAGCGGTTTCTATTACTGTTGTGGATGCATCAGGACAAACACTTGCAGTGCTTCGCGACCACTTTGCAGGTGTTCATACTATTAGAGCCAGTTATAAAAAAGCCTATACCGCCAATTCGCAAAAGCGAGAAACCGCAGTTATAGCAAAAGGCATAAAAGAGGGCACTATTCCAGCAGACCTTCGTTATTTAGATGAAAACATTTTAATACTGGATGGCGGGGTGCCTATTTATATTAACGATACTGTGGTGGGGGCTGTGGGAGTTGGCGGTGCTCATGGCAGTGAGGATGTACGTGTTGCAAAAGCAGGGATCAAAGCGTTATGGTTAGCGCAGTCGAAAAACTGATCACATTACTAAATATCCCCAAAAGTGATAGTCAAAGGAGTTTACAGATTATGAACGATACTGATTTAGAGCACTTAAAACGCAGCGTAGCGCTAGCTAAAGAGGCGTTAGAAGCAGGCGATGAACCGTTTGGCTCTGTGCTTGTTGATGCTAAAGGAAATGTATGTATGGAAGATCGCAACCGTGTTGCGGGTGGCGATCATACACGTCATCCTGAGTTTGAAATTGCTCGTTGGGCTGCAAATAATATGACACCTGAGCAACGCGCTGGGGCTACTGTGTATACCTCAGGGGAGCATTGCCCTATGTGCGCCGCAGCACACGCATGGGTAGGTTTAGGTCGAATTATGTATGTGAGTTCATCTGCGCAATTAACTAGCTGGCTTAGCGAGCTCAAAATGACTAAGTCGCCGGTTAACCCGTTACCTATTGAAGCGGTTGCTCCTAATGTCGCTGTTTATGGGCCCGTACCAGCACTTGTTGAACAGGTTCACGCCCTACATCGTCAATTTCACCAAGCAGATTAACAGCGCAGCAGCGCATGGTATTTAGACTAAAGCGACTACCTGTTATAGTTAACGGTAGTCACTTTTATTAAACGCAGCACAAGGGATTATTATGATCGTTAACCTGTTCGATAAATTAATATTTGCTTGCGCTTTTATTGTTTCATTGCAACTACCGCAGCTGAGTGATCATTACCAACAACATTTAGCGGGCTTGTATCATGCTACCAAGTGGCAAGTTGATGGCTATGCAAATACAGCAAAGCAATATAATTTTTCTAGTACACAAGCAATGATAAAGCGTCATTTAGCAAACACTGAACCGAGTGTCAGAGCCGATGCAAAGCAAAAACAACAAACATTACTGCAATTTGCTGATTTAAAAAAAGGGATGGCTATTTTTGAACAAGGTAATTTAGTGCAAAAAATGCTGTATATGTTCTCCCCAGAGCGCTTTGACAGATTACAAAATACACTTGATAACTTTAAGTTAGGTATTCCTTTAACCGCGAGTGCAGTGTTGTTTGCATTGGTATTAGCTATTTTATTAAATCAATTACTTATGCTGCCACATACTCTATACGTTAGGCGTAAAAAACGTATTGCATCCGATGCGGTAAAATTCAATAGTTGATCGTCAACGGATTATCATTGGTGATTTTCAATGGCTTTCTTAACAACAAATGCGCCACGAATGTCACCCAATTTAAAATCAGTTGCCTGATCATTAGGGTATAAAGTCGCTATTTTTTTAGAAACTGCGGGGGCAATGTCACTGCCATGACATGCCAAACACGCTTTTTGAGTAGGGATCGCTTTTACAAAATACCAGCCATCCGGTCTTTGCTCTTGATATTCTATGCTTGCTACCGGCTCGCCATTGAGCTTACGTTGTTCAAAGTTTAATAAAACATTTTTGAGCCATGCATCGGGTTGATTATCTGAGTTACGAGTTTTTAAAGCACTGCGGCTAATTTGCCAAGGACTGTTGCTGTGTTGTGAAGCAATAGCGGGTGCTGCTGTATTGCATACACTTATTGCCGCGAGTGGGCCGCTTTGCTTCATAGTACTAACGAGTACCTGTTTTAAATCAGTTGAAAATGCCTTGATGGTTTGTCGTGCCTCGCCGGTATTGCTAGCAAAAGCAGCGGATGAAATAAATAAACTGGAAAAAAAGTAAAATAATGCGCATAATACACTCCTCAATATTAGTAATCTCTAATATACAGAGGAACAGGTGTTTTTCAACTAAATCGTAAAGTGTTTCAGCACTTTTTTATTTGATGTAGCGCGCCTAAAATCGATAAACAGTTCCAAGTGAGAATAATATGCATACTAAACAAGATGACAATAAAGTGATAGATCAACAAAACACCTATGATGCTGGTGGACTCAGTGTGGATGATCCTTTGGCGGCAATTAAAGCTATTCGACTTGAGCAGTTAGCACAATGTCGGCTAAAAACACAAAAAGAAATGCAAACTGCGCATAATAAAAATAAACCCTAAGCGATAATAATTTGCTAAATTAAGTTTATTAATTTTAAACCTTGGCTAGTGCAATCAATTCGTTATCTATAAAACACCCTCATCAGATCATTTCTTTTATTGCTTGGCTATGTGCTTTAGTTGTGCTGTTGGTAGGGCTAATTACACCTGACAAAAAAGAAATTTTATTGCTATTAACAGTGAGCTCGCTGTGCTTACTGATGTTTAATAGTGTGGCAATGACTACTTGGGTATTTCACCAGTTTAAAGATAGGCAGTTACGCTTTATAGCACTTCTTTGTAGCGCAGCTTTAATGTTGTGTACAGTTGGGGATGTGATTAACTTTAACCTATCCCAACATTATCACCGCTATGCAACGTTAATAAAGCATGACTATTTAGTTGATTCAATTTTATTGTTTGCACCTGGCTACAGCCTTTTATTTTTAGCCTGTGTGTTAGCCTATAAAAGGCAACAAGCAATATCGCGACTAAAAAGCACCTGTTTCATAGTTGCGGTATTGTTGATAAGTCTTATGTCACTCGCCTCTATGTATCTTGATGGAGCTGGTATACCAATTTTAGCCATGACAGGTTTTTATAGTGTTGTGGTAACTGCGGTGGGACTTATGGGTCTGATGTTGGTTGTTGTTTATGGTGGTTTTTATGCACCTAAACCAATAATGTGGGTGAGCTTAGGGCTTTTACTTGCTGCATTGGCTGATGCCATTATTGGTGCTTTTTGGATTTATGGTAACCAAGGGCAAGGTTTTTATCCTCAGGTGCGCTATATAAACTGGTTTATATATATTAGCTCCCAATGCTTAGTGATTCATTTGGCAAAAGTAGTCGCCTTAGCTAAATAACGTCAACAATAAAAAAAGCCGCTAAATATTTAGCGGCTTTTTAAACAAGCACAGTGCTTACATTACTCGCATACCAGGCTCTGAACCATCGTCTGGGTTAAGAATGTATATTTCTTTACCGCCAGGGCCTGCAGCAAGTACCATACCTTCAGACATTCCAAAGCGCATTTTACGCGGTTTAAGGTTAGCGACCATCACAGTTAGCTTTCCTTCGATGTCTTCTGGTGCGTAGGCTGATTTAATACCTGCAAATACTTGGCGTGTTTCGCCGCCTAAATCAAGAGTTAACTTAAGCAATTTGTCAGCGCCTTCTACGTGCTCTGCTTTAGCTATTTTAGCAACGCGTAAATCTATTTTTGCAAAGTCATCAAATTCAATCTCAGCTGCAATAGGCTCTTTTGCCAGTGGGCTATTAGGATCGATTTTGTCTTTTTCAGCGATTAAGCTTTCTTTTGATTCTTCAACCATTTTATTCACTTTGTCCATTTCAACACGTTGCATTAACGGCTTAAATTTATTGATAGGGTGGCTTATTAGTGCAGTTTGCACACCTTGCCATGTAAGCTCATCATTTAAGAAGGCTTCAACATTTGTGGCCATACCAGGAAGTACAGGCTTTAAGTAAGTGATCAGTACGCGGAATAAGTTAAGTCCTAATGAACATACCTGATGCGCTTCTTCTTGCTTAGACTCGTCTTTAATAAGCACCCAAGGCGCGGCATTATCAATAAATTGATTTGCTTTATCAGCAAGGGCCATAATCTCACGGATTGCGCGACTGTATTCACGATTTTCGTAATGTTCAGTGATAGTGGCTGAGGCGTTTTGAAACTCAGCAAGTAGCTGTGGTTCCATAATCGTGTCGCTTAACTTACCGTCAAACTTTTTAGTAATAAAGCCAGCACAACGGCTCGCAATATTAACTACTTTACCCACTAAGTCTGAATTTACACGCTGTGCAAAATCTTCAAGGTTTAAGTCTAAATCGGTGATGCCACTGTTTAGTTTAGCTGCGTAGTAATAACGTAAAAATTCTGGGTCTAGGTTATCTAAATAAGTACGCGCTTTAATAAACGTGCCTTTTGATTTAGACATTTTTGCGCCATTAACTGTAACAAAACCATGGGCAAATACGTTAGTAGGCTTTCTAAATTGAGCGCCTTCTAACATCGCAGGCCAAAATAGGCTGTGGAAATAAATGATATCTTTACCAATGAAGTGATAAAGCTCAGCGTCAGAGCCTTCTTGCCAAAACGCATCAAAGTCGATGTCTTGTTTGTCACATAAGTTTTTAAAACTTGCCATATAACCAATAGGCGCATCTAGCCATACGTAAAAATATTTACCCGGTGCGTTTGGGATTTCAAAACCAAAGTAAGGTGCATCACGGCTAATATCCCATTGCTGAAGACCATCGGCAAACCACTCATCTAGCTTATTCGCCATTTCTTGTTGGATTGTGCCAGAGTGTAGCCATTCTTTAAGCATGCCTTCAAAGGCGGGTAAGTCAAAAAAGTAATGCTCAGAATCTTTTAAAATAGGCTCAGCACCCGACATAACAGAGCGTGGGTTGATTAGCTCTGTTGGGCTATAGGTTGCGCCACAGGCATCACAGCTATCACCGTTTTGATCTTCTGATTTACAGGTAGGGCAGGTGCCAGTAACAAAGCGGTCTGGCAGAAAAATGCCTTTTTCTGGATCGAATAACTGGGAAATAGTGTGCTTTTTAATATGACCGGCATCATTAAGGCGGTTATAAATAAGCTCACTAAATTCTTTATTTTCTTGGCTGTGAGTACTGTGGTAGTTATCAAATTTGATATTAAAATCAGCAAAATCGCGTTGGCGTTCTATGCTAACATTTTTAACCATTTCCTCTGGCGTGATCCCTTGCTTTTGCGCATTAAGCATAATAGGTGTGCCATGAGCATCATCGGCGCACACATAGTATGCTTCGTGGCCTTGTAGTTTTTGAAAACGCGACCAAATATCAGTTTGAATATACTCTAATAAATGCCCTAAATGGGTAGGGCCATTGGCATAAGGTAATGCGCTAGTAATCAGGATCTTTCGCTGTGCCATAATCATTCCGAATTAAGCGTTCCTAGTCAGGAACAGATGAAAATTATTACATTATCGATAAGCGCGGTAGTAACAGAGTACACTGCTTATGGATATTTACTAATTGACTGGTGTTAATGCCCTGAATGTTACATAATTCCGTGGCACTTTTCATCAAAGAAACGCTATTTTATTGCTATGTTTGGACTGTCGAAACTATTCTCTGCTAAATCGGTGCAAAAACAACCGATTATTTCTGCTTTAGCGGCCTATCGAAGTGCCGCTTTCGCTGTGGGTATTGAGCAAGATTTTATCGCTGATATTACTCAAAACACCGATAAATCAATTATTGTTAAACTCACTCTTCCGTTTGCAGCACAATCTGAAATGCCACATGTTGCTAAATTTTTAACCGAGCGACTTAAAACCGAAGTAAATGTAAGCGCGGTGGTGACACTTAAAGAGGCTGCAAAATTTAAAGCCATAAAGCACATTATTTTAGTGGCCTCAGGTAAAGGCGGAGTGGGTAAGTCAACCACGGCTGTTAACATTGCAGGTTCGCTTAAAAATGAGGGCGCTAAAGTCGGCATTTTAGATGCTGACATTTATGGTCCTTCTATACCTATGTTGTTAGGTTTGGTAGGCAGTGAGCCTGTCACTAAAGACAACAAGCAATTACAACCATTTAATGCTAACGGCATTAAAGCGCAATCTATTGGCTTTTTAGTGCCTAGCGACGATGCTACCGTATGGCGCGGTCCTATGGCCTCAGGCGCGCTTAGTCAGCTATTAAATGAAACCGATTGGGGTGAGCTTGATTACTTAATCGTCGATATGCCCCCAGGCACTGGCGATATTCAATTAACCATGAGCCAAAAAGTCCCTGCCAGTGGCACTGTAATTGTTACTACGCCACAAGATTTAGCGCTGGCAGATGCGCAAAAAGGCATTGCTATGTTTAATAAAGTAAACGTGCCAGTGCTTGGTTTGATTGAAAATATGAGCCATTACATTTGCGGACATTGCGGCGAAGCTAATCATGTATTCGGTAAAGATGGCGCACAAAAATTAGCCATGAAGCATGGTGTTCCTGTGCTTTCGCATATTCCGCTTGCGATTAATATCAGAGAATCCTCTGAACAAGGTAAATTGATTGCCAATGATGCAAGTGCTGCTATAAGTGAAACCTACAGTGCAGCTGCACGGCTCATCGCCAGTACGCTTTATTATCAACAACATCACAACACAATTGAAGTTGTGATTACGGAAGATTAAAAATGAGACTTTCAGATACACATATAAAAGAATATTTAAACGATGGGCGGATTGTTATTGAGCCAGCGCCAACCAGTGAAATGATTTCAGGGGTGACTGCAGATCTTCGTTTGGGTAATAAGTTTAGAACTTTTCATGCCCATAATGCTGCTTACGTTGACTTAAGTGGACCAAAAGATCAGCTTAATAAAGCGTTAGAGTCAATCATGAGCGACGAAATTGTATTAGACGATGGCGAAGCATTCTTTTTACACCCCGGCGAGCTTGCATTAGCAATAACCTATGAAAAAGTAACGTTACCTGATGACATTGTTGGCTGGTTAGATGGGCGCTCATCGCTGGCACGTTTAGGTTTAATGGTGCATGTCACCGCTCACCGAATCGATCCAGGTTGGAGTGGTAATATTGTTTTAGAGTTTTATAACTCGGGTAAACTGCCGCTTGCGCTAAGACCCATGATGAAGATTGGTGCAATGAGCTTTGAAACGCTCACCGGCCCATGTGAAAACCCATATAACACCCGAGTTGATGCAAAATATAAAGATCAAAATAGCGCGGTGGCAAGTCGTATCAGTGATGATAAATAGTAATTCTGATTTTTAGAAACGATTACTATGCTTGTTGATGAAGCGCGTAACCTAATAATTGAAAATATTGGTTAAGTGCTTCATTGGCTTTTAACGTTTGGCTAAGCTCAGGGTAAATTAAATTATTACTGTTTAAGCCACTGACCAAGAAGCTATTTTTTATTATTTGATGCTGATTTATACAGGCTTCAAAACAGCGAGCTGCAAGCTCCTCTGGCATACTCATGTATTGCTGCTTGTGTGCCTTATCAAACGCGATACAGCGTTGGACAAATTCATTCGCATCTTCACCGTTTTGCGCTAAAAATACCTGCTTATAAAATTGATTAAGTGCATCATTAAGTGGATGGCTCAAATCAGGAGAGTTTGACAGCCATAACTTAGAGGCGAAACCAAAGCGGGTTTTTGATTTAAATAAATGCTCACTAATATGATGATCGAATGCATGAAACCACTCATGGGCTAAAGCACCGCCGCCTGCGTTTTTTGCCAGTGCGAGAGTTTGGTCATAAGCATTATAGTGTGCTTGCACACCTTTTTGTCCGCCATGGCCAAAGGCAAAGTTAAGTTTACCGCGAAGGCCAATTGCCGTTGGTGGTAAATGTAAAATTTGCGCTAAATCAGCTAGCGCATCATAAATTAAATTGGCACTAATAAAGCGCTCTTCTTTAGTCACCCACTTACCAACGACCATTGAACGAAAACCGAAAGTCGTTCTAATATCGCTAAAATCAACTTGGTCGTCAAAACGATAGTCAGGGCCTTGGCGTGAAAATCCGCGCTTTAATCGAGAAGGGGTATTACGCATTGGTAATTGCATTTTTAATTACAGGTAACGTGCTTTTACGTGAGCGGGCATATGTTGGGTTTGTTTGGTTATTAATTCATCTAACAAACCATACAAGGGTGCCGGGTTTAGGGCTTCAATAAGCGATAAACTATGCGCTACGGCCTCTAGGGTTGATAAACTGTCTGCCCTTGGGGCTTTACGAATAGCATAGCGGTTTGTAGGAATATGGCGAAAGCTTACTGTTTTAAACTGTTGTAATAGCGGATTTAATTGCAAGATTTTAAAGGCTTTATTCCATGTTCCATCGATCACTATTAAATGCGTAAGCGGTTGTACGTTTTCACTGTTATTGGCTACATCTAACTCAATTGCATCCTCGTTTGGGTAGAGTAACACGGTCGAGCTGATTGGTAGCTTTTGCAAGCAAGCGAAATCTTGATTATTTTCGCCTTTAATTATTTTGCATCGCGTTAAACTTAATGCCAATAACTGAGCTGTATTTTTGCTCACTTTTGCTTCACTGGGATGCTGTAAAACAATAACCTGAGTTTGGTTATCAACACAGGTTATTGCGTTGCAAATACAGGTGCTTAGCGAAAAATTACAGCGTTCACAAAGAGCACGTGCCATAAGCTAACCATTTGATTAATACATTTAGCGTAATTATACATTTTTGTATTAATAAAGTTGGTTTTTTTTGTGCTTAGATATAGAGTAAGAGATGAAAGAGAAATCGCAGGACCGCATTAAAGGGCATTAATATGACAGAGATCAGTATCGACGAATCCGCTTTAGAAAGTATGGAATCGCTATTAGGTGAACAATTTCCAGATACGCTGGAATTTTGTTGTGCGGAATTTGAGCGCTTAGGGAACGAAACTATTGCAGCGCTCGGTCAAGATAAAGAGGCCGCCATTCGCCATTCTCATAGCCTTAAATCAAATGCGGCTCAATTTGGAGCGGCAAGTTTAGCCGAGGTAGCACGTTTAATTGAATATAATTTAAATAATGGGAATGACGAGCAGGCTGTTGATGCAGCAAATAATTTAATGGCGCAAGTTACTGGCTCGCAAGCAAAATTAAATGAGTGGCACGCTCAGCGATAAACCCGTTTAATGAAGAACAGAATAAAGTGTTAACGTGAATTTTTTTCAGTTTTAAGCGCTTAATTTCCCCTAGTAATTCACGGCTTTACTGAGTTAGTCTTAAGGCTAACTTGCTCTTTAGAGGTAACAATGTCAGAAATAAAAAAGAGTCATAAATTAGACGGCGTCTGTTATGACATCCGTGGCCCCGTTTTAGTGCAAGCTAAAAAAATGGAAGATGAGGGCCAAAAAGTACTTAAGCTTAATATTGGTAACCCCGCGGCGTTTGGTTTTGATATGCCAGAAGATATGCACCGCGACATTATCCGTAATTTATATTCTGCTCAAGGCTATTGTGATTCTAAAGGGCTTTACTCTGCGCGTGTTGCTATTTATCAGCATTACCAACAGCGTGGTTTACACAACTTAGACGTTGATAATATTTACATTGGTAACGGTGTGAGTGAACTGATTCAAATGGTCACTCAAGCGTTGTTAAATAATGACGATGAAGTATTAATTCCTGCACCCGATTATCCCCTTTGGACTGCGTCGGTAAAGTTAGCAGGCGGTAACCCTGTTCACTATTTATGTGATGAAGAGCAAGATTGGTTTCCTGATATTGATGATATTAAAAGTAAAATCACCTCGAAAACTAAAGCATTGGTGTTAATAAACCCTAACAATCCTACTGGCGCTGTGTACAGTGACGCTTTGCTTGAAGAGTTGATAAGTATTGCCCGAGAGCACAAGCTTTTACTGTTAAGCGATGAAATATACGAGAAAATTCTATACGACGGCGTTACCCACACTTCTATTGGAGCATTGTGCGACGATATTCCTGTTATTACGTTTAACGGCTTAGCTAAGACATATCGCGCCGCTGGTCTTAGAATGGGTTGGATGGTGTTAAGCGGTCGTACAGCGTTAATGACTGATTTAATAAAAGGCTTAGATATTCTTGCTTCAATGCGCCTGTGCGCGAACGTCCCTGCTCAATATGCCATTCAGCAAGCATTGGGTGGAGTACAATCCATTGACAGTTTAATTGACCCAGGTGGTCGCTTATACGAGCAGCGAGATATTGCTTGGCGTGGATTAAACGCCATTGAGGGGATCAGCTGTAAAAAGCCAAAAGGGGCGCTGTATGCATTTCCTAAAGTTGATACTAAACTGTTTAATATTAAAAATGATGAACAAATGATGTTTGATTTGTTAAAGGCAGAAAAAATATTATTAGTCCATGGACGTGCATTCAACTGGCCAGATCCCGATCATTTTAGATTAGTGTTTTTACCTAATAAAGATGACTTGAGCAGTGCGATGATGAAAATGCAGCGGTTTTTCAAAGATTATCGACAAGAATAAAGTAAAAACGAGCCAATTGGCTCGTTTTTTAGTTAATGCACTAAAGTAAACGGCCGTGTTTTAAAGCATGTAACAGGGCATTCCATCCGCTGCCTTGGAATGCCAGCCTCCATAAAAACGTGTCCTTGCACTGTAAACCCGTTATTTTTGAATCGTTCTACTTCATTTAAAATACAGTTAATACTAACAGCCTCAATACCTTGCTCTGTGGCTAGCTTTACAATGAAATTAAGCAGTGATTTATAAACGTTGCGATTGCGATGCTGCGGTAGTACGGCAATTCTTCCTATTAACCCATCATTACATAATCGACCTGTGGCAACAGGTGAGTGCATATTATCGGTAACCAGAATATGTTGAGCGAGCGCATCTAAGTTATCAAATTCAATATTCTTTGGAATATGTAATTCGTAAACGAAAACGCGCTCTCTTATTTGTTGAAGTTGATCTTTTTCACTTTGCCAATCAACTTTGTCAACAGTATAAACCATGACCTCCTCCTAGCTAAACCAAATACCCTCATTAACCAGTGTAGTAAAAGTTTCGATAAAATCTAGGCTAGGTGTGGTTGAATTTAAGGTGTTGGTATCAAATTCAATAAAATCAGTTAGCTGTTTTACAGCCTTTAAATCAGATAACGGTAAAGGGTAGTTTTCGCCATTAACACTTAAAAGCAGCTCACTCTCCATACACTGGTAAATTGCGCGCGTGCCACCAAGACGTTCAAATGTCATATCACTTTCAAGTTGTTGCATAATTTCAGCGGAACTAAACGGCGTTTCTTCGGGCGCTAAATCCATATCGTGCTTAGGTTGACTTAAAGTGTTTCCTAACCAATTTTTAAATAAGCTGTCGTTTTCTATTAAAGCCTGCATTAATGTTTTGACTTTATCGACTTCGCTTTGTGTAAGCTCACCTTTTGAATCTCGAAGAGTGAGGGTATGATCCGTATACCGTTTTTGGCCACTCTCTGTGTCAATAATATGATCTGCAAAACTAGACAGGAGATCTTGTTGGTTAGGAGCTCTAAATCCGACTGAGTAATTTAAAGCATTTTCAATTGCATAGCCTTCATGAGGGCAACCTGGTGGTATGTACAAAATGTCACCTGGCTCTAAAACGCAATCAATCACTGCAGTGAAAGCTTCAACTTGTAGCAAGCTTTTATTTTGAGCAAATTGCTTTAAAGAGGCATCAGGTAAGCCTACACGCCAATGGCGTTTGCCTTCTCCTTGAATAATAAATACATCATATTGGTCTAAGTGTGGGCCAACACCGCCGCCAGGGGTTGAGTAGCTAATCATCAAATCATCTATTCGCCAGTTAGGAATAAATCGAAATGGCTCAAGTAATTGGGCGGCTTCTGGGTGCCAATGATCGACTGCTTGCACTAATAAAGTAGCATGCTCATCGGTGAGTATTTCAAAATCTTCAAATGGTCCTTGGTGGGATTGCCATTGCTGATTATGGTTGGTAATAATACGCGATTCTATGCTGTCTTCCATGGCAAGGCCTGCCAGTTCATTGGCATCAAGAGGGTCTTTAAAGTCACTAAAACCTCCTTTGATTAATAGTGGCTTTTTTTGCCAGTATTGATTTAAAAACGCTTGCTCAGATAATTCATTTATTTTTAGTTGATACATAGAATGCCTATAACGTTAAGAGCCAAATGACAAAAAAGCGAAAGGCAGAGACCTTTCGCTTTTTATTAGTCGTATTGATTTATTAAATTAAATCATCAATAAACTCAACAGCACGACCAATGTAGTTGGCAGGTGTTAGCTTTTTCATTTCTGCTTTTGCGGCGTCTGGTAATTCTAAACCATCAATAAAATCAGCCATTATTTCTTGATTTACACGTTTACCACGGGTTAAATCTTTAAGCTTTTCATATGGCTTTTCAATACCATATTTACGCATTACCGTTTGAATTGGCTCTGCTAGTAGCTCCCAATTTTGATCAAGCTCATCAGCTAAACGTTGCTCGTTAACTTCCAGTTTGCTCACACCTTTAAGTGTTGATTGGTATGCAATAACAGCATAACCCATACCAACACCTAAATTACGTAATACAGTTGAGTCAGTTAAATCACGTTGCCAGCGAGAAACCGGTAGTTTTTGTGCTAAATGACCAAAGATAGCATTGGCTAAGCCTAAGTTACCTTCTGAGTTTTCGAAATCAATTGGGTTCACTTTATGAGGCATAGTTGATGAGCCAATTTCACCGGCAATGGTTTTTTGCTTAAAGTGATTAAGCGCAATGTAGCCCCACATGTCGCGGTCAAAATCTAGCAATATAGTATTAAAACGCGCAATTGCATCAAATAGCTCTGCAATATAGTCATGCGGTTCAATTTGTGTAGTAAACGGGTTAAGTGTTAAACCTAGGCTAGTTACAAATTTATCTGCGTGAGTATGCCAGTCGTAATCAGGGTAAGCACTTAGGTGAGCATTGTAGTTACCTACAGCACCATTTACTTTGCCTAACATTTCTACTTGTGCAATTTGGTCACGTTGACGCTTTAAACGCATGTATACGTTTGCAAACTCTTTACCCATTGTTGATGGGGTAGCAGGTTGCCCATGCGTACGTGTCATCATTGGAATGGCTTTGTATTCAATAGCTTTTTCTTTAATTGCGCTTAATAGCTCATCGCAATAAGGTAAAATAACATTGTTACGGGCTTCACTTAACATTAAACCGTGAGATAAATTGTTGATATCTTCAGAGGTACATGCAAAGTGAATAAATTCATTAATGGCATGTAATTCAGCGTTATCAGCTACTTTTTCTTTTAGTAGATATTCAACAGCTTTTACATCATGGTTAGTAGTGCGTTCAATGTCTTTAACACGCTGCGCATCGGCTTCACAGAAGTTATCGACGATAGCATTTAATAGTCCGTTTGCTTGCTCGCTTAAAGCTGGGACTTCTGTTATATCGCTTGCTGCAGCTAACGCTTGCAACCAACGCACTTCAACGGTTACACGGTATTTGATTAACCCAAATTCGCTAAAAATACTGCGTAGTTCAGTGGTTTTGCTGCCGTAGCGACCATCAACCGGAGAGATAGCCGTTAACGCTGAAAGCTCCATAATAACTCCTAAATTTTAGTTTGAACGATAATTAAATTTTTGTTTTAGCAATGGCGAGAATTTTTCTTTTTGCAAAAAAGAAATGACGACGTTTGCCGCCCATTTGTCGCCATAACACTGCACTACGAATACCGGCTAAAAGTAACGCACGGATTTTGTTTTGAGTGAGTTGCTGTTTTAATAACTCGGGTTTACCATAAACCTGGATTCGGTGCCCAAGGGGGCTTAGCACCGACGAGTATATATCTGCTAAACCGGCAACAACACTGTCATCGGTAATAGCAAAATGATCTAAACGACGATGAATATCATCAATACGTTTACCTAATTCATTGAGACTTTTACTGTTGGCGCTAAGGGCTCGTTCTAACTGCATCAAGCCCCCCACGTATTTAACTATTTCAACATCTTTTTGAGCACCGGCACTCAGTTGTGCCATTAATGTTTTATAGCCATCACGCAAATTTTGTGTGCCTTGGTATACATCCTCAGGGGAGGCGGGTGAGGTTTGCACAATACTTGATAACAACGTCGAAAAATCGTGCTCATCACAACGACCGTATTGAGCAACCTTTTGTACTTGTTTAGCTACTTGACACATGGCAGCAAGTGCCATGACTTGATGTTGATTCATTACTTAATCACCGAATCAATAATGCCACCACCTAAGCAGACTTCATCAGCGTAAAATACGGCGGATTGTCCTGGGGTAACGGCTTTTTGCGGTTCATCAAACAACACGCGTGCCATACCATCTTCGCCAACGAGCAATGTACAGCTCAAGTCTTCTTGACGGTAGCGAGTTTTAACGGTGCAGCGAGTGGTGCCTTGCGGGCCAATACGATCTACCCAGTGTAATTGGTTAGCATTAAGGCCGTTACTATATAGGCGAGGGTGATCTTTACCTTGACCAACAACAAGAACATTACGCTCTAAATCTTTATCTACCACATACCATGGTTCGCCAGAACCTTCTTTCATACCACCAATTAATAAACCTTTACGCTGACCAAGGGTGTGATACATCAAACCTTCATGCTCACCTACATTGTTACCGTCGGTGTCTTCAATTACCCCTGGTTGTGCAGGTAGAAATTTTTGTAGGAAATCTTTGAATTTACGCTCGCCAATAAAGCAAATACCGGTGCTGTCTTTTTTATCATGGGTAATTAAATCTTGTTCTTCAGCAATACGGCGTACTTCTGGTTTGGCAATATCTCCCACAGGAAATAGTGTTTGCGCAATATGTTCATGGCTTAATGTGTATAAAAAGTAGCTTTGATCTTTGTTATCGTCTAGACCACGGCACATTACATATTTATCACCACGTAGCTCACGGCGCACATAATGCCCAGTTGCAATAAAATCAGCACCAAGCGCTTGCGCAGCAAACTCTAAAAACGCTTTAAATTTTATTTCTTTATTACACATGATATCTGGGTTGGGTGTGCGACCCGCTTTGTATTCCGCTAAAAAGTATTCGAATACATTATCCCAGTATTCAGCAGCAAAATTTACGGTATGAAGTTCAATGCCTAACTTATCACATACAGCTTGTGCATCTTTTAAATCTTCAGCAGCGGCACAATATTCATCATTGTCATCTTCTTCCCAGTTTTTCATAAACAGGCCTTCGACCTGATACCCTTGCTGTTTTAACAAGTAGGCAGATACAGAAGAATCAACACCACCGGACATGCCAACGATGACTTTAATGTGACTATTTTCGCTCATGAATAATTTCGCTTATACAGATTACTGTTAACTAGGAAAGGCCGCGATTATAGCATGTATTTTGCAGGTGCTTAAAGAGAGGATGGGGGATTGAATAGATTTTGTTGTAACTTTTTACACTCAATGGCGAGCAATAAATAGATTGGTGTTTAATTAACTCGTTTTTTGACTAGTGAAAAGGGATGGTTTTTATTGGCGGCCTCATACTTTATAAGTTGTTTTTGTCGTGTTTAATTGCGCAGCAATATTCTTCATTAACAAAACTTTACATTTTAGATTACCTACCATATCTTAAGTAGTATACAGATACATAAATAAACTAAAATATAATCAATGGAATGAATATATGAACTACGCCTCGCAATCACATTTGGTTAAGTCGTTTGTGCTTGATGCGTCTGAAAAAACAGTGTCCGATCTCACTTTTGAAGACGATTATTCACTACAGCAATTAAAAGAATCAGCTTATAAATTATTTTATGACATTATTACTGTGCCAGTTCCCTATCTTTACCAAGAACCTAATCCGATTGTTGAGCTGTTTAGGCTTATAGAATCTTCATTAGGCTCTTTAAAATCTTCACAAAAAGCAATTTTAAACCAATTAGAAAAATGGTGGGTAGAGTGGCATTTTGTTGCTTCTATGAATGCATTGTTTGAAAGTGAAAACAAAGAGCAAGACTTCAACGTTATTAGCACTACCCAGCATCCTATGCGTAAACATGAGTTAAGCCACTATGCGCGGTTATTTACTATTTTACCCTTACCTGTGTGTGATGTTTGTATGGTAACCGGTGATATTTTAAAAGTTAACCAACGGTTTGTTGATGTATTTGGTTACACGTTACAAGATGTTCCAAATCTCAATGTATGGTGGAAATTGGCCTACCCTGAAAAAGATTACAGAACATTTGCACAAACGTTATGGCAAAAGTCACTTGATCAAGCCAATCTAAATAATGATGATATTCCTGCTAATGATTACAGAATTTCCTGCAAAGATGGTAGTGAAATTGTGATGCAAGTCTCTGGTATCAGTGTTGAAGGGGAATTCATTGCTATATTCAATGATGCCACTGAGCGTTTAAAAACCCAAGAAATACTCAGTGATATGGCATTTTTAGACTCACTTACAAAAATAGCCAACAGACGACGCTTTGATGAAAAACTAACGTCTGAATTTGACAAGCTACCAAGCGACAACGCTGAACTGTCGATGATCATTATAGATATTGATAATTTTAAAAAGTATAACGACCGTTATGGTCACCTCGAAGGAGACAAATGTTTATTTCAAGTGGCGCAAAAACTAGCTGAAACTGTCTGTCGACCTGAAGATTTTGTAGCCCGATATGGAGGCGAAGAGTTTGTCGTGCTGTTACCGCAAACGGGTAAGCAAGGAGCATTATTTATCGCGGAACAAATACAAAAGTCGATTGAAAAATTGGCCATTCCCCACAAAGACAGCTTCACAGGACTATTGTCTGTCAGTATGGGGATAAATACCATAGAGCATGACCACTATAGTGATCATGCGCAATTTTTTAAACAAGCAGACAGCGCACTTTATTACGCGAAAAAACAAGGAAGAAATTGTATTGCTTTAGCTACAGATAATTAGGGTCTGTTGACCTTTGCGGATTAAAATTTGTTCAAACTAGGGGCGGTTTAATCGCGGCGCGAGGTTTGTGACCTAGTGGGCTAAGTAAAAGCCGAGCAACAAAGAGTAAATCGCCCCTAGGCAGAACCCTTCGGGCAGCGCTTGTTTGGCATTGATGCTGCGTTATCGCCTATTTATGGGGAATAACAACACCTCATAGGCTCTGCCTTGCCTAAATACCAAACAGACTGCTGAAAATTTAACCTTGAAAGGTCAACAGACCCCAACGCAAGTTGATGGTTAATCATCAATTTCTTTGAATTCGCCGCTATTTATTCCCTCAAGCGTGTATTTACCGATACTGTAGCGAATTAAACGCAAAGTAGGGTGGCCAACATGAGCTGTCATTCGTCTAACTTGACGGTTTCTACCTTCGTTAATAGTTATACTCAACCATGAGGTTGGTATTGATTTACGTTCTCGTACCGGCGGTGTGCGAGGCCAAAGTGTTGGTTCATCCATTAAAGTTACCTTAGCGGGCAAGGTGATGCCATCTTTGAGTTCAACACCTTTATTTAAAGCATCAATAGATGCTTGTGTTGGGATCCCCTCGACTTGAACCCAATAAGTTTTGTTGGTTTTTTTACCAGGCGCTGTGAGCGTGTTTTGTAACTTGCCGCAGTTTGTTAATAACAACAAGCCTTCGCTGTCTCTATCTAAACGACCTGCTGCGTAAACATCCTTTATGGGAATAAAATCAGCTAATGTTTGTCTATTTTGATCGTCAGTAAACTGACAAAGCACATCATAGGGTTTATTAAATATAATGACTTTTTTATCACTTTGCGCTACTGGCGGCTTTATTGGCCTTTTTACTGTACTTTTATTAATACCAGTTCGAGAATAAGTACGACCTGTATTGCGTTTGCCCTTTGAAGAGGGCGAATGTTCAGGTTTGTGTTTCATTAAATACACCGTGCAGGTTTAGGTAAACCCGCTATTTTCGTCGCTTGTTTGGCCGGCCCTTTAGGAAAAAGCTTGTATAAGTACATGCTGTTGCCTTTATCTTCACCAAGTGCTTTAGCCATGGCTTTGACTAACATTCTAATGGCTGGGCTGGTGTTGTATTCAAGATAAAACGCGCGCACAAAATTCACAACTTCCCAATGTTGCTCAGTTAACGTAATGTTTTCTTGTTCTGCAATAACATTGGCTAACTCTTTTGACCACTTAGTATGATCTAGCAGGTAACCTTGCTTATCAGTGTCTATTGTTTGATTATTAAATTCCAGCATGGATCACCAAGTAATTGATTGTTTAGATGATAAACTAAGCGCAACGAACTCATCATAGCTAATTGCTTTATCATTCAAATTTAAAGATATATCGCGAGCGTCTGCATCATCTTTTAAAATATAAAGTGAGTCAGCAAATTGTCTGTATTGCTCTTTCGCAAAGCAAGCATCACCCACGAGTAGCACACTGTCTGTGAGCATAATCAGGTTGTCTAAGCTGTGGGTACTGTAGTAATTCAGTGGTTTTGAAAAAATATGTAAAGTGCTCATAGGGTCACCACATGCTGCTGATTGTGAATTAGCTGTTTTTGGGCGTTAAAGTTTACTATGTTTGCTTCAATGAGCAGTTCACTCTTACTTAAACCATAATCAATCAGTGATTTCTCACAGACGTAAATATTTTCAACATCATAAATTTCTAACGTTTTAATGTTTTTGAAAAAATCTTTGATGCCTAAGGTATTTGGATTTTGGTTTCTTTTCAGCGCTAACACGGCTGGACCACTAAACAACCAGCTAATATTTTGATCAACGGCAGCAAAAATAAGGGTCATATCAAGTGCATCGCGGATGTGCATGTCATCAAATGGGCTTGATTGACTAATTACGAGTACATTAATCATTTAAATTGTATCCATTTATCCGCTTCACTGGCCAGCATGGCAAATTCAGCTAAACCTGCCACAGCAAATTCGCCAGTATTTTTTATGTCTAAGCCACGCTTTTCAGCCGCAGTAACGCATAGCATAAGCTTTATGTTTTTTTCTGCGAGCTGATGCCAAAGTGAGGGAGGGTTTAACTCATCTGAGGCGAGCTCAAAATGAGTTGAAGCGTGATAAATACCATCTTGGTATAAGAATAACGCATCAACGCTATGTCCTTGCGCTAGGCAGGCATGAGCAAATTTAACAATACGTTGTGTGGTATCGTGATCTGATGGTGGAGTATGTAAAGAAAGTACAAAGCGTGCCAAAACTATTCCAATAAAAAAGCCCCAATAAAGGGGCTATTTTAACAGAACTATTTAATTAGTCATTATTTGCGCCAAGTAAGGCAAGTAATGACGTAAATAGGTTATATACACTTAGGTATAAAGATACGGTTGCACGGATATAATTTGTTTCGCCACCATTAATGATTCTGCTTGTGTCGAACAAAATCAGGCCAGACATAATTAATACCACTGCTGCGTTTAGTACCATAAACATTAACGAGCTACCTAGGAAAATATTTACAATACTTGCCACAATAACCACAATTAAACCGACAGTTAAAAAACCACCCATGAATGAGAAGTCTTTTTTAGTGTTAAGTGCATAAGCAGATAAACCAAAGAAAATTAACGCCGTAGAACCTAGCGCTTGCATAATTAGCATCGGGCCATTAGGTAATTGTGCGTAGTGATTAAGTAGTGGGCCTAAACCTGCGCCCATTAATCCTGTAAACGCGAACACCCAAAATACGCCAGATGCTGTATCTGCTTTTTTGTTAACAACAAAAAGCAGACCAAATGAGACAAGTGTAAATACAAGTCCCATAAAATAAGGTAATTGCAGTGCCATTGAAATACCGGCAGTGACTGCACTAAATGCAAGTGTCATTGCAAGTAAAAAATAAGTGTTTTTAAGCACCTTGTTTGTTTCAATGGTCGACATTACCGGCTTTGCAGTATTGTACGATTGATTAAACGCCATTGTAGAGCTCCTGTAAGTGAAACTAAGTAGTTCCTGTAATTTAACTAAAATTAGATTACCAACTCTTATATGTTTGGGCAAACCTTTGTAGATCAATAGACAACTAAATTCAAATAAAAGTTCATTCGCCGGTTAGGATTTACTCTTATTGCTTTATGTTTAAACAAATTAGTTGTTTTTTAATCACTTGAACAAATAAATGAAAAAAAAGCTTCACAAAGCCCATGGGTTTCCCTATTATTCAGGCCGTGCGGAGAGATGGCAGAGTGGTCGAATGCACCGGTCTTGAAAACCGGCAGGGGTTTATAGCCCCTCTAGGGTTCAAATCCCTATCTCTCCACCACCTAATTAAAATAATTACGAGTACACTCTTACTTGTAATTTATGCACTTTCGGAGAGATGGCAGAGTGGTCGAATGCACCGGTCTTGAAAACCGGCAGGGGTTTATAGCCCCTCTAGGGTTCAAATCCCTATCTCTCCACCATTATCAGATAAGCCCGCTTTTTGCGGGCTTTTTTGTGCCTCATTTTCGCTATACCTTTTTCAAAGCCAAGTATATTTAGTTAAAAAATACGACCATAGTCTCTATTTATAAGCTACAGCGGTTAGTGCATGCTAAGAAATTAAAGATTTACGTTTGTGTTAAGGATCTTACAATGAAACATCAACTCGCAAAAAGCGTCGCACTTTCATTATTATCTCCTGTTATTATTGGCAGTATGTTAGGGATTTACTATGCATTGACAATGCGTGGTGATGCCGTCTCTATTTTTTTAGGGTTATTAATGACGGCTATTGCTAACGCGCACATAGTAGGCTTAACCATGGCCGCGTTTGTTGTGCCTTGTTATTTACTTATGTTTAAATATTCTAAGGTCAATTATTCTGGTGTATTAACACTAGGCTTGCTAGGCGGGGCTATTTTTAGTTACCTACTGAGCGCCACCACAGGTGAGATATTTTTAATCAATAGTGTGATGTCAGGGTTTGCTGCTGGGCTGTTTTTATTCGGTCTACGTAAATCGGTACAAAGTTAATTGCAGAATATTTAATCAAGTGCGTCGTAAAACCATGTAATTTCCTTTTTTTTACCCGCAAAAGGTTTCAATTTTTAGTGACAAAGAGTACCTTTAGCTACTGTATGTTTAATAAGAAGTAGTTTGGTATGCAAAAGCACGATTTTTACCAGTCATTAGTTAAGCAAACTGAATCGCTGATAGGCGGTGAATCAAACATAATTGCCAATATGGCAAATATAAGCGCGCTGTTATTTACCTCTTTGGAAGATGTGAATTGGGCGGGCTTTTATTTTATGGATTCACCCACAGAATTGGTACTTGGTCCATTTCAAGGCAATCCAGCTTGTATTCGTATTCCAGTAGGGAAAGGGGTATGTGGCACTGCTGCGGCAACCGAGCAAACCCAGTTAATTTCAGATGTGCATGCTTTTGACGGTCATATAGCCTGTGATGCAGCATCAAATTCTGAGATAGTTGTACCTATCATGAAAAACGGATCTGTATTTGCGGTGCTAGATATAGATAGCCCAAGTATCGGCCGATTTGATACTGATGACCAAGCAGGGCTTGAAGCACTTGTAAAATGCTTAGAGGCTAGCCTGTAATGAAAGATTTGCTAAATGTTCAAGATTACCTTTTTGCCGTTCAAGATGTTGGTGATTGGGAAGGGGATGAAGAACATGTAGCGGAAACGCTCAATGATTTGATTCACATGGCATGGGATCGTCTACCTGATGATTTAGACTGTGATTCAATTGATGAAATTATAAATGGTATTTGGGAACATTTACGTGGTGATATGGCTGTAATCGAAGCTGACTTTGAAGAGTTAGTCGATTGGAGTATTCACTATGTTGATTCTGCCCTTGATGAAAAGATGTGATTAAATAGGTTCTAAAATGGAAACCACAAACAAGCTAAAAGATATTAATGAAGTATTGGAGTTCTTATACCAAGAATTTCCACAATGTTTTAAACAAAAAGAGGGCATTCAGCCGCTCAAAGTTGGTATTTTTAAAGATATCGCTGAGCGCATTGAAGGGTCTGAGAAAGTAAGTAAGACACAAGTTCGTCAAGCACTTAGAAAATACACATCTAACTGGCGCTACCTTGAAGCTGTTACTAAATCTGAATTTAGAATCGATCTTGACGGAAATCAAGGCGAAAAAGTTGAGCAAGAGCATATCGACCACGCACAAAAAGCGTTGGAAGAAAGCCGCGCCAAAATGGCAAAACGCAAAAAGCAGCAACGCCCTCGTCAAGATTCAGATGCAAAATCTTTCAAAAAGAAACCAGCTCACCCGGCTAAAAACTCATCGACTGCAGCAAAACCTGCAAAAGCCGCTGCACCTAAGCGTTCAGGAAAAGTTGAACCTTTGCCTGCAGGCGAGGTCAAGGTTAATAACAAGGTTAAGGTTAAACTTGGCCAAGCACTTGTTAATGCAGTAATCACTGAAGTAAACAAAGACGATGTTCACGTTGAATTAGTGACAGGTATGCAAGTAAAAACCAAAGCCGACAGCTTATACATTATTTAAGTTGCGAAAAAATTAAGGAGTTGTGTATGAGTAAAAAGTTTACGCTCATTCCGTTAGTTGCTGCACTGTTTTCAGGTTCATTATTTGCTGCAGTAGAGCCGGTAACATTAGAAGACTTACCTTTGCTAAAGCAAGAAAGTCAGCACGGTACAGCCAGTAAACGAGTGGCTAACCTATTTACTCGTTCGCACTACACACCTGTTCGATTTAACGATGAGCTTTCAAGTAAAGTGTTTGATCGTTATATCGAATCCCTTGATTTTAATAAAAGCGTGTTTTTAAAAAGCGATATTGACTCATTTGAGCAATATCGTGAGCGTTTTGATAACGCGCTAATTAGTGGCAAGTTAGGGTTTACGTTTGATATTTTCAACTTAAGCCTTAAACGTCGTTTTGAACGTTATGAATTTTCGCTTTCGTTACTTGAAAATGAAATGACGTTTGACAAAGAAGACGAATACTTTTACGACCGTGAAGATGCACCATGGGCGACTACGCAAGCTGAGTTAGATGAAATTTGGCGCGAGCGAGTGAAATATGATGCATTACGTTTAAAAATGACAGGTAAAGATTGGCCTGGCATAAAAGACGTGTTGACTAAGCGTTATAAAAACGCAGAGAAGCGTCTTGTACAATCAAAATCTGAAGATGCATTTCAAATTGTAATGAATTCACTTGCACGTAGTATTGAAGCACATACTTCATACTTATCTCCACGTCGTGCAGAACAGTTCAAAATGGATATGGATCTCGAACTTGAAGGCATTGGGGCGGTGTTAACCCCTGATGAGGACTACACGGTAATTCGCAGTTTAGTACCTGGTGGCCCAGCAGATAAATCTGAGCAAATAAAAGCTGATGATCGCATTATTGGTGTGGCTCAAGATAGCGAAGAATTTGTTGATGTAATTGGCTGGCGTTTAGATGATGTGGTTGATTTAATAAAAGGCCCCAAAGGCACTAAAGTACGTTTGCAATACCTTAAAGGTGCAGATGCGCACGGTACGCCAAAAGTGGTTGAAATTATTCGTGATAAAATTCGTCTTGAAGACAGAGCTGCCAAATCAGAAGTCTTTGAAGCCAGCTATTCTGATTTAACCAGCAAAATTGGTGTAATAGAAATACCAGGTTTTTACAACAACTTATCTAAAGATGTAAAAGTTGAGCTGGCTAAACTCAAAGAACAAAATGTTGACGGCATTATTATTGACTTACGCCAAAATGGCGGTGGTTCTTTGTATGAAGCGACTCAGCTATCTGGCCTGTTTTTTGACCAAGGTCCAGTAGTACAAATTCATACCTTAAACAACCGTATTGAAGAACAAAAAGATCGTGACGGCATTACCTATTATGATGGCCCGCTGACAGTGCTTGTTGATAGATACAGTGCATCAGCGTCTGAAATCTTTGCCGCAGCAATGCAAGACTATGGTCGAGCCGTTATTATTGGTGAGCAAACCTTTGGTAAAGGTACCGTGCAACAGCATAAAGGTTTAGCGCGTGCTTATGACTTATACGATAATCCTTTAGGTAGTGTGCAATATACGATTGCAAAGTTTTACCGCATTAATGGCGGTAGTACGCAGCATAAAGGGGTGATCCCAGACATTACCTTCCCATCGGCTATTGATCCTGCAGAATGGGGTGAAAGTAAACAAGATAATGCATTACCATGGGATAGCATAGTACAAGCGCAGTATAAGCAAATAGGGCGTTTAAATCCTGTTATTAGTGTGCTGGAAAAACAGCATAATGAGCGCATTAAAACCGAACCTGAATTTAATTATGTGTTTGAAGATATTGCTCGTTACAACGAAGAAAAAGATCGTAAAACAATTTCTTTAGTCGAGAAAAAACGTATTAAAGAAAAAGAAGAAAATGAAGCGCGAGCATTAGCACGCACTAACGAGCGTTTAAAGCGTTTAGGCAAACAACCTTTAGAAAATTTAGATGACGTGCCTGAGGTAATTGAAGAGCTTGATCCGTTTCTTGAAGAGGCAGCACTTATTACACAAGATTATATTAAATATGGTCGCGTAGCTAAGCGCTAACATAGGCTTCATTCAGTAAAAAAAAGGCGCCAAGGCGCCTTTTTTACTATCGATAATTTGCTAAATTGTTATAATTGCCGATTACCAAAAGTTGAGCTAGATCAAGCATGCTCAATAAATGCGCGTACGTGCTAATAAAAATAATCAACATGCATCGAATGTGTGTAGGAGTCTATATTTTGAAGCCAATTGAAGAAAAACCACTTAAAAGTGCCTCGTTTCTTGATGCACTCATTCCAATTACTGTATTAATTTGTTTATTAGGTGCCGCTGTGTACTTATTTGGTGATGACTCATCGTCAGGACCAAATCAAATTGCCTTGTTGTTTGCAACATTCGCTGCGGCATTAATTGGTTTAAAAAATGGCTACACCTGGAAAAAATTAGAAGATGCAATGATTGAGGGGATCACCTTATCTCTTAGTGCAATTTTGATCTTACTCATGGTAGGGGCATTAATCGGAACCTGGCTATTATCAGGAACCGTACCAACGTTAATTTATTACGGCCTACAAATTATTAATCCTAGCTGGTTTTACGCCGCGAGTTGTTTAATTTGTGGCATTGTAGCAATGAGTATTGGTAGTTCATGGACTACAGCAGCGACTATAGGTGTCGCGTTACTTGGTGTAGCTTCTGGGCTTGGTTTAGAGCCGACAGTTACCGCTGGCGCCGTAATATCAGGCGCTTATTTTGGCGATAAGCTTAGCCCACTATCAGAAACAACTAATTTAGCCCCAGCCGTTGCCGGTGCTGATTTGTTTGAACATATTCATCACATGCTTTGGACAACGGTTCCAAGCTTTGTGATTGCTTTAATTATCTTTGTTTTCATGGGTTTTAACGCTACAGCGGCGGGTGAGTCGGGTCAAATAGATCAAATAACTGCAATTCTTCAGCAAAACTTTAATATTGGCTTAGAAATGTTGGTGCCGTTAATTGTATTACTTGTGCTCGCGATTCGAAAAATGCCAGCGTTTCCGGCTATTTCAATTGGTGCTGTGATCGGCGCAGTGTGGGCTATGTTATTTCAATCGGACTTAATTGCTAGCCAAATAGACATGACTCAGGGCGAGTTTGTGGGTTACTTTAAACTGGTTTGGACCACCTTTTTTGATGGCTTCACGATTAACACGGGCGATGCAAAAATGGACTCGTTACTGAGTGGCGGCGGCATGTCTGGCATGCTAACCACGACATGGTTGATCATGACTGCACTCATGTTTGGTGCGATTATGGAAAAAACCGGACTACTTGATATCTTTGTTAAAAGTATTTTAAAAATAGCAAAAAGCACCGGCTCTCTTATCGCCTCTACTATTGCAACGTGTATTGGTACCAATATTATTGCTGCCGATCAGTATATTGCCATTGTGGTACCTGGGCGGATGTTTAAAGAAGAATATAAAAAGCGTGGTTTAAAGCCTGTTAACTTATCACGTACGCTAGAGGATGGTGGCACAATCACCAGCCCGCTCATACCCTGGAACACCTGTGGTGCGTATATGCAAAGTGTGCTGTTAATCAACCCGTTTGATTATGCGCTTTATGCTTTCTTTAACCTTATAAATCCTTTCTTAGCTGTTATTTACGCTTACTTAGGTATTAAGATATTGCGTATCAAACCTAAACAAACGGCTTAATTTAAGTAGCTCCTTTTATCATTAAAAGGGGCTATTTTTTTGGAGTGAACATGACTGAACTACAAAAACCTCAAGCAGAATACCTAAAAGACTACCAAGCCCCTCATTTTTCAATCGAACACACTGAGCTGACATTTGATTTACAGCCATTAAAAACTCAGGTAAATGCTTTATTAACGCTTAAGCGCGTTGGCGATTTAAATGCGCCACTGGTATTAGATGGCATAGACTTAACTTTGATCTCTTTGTCGGTAGAGGGTGCAGAACTCACAGATTATAAAATTATAAATCAGCAATTAATCATTAATAATCTACCTAATGAATGTCAGCTAAGCATAGTGACGCAAACATCACCGCAAACCAATACTTCACTTGAAGGTTTATACTTATCGGGTGGGGCATACTGTACTCAATGTGAAGCGCAAGGGTTTAGAAAAATAACCTACTATATGGATCGTCCTGATGTCCTTTCGACTTTTGATGTCACCATAATTGCAGATACGACATTTGCGCATTTACTCTCCAATGGTAACCAGGTTGATAGCGGTGAAACGCAAGATGGACGTCATTTTGTAAAATGGCAAGACCCATTCAAAAAGCCAAGTTACTTGTTTGCTTTAGTGGCAGGGGACTTTGATGTTTTACACGATAAATACACTACCCGCAGTGGTAAGGATGTAACCCTAGCGTTATTTGTCGATAAAGGAAACTTACCTAAAACAGAGCATGCTATGACGTCGCTTAAAAAAGCGATGGCTTGGGATGAGTCACGTTTTAATTTAGAGTATGACCTTGATATTTATATGATTGTTGCCGTTGATTTCTTCAATATGGGAGCAATGGAAAATAAAGGGTTAAATATTTTCAACAGCAAATGTGTGTTGGCGAATCAAGAGACGGCAACCGACAAAGATTATCATACTATTGAGTCTATTGTTGGCCACGAGTACTTTCATAACTGGACAGGAAATCGTGTAACTTGTCGTGATTGGTTTCAGCTGTCTTTAAAAGAAGGTTTAACGGTATTTAGAGATCAAGAGTTTAGCAGTGACTTAGGCTCTCGTGCGCTAAATAGAATTGACGCGGTAAAAGTGATGCGCACTCATCAATTTAGCGAAGATGCCGGCCCTATGGCTCACCCAATACGTCCAGAAAAAGTGATTGAAATGAATAACTTTTACACCGTTACTGTGTATGACAAAGGGGCTGAAGTTATTCGTATGATGCATACATTGTTGGGTGAGGAAAACTTTCAAAAAGGCATGGCTTTGTACTTTGAACGCCATGACGGGCAGGCGGTTACCTGCGATGACTTTGTTGCGGCAATGAGTGATGCATCATCAATTGATTTATCACAATTTAAGCGTTGGTATAACCATTGTGGTACACCTCGCCTGAACGTAACTAAAAAGTATGATGAAGCTTCGAAAACATTCTCGCTTAGCGTAGAGCAGCTTGCACCAGCGAATCAGCCTGACAATGCAATGTTACATATTCCTTTTGCTATTGAGCTTTTAGACTCTCAAGGGCAGAGTATTGCATTACAGTACCAAGGCAAGCAGCTTGATCATGTGCTGGATGTAACGCAAAGTTCGCAAACATTTCACTTTGATAATATTCACAGCAACCCAACCGCTGTATTGCTCGAAGATTTTTCAGCTCCATGTATTTTAAATCAATCTATTAGTGAAGCGGATTTATTACATATTATGCGTTTTGCGCGTAGCGATTTTTCACGCTGGGATGCACAACAGCAGTTATTTATTAACGCTCTTAAAGCCAATGTTACTTCAGCAAGTAAGACCCCTTTGAGTGAGGAGGTGATTGATGCACTACGTGGATTGTTATCTCAGCGTGAGGGCGATTTAGCACTGGTTGCTGAACTGTTGAAGTTGCCAAGTTTTGATACCTTAGCTGCTGAATTTGAAATAATACCGGTAGATCAAATAACGGCTAATATTGAGTTATTTGAACAGCAAATTGCCACGCAATTGCACAGAGAATTTTTAAGCTGTTACCAAGCCATTACCGATGATGGCAGTGTTAGTGCGCAAGCGGTAGCAATACGTGCGCTGAAACAACTGTGCCTACATTATTTGGCAAAAACCGACGGTGTTGATGCGGCAAATTTAATTGAGCAGGCTGCATCATCAACAAATATGACCAATGTACTCGGCGCATTGAGCAGTGTGGTTAAAGCAGCACATCCATTGTCTGATAAATTACTCGAGCATTTCGACGCTCAATGGCGACATGATGTATTAGTAATGGATAAGTGGTTTGCCCTGCAAGCAATGAACTCTGCTGATGATGCTATTGAGAAAATAAAGGCTTTGTATACACACCCTTGTTTTGATTTTTCAAATCCAAACCGAGTACGTGCACTAGTGGGTAGTTTTTCTCATTTTAATACTGCACAGTTTCATCGTTTAGATGGCAAGGGCTATACATTACTTGGCGATTTATTAATAAAGCTCAATGCGATTAACCCGCAAAATGCATCTCGTATGTTAACGCCGTTTATGTCGTGGCGTCGTTATGATGAAACGCGTGCAACTGCAATGAGAGCTCAATTAGAGCGATTAGCTAATTTAGAGGGGTTAAGCGACGACCTATTTGAAAAGGTCGAGAAAGCCTTACAATAAATCATGATAGAACACTATTTTAGTATGAATTTGAGCTATACAAAGTGCATGGATTATTACCATGGGCGGTATAGCTCAATCCAAGTGACAGCTGATAGCGGTAAAACAATTCGTTTTTCCGCTCATTATCTTCGACCTTTTATTTCGAGTTTAGGGATCCGAGGTCGATTTAGACTTATTTTAAGTAATGAAAACAAGTTCATCCGTCTCGAACGAGTAGCCTAGCTGTTGTTTTTTATGATATAGATATACACAAATATTGCCTTTTTGTTAATTTCGATTTGTTCTATTGTTAATTTACGTGTATAAATTATCTGGTATGACGTCTTACCAATACGTAAACGTTAAACAAATAAAAAACTTATAACTGATTGAAGGCGACCATTTGTAATTTGTTTAATTCGCTTCTATCGTTACGATTACACTAAAAACAATAACTTGATCACACAAAAATTACCCGCGACAGGGGGGAACCAAAATGATAAGAAGATCGCTTTTTGTTAAAAATAAAATAGTACTCGGCTTAACAGCTGCGGCTATGGGGTTATCTGCAGCACAGACACAGGCTGCAACATTTGAGGTAGGCGGTTTTGATGTCGCCTTCGATTCTACATTTTCTTATGGCCAAAGTATTCGTGTTGAAGACCGTGACTTTAGCATTATAGGTAAAAGTAATAACCCATCTTTCGATTGGACTGGCTATAACCCAGCACTCAATACGATATACACTTCTCAAGACGTCTGGGCACAACCAGGCTCTTACTCGAACAATGGCGATGCCGGTGATTTAAACTTTAATAGCGGCGAGTCATTCTCCAAACTATTAAAGGGCACGCATGACCTTTCAATAAGTAAAGATAACTACGGTTTATTTACCCGTTTTATGTATTTTTATGATTTTGAATTAATGGACGGCGATCGTGCTTATGTTAATCCAACATCAGGGCAAGGCGTAGACCCTTGTGACGACGATGATACAAAAGAGCAAAGCTGTGCCGACCTTCGTTTACTTGATGCCTACGTATGGGCCAACTTTGATTTAAACGATGGTTATAATCCGTTGTCAATTCGCTTGGGTCAACAAGTAGTAAACTGGGGTGAAAGTACGTTAATTTCTCATGGTATTAACGTAAATCCGGTGGATATTGACCGTTTAAAAGCACCGGGTGCTGAACTAAAAGAAGCGTTTATTCCGGTTGGTATGTTATGGGCATCGCTAGGGCTTACTGAAAATATGACCTTAGAAGGTTTTTATCAGTATCAATGGCATGAAACCCGCCTACCAGCAGCAGGGACTTATTTTTCTACCAATGATTTTGCTGCAGAAAACGGTTACCAACAAAACGTACAGCTAGGCTTTACCTCAAACCCTGATATCGATTTAGCGTTTTTAACAAATAGCTTAAATAACCTGATGGCAACATATGGCCAAGTGGCTGCGAGCCAAGGTATTGACCCATCAAGCGCAGCTGGACAGCAGTTACTGGCAAATATGTACTTAGCGTACCCGACCAAGGTCGCGCTGAAAGGCAAAGGCTACGATGGCAAAACAGAGCCAGATGATGGCGGCCAATATGGTTTACGTTTAGGCATGTTCTTACCCGAGTGGAACGATACAGAAGTGGCACTTTACCATGTAAATTACCATAGCCGTCGTCCACTTATTTCAGGTCGCGTATCTAACTTCACGCAAGCATCAATACAACAAGATTTAGCGATGATTGCTACCACAGAAATTACCTCTGATAACGTATCTGATTTAAAAGCATTTGCTAAGGCAACTAACGAGTACCCTGAAGATATTAAACTTTACGGTTTAAGCTTTAACACTTCACTTGGTGAAACAGCGTTTGCTGGTGAGTTTACTTTTCGTGAAGACGAACCGCTACAAATCGATGACGTAGAATTACTTTATGCAGCAATGCCTGAACAATTAGCTATTGCGGGTTTACGTCCTGAGTTTGCAGGTATTTCGCAAATGAGTAAAGGTGATGCTGCAAGTGTTGTCGGCCCTGGTGAATTAGCCAAAGGTTATATTGAGCGCAATACATCACAATTACAGTTTACGGCAACGCATTTATTTGGCCCGTCATTAGGTGCTGATAGTTGGGCTGTGGTGGGTGAAATTGGTGGTGTTCGTATCAACAATATGCCTGAATACGATGAAATGCGTTTGAATGTGTCTGGTACTGGTCGAAGCGGTATCATGCAAGGCCCAGGTAGTTCAGATTACTCTGCATTACACATGGCGTTATCAAATGGCCCTGAGCAAAAATCGTTTGCTACGGCTTCATCGTGGGGCTATCGCCTAATTGCTAAAGGTGACTACTTTAACCTTTACAACGGTATTAACTTTTCACCACGTTTTGTATTTTCGCATGATGTAAATGGTAATACGCCGGATCCAATGTTCTTATTCATTGAAGATCGTAAGTCGCTAGGTGCTACCATGAGCTTTAATTACCAAAATGCATGGTCTTTGGATGTAAGTTACAACTCATTTTGGGGTGGTGGCGACACCAACACTTTCTCTGACCGAGATTACGTTTCTTTTAACTTAAAATATTCTATCTAGGGGTAACATTATTATGATTAAAAAACCTACCCTCATTGCTACAGCGTTTTGTAGTTTGTTTGCAAGTCACGCAGCGCTGGCTAAAATTAGTCCAGAAGAAGCTGCGCGCCTTGGTAAAGACTTAAGCCCAATTGGCGCAGAAAAAGCAGCGAATGCTGATGGCTCAATCCCAGCATGGAATGGCGGTATTACTGCTGCACCAGCAGGTTATGAGCCGGGTATGCACCACTTAGACCCTTATGCAACCGATAAAGTATTATTCACTATTGATAAAAGTAATATTGATAAATACAAAGAAAACCTAAGCCCAGGGCAAATAGCATTATTTGAAGCGTACCCAGATACGTTTAAAATGCCAGTGTATGAAACACGCCGTTCTGCGTCTTTTCCACAATTTGTGTACGATGCAACTAAAAAGTTTGCAACGTCTGCTGAATTAGTTGAAGGCGGAAATGGTATTAAAAGCACCGCTATTGGTATTCCATTTCCAATCCCTAAAACGGGTTTAGAAGCAATTTGGAACCATTTACTGCGCTACCGTGGTCAATCAATTGAGCGTTTTGGCGGTCAGGCAGCACCGACTGCATCGGGTTCATATAACTATGTTGGTTTTGATGAGCAGTTACTAGTTAAATATTCTGATCCAAGTGCTACCCCGGCTGAACTTCAAGACTCTAATATCTTGTTTAAGTTTAAACAGCAAGTAACTGAGCCTGCTCGTTTAGCAGGTACCGCGTTATTGGTGCATGAAACCATGGATCAAATTTTAACGCCGCGTCAAGCGTGGACTTACAACTCGGGTCAACGTCGTGTTCGTCGTGCGCCTAATGTTGCCTATGATGCACCGGGTACAGCAGCAGATAGCTTACGTACAACCGATGACTTTGATATGTTTAATGGTTCACCAAATCGTTATAACTGGACGCTAAAGGGTAAGCAAGAGCTTTATATCCCATACAATAGCTACAAGCTTCACAGCGACAAGCTAACTTATGACGATATTTTAAAGCCTGGACACATTAACCCAGAACACACTCGTTACGAAAAACACCGTGTGTGGGTTGTTGAAGCGAACTTGAAAGATGACACCCGTCATATTTATAAAAAACGTGTGTTCTATATCGATGAAGATAGCTGGCAAGTGCATGTTACCGATATTTACGATAATCGTGATCAACTTTATCGTGTAGCCATGGCTTATGGCCTTAACTATTACGAAGTACCGACGCAGTGGAGTACACTTGAGGTGTATCACGATCTTAACTCACGTCGCTACTTAGCCATTGGTTTAGATAACCAAGAAAAGATGTATGATTTTTCTCAGTCATTCAATGACAATGAGTTTACATCGAGCGCTTTACGCCGCGCAGGCAGATAGTATAAAAGCTGGCACCTAGTTTCCTAGGTGCCTTTTTTGTTTCACATCGCGTTTGTCTATTAACGCACAGGTTTTCCTCCTTATAACAGACAAACAAATCCTCAGTTCAAGGCGAATTTAATTTATGAAGTATTTGGTCTATGCCAGCCTGATCCTAAGCGGTGCGAGTTTTGCACAAGACGCACCTCAAAGTGCGATTAGCGCAATTAATGCAGATAAAACACTCCTTACCGATATTACCCAAACCTCAGCCGGGCTTATTGCTGTGGGTAAACACGGGACAGTGATTAAAAGTGTTGATGGTAGTGACTGGCAACAAGCGCAATCGGTACCTACACAAGTATTATTAACAGCGGTTGAATTTACCAACGATTCTAATGGCTGGGCATGTGGACATGACGCCACAATTATCAATACCACCGATGGTGGTGAAAATTGGCAATTACAACAAGCAAAACCGAGCTTAGATAAACCCTGTTTAGATATTTATTTTAAAGATGACTTACATGGCTATGCGGTTGGTGCCTATGGTATGTTTTATCAAACAACTGATGGCGGAAAAAATTGGCAAAAACGTTTTTTAGATTCGCTATTATTTAGTGAAGATAGAGATTATTTAAATGATTTAAAACAAACAGATCCTGAAGGTTATGAAATAGAAACCTCGTCTATTTTGCCTCATTTTAACCGCATAGAACCGACTAGCAGTGGTTTAATGCTAGTGGGTGAGATGGGGTTAATGGCAAAAAGTGATGACGACGGTCAAACATGGCAACGTTTGGATGAAATTTACCCTGGTTCATTTTTTGGTTTTGCATCAGATTCATCAAGAGATATTGTAGCTGGACTACGCGGTAATATTTTTGTTAATGAGGCTAACAGCGGGCAGTGGCAGCACTTAGACAATGATAAAACAGCTACTGTAAACAGCATCATTAATTATAACGATAAACAATGGCTATTATTGGCTAATAGCGGTGTTATTTTTCATCTTAAGGATGATGTGCTTTCATACGAGCAATTGGCTGATGGTAAAGCGATTCTTGATGGCGTGATTGTAAAAGATAGACTTATCCTGGCAACAGAAAACGGCATTAAAGTGAAGGAGTTGACCCCTTAATGCAAGCAATTTTAGATTTTTTAGAAAAAGCGATTTTTAGACACCGCTTAGTGGTACTTATAAGTTTTGTGTTGATCACCTGTTTATTGGTATTTAAAGCCACACACATTCAGCTTGATGCGTCATTTAATAAAAATATCCCGCTTAATCATGAATACATGAAGGTTTACACCAAGCATGAAAAACAGTTTGGTGGTGCTAATAGTATTTTAATTTCAGTATGTGACGACAGTGGTGATATTTTCAACCCTGAATTTTTTACCCAATTAAAAGCAGTTCATGATCAGCTTTATTTTATTCCAGGGGTAAATCGTCCTTTAGTAAATTCTATTTTTTCACCCAGTGCTCGTTTTGTTGAAGTTGTTGAAGACGGCTTTGCTGGCGGACCTATCATTCCAGCCAACTTTAAAGCAGACAAGCAGGGCTTAGGCGTTGTAAAAGAAAACATTGAAAAGGCCAAAGTAGTCGGTCGTATGATAGCAAGCGATTATTCGTGTGCCATGGTGACTGCGCAACTATTAGAAACCGACCCGCAAACACAAGAAAAATTAGACACTCTCGCGTTTGCAAAGAAGTTAGAAAGCGAAATCCGTGAGCCGCTCAGTACAGACGATATAAGTATTCATATTATCGGCTTTGCAAAAATGGCCGGCGACATCGCCGAAGGTGCAAAAGGGGTTGTTTTATTTTTTGCCATCGCGATTGCGTTTACATTCGTCATGGTATGGCTATTTTGTGGCAGCTTAAAGCTCACTATTTTACCGATTGTGTGTTCTATTATTGCTGTAATTTGGCAGTTAGGACTGCTCTCTAGTTTAGGCTTTGGCCTTGATCCTATGTCTATTTTAGTGCCGTTTTTAGTTTTTGCTATTGGTGTGAGCCATGGTGTGCAAATGATTAATGCGATTGGCAAAAAGGTTGCAGAGGGCAAAACTACATCAGTATGTTGTCAATCAAGCTTTAGAGCTTTACTCGTACCTGGTGGGATTGCGCTGTTATCGGATACGGTCGGCTTTTTAACCCTCTTAACCATTGACATCGGTATTATTCGTGAACTTGCTATTACTGCGAGTTTAGGGGTGGCGGTGATTATATTTACTAATCTGATTTTGTTGCCAGTGTGGGCATCATATATGCGCTTTGAAAACAGCATCCATATTCAATCAGGTGATGCCAACAAACCGAATATACTTGATGCTATGCGCGATTTGTTAGTTAAAGCAACCGACCCAAAAACAGCAAAAATCATTATTGGTTTCACGCTGGTTTTATTCGCACTGGGCTATTGGCAAGCAGATAAAATGCGTATTGGTGATTTACATGCGGGAGCACCATCCTTGCACCAAGATGCACGTTACAACCAAGATACTTTCTTAATATCGGACAAATACACAATTTCATCTGATATTCTTAAAGTCATTGTAGAGGCTTACCCTGCAGCGTGTACTGAACATGATATAATGGAGCGTATATCGCGTTTTCAATATAAAGTTGAAAATTTAGCCGGTGTACAATCTGCTGTGAGCCTAAGTTCAGTGGCTCAGTCGGTTAATGCCGGTTATAACGAGGGTAATTTAAAATGGCAAAGTTTGCCGCGCAATTCTGCCAGTTTAGTGCAATCAACCTCTCGAGTTGAAACAAGCACTGGCTTACTCAATGGCGATTGTTCAGTAATGCCAGTGATCATATTTTTAGACGATCACAAAGCACAAACTATTGATAACGTGATTGCAAAAGTAAAACAATTTGCTGTTGAAGAGGGCACAGAAAAACTTGCTTTCAAATTAGCATCAGGCCCAGTAGGCGTAATGGCTGCAACTAACGAGTCTGTTTCAGCCGCGCAAATCCCTATGATGCTCTATGTTTACGGTGCAGTAATTATTTTATGTCTACTTAGCTTTAAGAGCGTAAAAGCAACTATTGCGGTGGTGTTACCCTTATACATAGTGTCAACCCTTGCACAGGCGCTTATGGTGCAGCTTGAAATTGGTTTAACTGTTTCAACTTTACCAGTAATTGCTTTGGGTGTAGGTATTGGTGTTGATTACGGTATTTATATTTTGTCATCGATGATGGGGCAGTTAAAACAAAACGTGCCGTTGAGTATTGCTTATCGTAATGCATTAGTTGAACGTGGTAGTGCGGTGTTATTTACCGGTATTACGTTAGCAATTGGTGTAAGTACGTGGATTTTTTCTGATTTGAAGTTCCAAGTTGATATGGGAATTCTGCTTACCTTTATGTTTTTAGTAAATATGTTAGGCGCAGTGTTACTTTTACCTGCAATTGGTAGCTTACTCTGGACTGACCAGAAAAAAGAAGGTGAATAAATTTGCTCCAAAATGGCCAGTAATGGCCATTTATATCTATATTTTGTGAATAGATGACCAAATAGCTGAAATGCTTAAAATGTTTTCATCGAAAAGGCTGTTTATTAGTTTCAAAAGGGTTAGAATTTAGCTGACTCCACGCTAATAAATGGCTGTACAAATATTCTGCTAAACTAGCAGTGATAGATTAAGGAACATACAATGACACGAAATGAAGGCCAAGCCTCGGTTATTTTAGATAACGTCTGTAAGCTTATCCAGAAAAAAGTTCGCGCTGATAATGTGTTACTCGTTGAGAAATTCGCCAAAGCCTTGTACAGCAATATGTCTAAAGAGGATTTGGCTAATCGTAACGACAGTGACTTATATGGTGCTGCACTCAGCCTTTGGAATTCGCTAGAAAAAAATACATCAGATGACGCAGTTATTCGCGTTTTCAATCCTGAAGTGGCAAAAGATGGCTGGCAGTCATCACATACCATTGTAGAGATTATCGCTAAAGACATGCCGTTTTTAGTCGACTCTGTACGTATGGCCATGACACGAGAAAACATCGCCTCTCACTTGCTATTGCATAGCCCACTGAAAATTCAACGTGATAAAAACGAAAAAATATCAGGGTTATCAAGCTTAAAAGCAGAGCAAGAATCAACATCAACAAAAACAGTGTTTTTTATAGAAATTGACCGCCAAACAGATGCATCTGTTATTGAGTCTTTCAAAAAAGAGCTTGAATCTGTATTGGTTGATGTTTCGGTTGCCGTTGAAGATTGGCAGCCTATTCGTGAAAAACTCATAGCTGTTAGTAAAAATCTGCCTAAAAGCCATAAAGATAAAAATGATAATGAAATCAACGAAACCGTTGAGTTTTTAGATTGGCTAGTAAAAGATAACTTTACTTTAATGGGTTACCGTCAATATGAGCTGTCGCCAGTTCAGGGCGATTATCAATTAAAAGGAAAAATGGATACTAGCTTAGGGTTAATGAAAAACTCTGATGCTGAACACACACGTTTGCTTTCTGAGTTACCTGAAGTAGCGCAAAGAGAAGCGCGAAGCAGTAACTTATTAATTTTAACTAAAACTAATTCATTGTCTCGTGTTCATCGCCCAGCTTATATAGATTATGTGGGTGTTAAGCGTTTTGATGACAAAGGCAATGTTATTGGTGAAGACCGTTTTATTGGTTTGTTTTCATCAAACTTTTACAACAATAGTGCTGCTGATGTACCGGTTCTTAAAAGTAAAATTAATCGTATTATGGATATGTGTGATTTTGCTAAGGGCACACATGCATACAAAGCCGTATTAAATATATTAGAAACTTACCCACGCGACGAACTGGTACAAGCTCGTGAGAATGAGTTACTTGAAGTTGCCATGGGCGTATTGCAAATACAAGAACGCGATATGTGTCGTTTATTTGTACGCAAAGATGCATACGGCCGTTTTTTATCATGCATGGTTTACGTACCTCGTGAGCGTTATAATACAGCGCTGCGCCGCGAAACGCAGGCTATTTTAGCCAACGCATTTAATTCTGACGTAAAAGTCGAATTTACTACCTATTTCTCTGAGTCTACACTGGCGCGTACCCATTACACTGTTCGTGTGACCGACAACAATATTGAATATAACGTGAAAGATATAGAAAACAATCTAATAGAAGCCGCTCGTACTTGGGAAGATAAATTACAATCAGCCTTACTTGAATCTGCTGGTGAGGCCCGTGGTAATGAATTAAACCGTAAATATTGCAATGCGTTTGCACGCTCATACAAAGAAGAAGTATTACCTAGCGCTGCAGTGGTCGATATTGAAAAGCTAGAAATGCTAAGCGATGATAACAAGCTAGAAATGTTGTTTTATCGCCCGCAAGAAGAAGCAAGCAGCAATATTGTGCGTTTAAGCTTATTCCATAAAGATGAGCCAATTCATTTATCTGATGTTATGCCAATGCTTGAAAATTTTGGCTTACGTGTTGTAGGTGAAACGCCATACTCGGTTAAAACCAGTGATGGTGGCGTTAATTGGATCATGGACTTCTCAATGCTAATCGATAGCAAAGGGATGGCTGATTTTGACAAGATCTCTGCACGTTTTCGTGCTGCGTTAACCAGTGTATGGGCAAACCGCTTAGAAAACGATGGCTTTAACCGTCTTGTGTTAATGGGTGGTTTAACGGGTCGTGAATCTTCAATTTTACGTGCATACGCAAAATACATGCGCCAAATTGGGGTTACTTTCTCGCAAACGTATATTGAAAGCACCTTTGCGAATTACCCGCATATTGCCGCTAAAATTGTAAACTTATTCTCTAAAAAGTTCTCTGTAAAAAGCCCTGCAAGTGCTAAAACGCTTGAAAAGCTAGGCTTAGAAATTTACGCAGAGTTAGAAAACGTTGCCAACCTTGATGATGATCGTATTATCCGTTTATACGTTGATATGATTGTTGCCACACTGCGTACTAACTACTTCCAAAAAGATGCTGAAGGCAAATTTAAGTCTTACATCTCACTTAAAATTCAGCCAAGTTTAATTCCAGAAGTCCCACTACCTGTGCCAGCGTTTGAGATATTTGTTTATTCTCCACGTGTTGAAGGTGTGCATTTACGTTTTGGTAAAGTTGCCCGTGGTGGATTGCGTTGGTCAGATCGCCGAGAAGATTTCCGTACAGAAGTGCTTGGCTTAGTAAAAGCGCAACAAGTAAAAAATACCGTTATTGTACCGGTAGGTTCTAAAGGTGGATTTGTATGTAAACAACTACCTAGTGAACGTGAAGCGTTTATTAAAGAAGGCCAAGAATGTTATAAAATCTTCATTCGTGGTTTATTAGACATTACAGATAATATTGACCGCGGTGAAATAGTACCTGCTGTTGATGTGACTCGCCATGATGAAGACGATGCGTACCTAGTAGTAGCAGCGGATAAAGGCACAGCAACATTCTCTGACATTGCCAATGGCATCGCAAACGAATATAACTTCTGGCTAGGTGATGCGTTTGCATCAGGTGGTTCAGTAGGTTATGACCATAAAAAAATGGGTATCACAGCGCGTGGTGCATGGGAGTCTGTTAAACGTCATTTCCGTGAAATGGATATTAACTGCCAAACAACAGACTTTACAGCAGTTGCTATCGGCGATATGGCCGGTGACGTATTTGGTAATGGTATGCTGTTATCAAAGCATATTCGCTTGCAAGTGGCATTTAATCACTTACATATTTTCGTTGATCCAAACCCAGATGCAGCAGCTTCTTACCCAGAGCGTGAACGTTTATTTAAATTACCACGTTCATCATGGGAAGATTACAATAAAGAGTTAATCTCAAGCGGTGGTGGTATCTTCTCGCGTGCTGCTAAGTCGATTACGCTTACGCCTGAAATGAAAAAGATGTTAGGTACTAAAAAAGCCAGCATGACGCCAAATGAGTTGATCAAAGCATCATTAATGATGAACTATGATTTATTGTGGAATGGCGGTATCGGTACTTACATTAAGCATTCTAAAGAAACTGATGCCGATGTTGGGGATCGTGCAAACGATGCGCTGCGCATAAATGGTAAAGACCTTGGTGCTAAAGTATTTGGTGAAGGTGGTAACTTAGGTGCAACCCAACTAGGTCGTATTGAGTTTGCAGCTCAAGGCGGTCGCGTAAATACTGACTTCATCGATAACGTAGGTGGGGTTGCGTGTTCAGATAACGAAGTAAATATTAAAATTTTACTCAATGGTTTAGTTGCGGAAGGCGACTTAACACGTAAGCAACGTGACGAACTACTTTATTCAATGACTGATGAAGTGTCTGAATTAGTACTTAAAGATTGTTATCGTCAAACGCACACTTTATCGATTACTCAATCTAAAGGAACCTCAACGCTTAAAGAAAAAATTCGCTTTATCCATGCGCTTGAAAAAGATGGCAAGCTAGACCGTGCAATTGAGTTTATTCCTACTGATGAAGAGCTGGCAGAACGCGCCGCCGCAGGTAAAGATTTAACGCGCCCTGAGCTATCTGTATTGGTTTCTTATGCGAAAATGGTGCTCAAAGAGTCATTAGTCACTGATGAAATTACAGAAAACCCGTATTACCGTCAGTTATTAGTTAAATCATTCCCGCGTCCATTACGTGAGAAATTTAATGATGCAATGGATAATCATCCGCTACGCAAAGAGATTATTGCCACTAAGTTAGCAAATAATATTGTTAATGATATGGGCTTAAACTTTATGGTGCGTATGAATGAAGAAACCGGTGCAAATGAAGCTGAAATTGCATTGTGTTACTCAATCGCAAGTGAAATTTTCCAAATGCGTGAAACATGGTTATCTATTAGTGATCTTGATAATAAGATACCATCGAGCGTACAAACAGAAATGTTATACCAATTACGCCGTACAGTTCGCCGTGCAACACGTTGGTTCCTGCGTCATCGCACCAAAGCACAATCAATTGAGCAAGCGATCGAAATATTCTCACCAACATTTGCAGATTTAAGTGAAAACTTAACTAAATACATCGTTAAAACAGAAAGCGATCGTATTGTAAGTGCGCGTGAAGAACTAACGCAAAGCGGTGTACCTGCTGATATTGCACAGCGTATTGTATCGTTATCAAGCTTATTCTCGGTAATGGATTTAACGCAAATTGCACAAAACTCTAATCGTAAAATTGATATGGTGTCGCACACTTACTTTAAATTAGGTGCGCAAATGGGACTGCATTGGTTCTTAGATCAAATCACTAATCAACCGGTTTCTAACCATTGGCAGGCATTAGCGCGTGCGTCATATCGTGAAGAGTTAGATTGGCAGCAACGCACCTTGTCAGAAGTTGTATTAAACAGTTTTGAAGGTGAAAACAGTGATGTAGATGGCCAAATTGAACAATGGATGGATAGTCAAGATCTGTTGCTTCAACGTTGGAAGCAAATGCTGACAGAGTTTAAAACATCGCAAAGCCATGATTTTGCTAAGTTCTCAGTGGCATTAAGAGAGCTTATGTTGCTTGGTCACAATTGTGATACATCAGCAAAGTAACAAACTGCTATTGATTAAAACTAATCGTTAAACAGTTTTTGTTATATAATACCTCAGCCTTGTCTGAGGTATTTTTTTGTCTACAATTTTAAGAGGATTATATTCATGTTCTACGATTTAGCTCGCCGTTTTATGTTTACCCGTGATGCGGAGTGGGCACATGATTTTGCTCTTAACAACTTACGTCGCTTTGCTAACACGCCATTAAGTGCGGCATGGGCACAAAGTGTTGCTAATAAACCGGTGAATTTTTTAGGTTTGGAATTTAAAAACCCAGTAGGACTTGCTGCTGGTCTTGATAAAAACGCTGAGTGTATCGATGCCTTTGCCCAAATGGGCTTTGGCTTTGTTGAAGTGGGTACAGTAACACCGCGTCCTCAAGCGGGTAACGATAAGCCTCGTATGTTTAGATTGCCACAGTCAAATGCGATTATTAATCGTATGGGCTTTAATAACAAAGGTGTTGATAATTTAGTTAATAATGTAAAAGCAGCTAAGTACGATGGCATTTTAGGTATTAATATCGGCAAAAATAAAGATACCCCAAATGAGCAGGGTAAAGACGACTACATTCACTGTATGCGAAAAGTGTTTGAGCATGCATCCTATATTACTGTAAATATTTCATCACCTAATACACCGGGCCTACGAGACCTACAATATGGCGCAGCATTAGATGATTTATTGCAAAGTCTAAAAAATGAACAGCTTGATTTAATTGCCAAGCATAATAAACAAGTGCCTATGCTGGTTAAAATTGCACCAGACTTAGATCCAATTCAAATTGAACAAGTCAGTGAGTCATTATTAAATAATAAAATTGATGGTGTTATAGCCACAAATACCACCTTAGAGCGCAGTTTAGTTCAAGGTCAGCAATATGCTGATGAGGCAGGCGGTTTATCCGGTGCGCCAGTTAGAGAGCGTTCAACCCATGTTGTTTCTGAAATCAAGCGCTTAACAAATAATCAGTTACCTATTATTGGTGTGGGTGGTATTGATGACGCTCAATCAGCAAAAGAAAAGTTTGATGCGGGTGCAGATTTAGTCCAAGTTTATACCGGTTTTATATACAAAGGACCGCAATTGGTAAAGTCGATCATTAACCACTTATAAGGATCAGTTATGTAAGCTTTTGATCGTTCGATAAATGTTCTAAAAAGACGTTTTAAAAATGGTCAAAAGCAGCTATACTCTAAGCTTATTGTCTTATTTTATTTTTTTAAGTACTAAGTAGGGGGGAGCAAATGTTACAAGCGTCAAAGCAATGGCAATGGATAGCATGCGCTGAGAAAAACCGCTTACTGCTTGATTTAAATGACGATATGCAACTTTGCACACCTTATAAGCTTAGACAATTAACGGATTGCGCTTTTAAAAATCCTTACTTCAGCCTTGAAGATGCGGCTTTTTATGAGCAAGTCTATTATTATCTTGAGCAGTTTAATTTATGGAACTCTGCTCAGTTATGCCAAATAGCCCTTAATGCAACGGCAGTTAAATTTCAATTAAAACCAGTGTTGGCAAAAAGTTGGTTTTTTAAACCGTATACTGGTAGTACACCTAGTACTGAAGCGGTTATTAATTTAAGCTCAGAATCACAAACTGGCGAGTTTTTAATTATAGAGCATTGTCCAGATGCTTCTGTGTGCATTAATTTAAGTGAAACCTTTGCACTAGATGACAATCTATCACTTGCCCAGTTTGAAGTCATCCGCGTTTTAAACAACCGAGTTCACCCCTTAATTACCTCACAGTACGATAGCCAAACAGCTTAGCCTAATTTAGTCTTTGAGACTTGTTTAAGGCGTATTTGTACGCAAACCTATGTTATAATCCCGCGCAATTAGCTATTAAGGGTTTTTACTTTGCAATTTATCGCACTTACTTCTATCGGAATCGAAAATTTATTGGTTGATGAACTTACAGAACTTGGCGCTACGGTGTCAAAGCAAACTGTGGGTTCTGTTCGCTTTGAGGCTGACTCATTGCTAGCGCAAAAAGTGTGTTTATCTACACGCTTTGCTACGCGTGTACTTATGCTTATTGAAGAAAAAGAAGGCGTAAATGACAAAGACAGCTTGTACAAATTTGCACGCTTACAACCTTGGCAAGAATGGTTTGGCCCAACACAAACTTTTGCTGTTGATTTTAATGGCACAAACGATTCACTTAAAAATACCCAGTTTTCTGGTTTAGTAATTAAAGATGCGATTGTTGATTACTTTAACGATTTATTTGAACAGCGACCAAATGTAGATAAGCAAGATGCCAATGTGCGAGTGGTTGCACGTTTAAATCGTCATGGCGTTTCACTTTATATTGATTACTCAGGGCCGCGTTTATCAGAGCGTGGTTACCGTCAAGGTCAAGGCAAAGCACCCATAAAAGAGCATTTAGCTGCGGCAATAATAAAACGTAGTGGCTGGCTCGAAAATGTAAATCAACCACTATTCGATCCATGTTGTGGTGCCGGCACTATTTTAATAGAAGCGGCTGGAATGGCACGTAATGAAGCGCCTGGATTATTCCGTGAAGGATTCGCGTTTGAGCGTTTACCTAGCTTTAGAGTGGCAAAATTCAAAGAACTTAAAGAGCAACTTTTAGCGAATATTACTGATCCTAAATTATGGTTAATTGGCCATGATTACGATGCACAAGTACTTGATAAAGCGATTGCTAATGCGCAGCGTGCAGAGCTTGATACGGTGATTAAATTTAAGCAAAGCGATGCGACAAAACTGACGAGCGTTGCAAAATTACCGGGTGTTGTTATTTCAAACTTACCTTATGGTGAGCGTATTGGTTCTATGGCTGAACTTGTAAACTTGCATCGTAGTTTAGGTGTTGGTTTTAAAAAGCACTTTAATCATTGGAAGCTCGCTTTACTGGGTATGGATGAAAGCCTGTTTAAATTGCTTAAATTAGTAAAGCAAAAACGCTATAAATTTAAAAATGGCCCCCTGGATGTTGAATTAAACCTATATCAGTTAGATGACAAGCAAGTTAGCCTTACCACTGATGACAAACCCGCTTTAAATTTTGAAGGTTCAATGGCGTTTGCTAATCGCCTGAAAAAGAACAAGCAAGGTTTAAAAAATTGGCTTAAGCAAAACCAAGTCCATGCGTATCGTGTTTACGATGCAGATATTCCTGAATACAACGTTGCTGTTGATATTTATGATGATTCAGCTGTTATTTTTGAATACGCGGCACCGAAAGAGATTGATGAAAAAACCTCAGAGAAGCGTTTACAAGATGTTATTAGCTTAACATCACAACAACTTGATATTGCACCTGAAAACATTGCTGTAAAAGTACGTAAAAAGCAAAAGGGTGAAGAGCAATATACACCCATGGCTAAGCAAAATAGAACCATGGTGGTAGAAGAGTTTGGTGCTAAGTTTAAAGTTAATTTATTTGACTATTTAGACACGGGGCTATTTTTAGATCATCGCCTTGCACGTCGTTACATTCAAGAAAACGCTAAAGATAAGCGCTTTTTGAACCTGTTTGCTTACACAGGGACGGCCTCAGTACATGCAGCCATTGGTGGCGCAAAAGCGATTACTACCGTTGATTTATCTAAAACCTACTTAAAGTGGGGCCAAGATAACTTTGCGCTTAACGATATTAGCAATACGCGCTATCGCTTTGAGCAAGCAGACTGTTTAAAATGGTTAGAGCATGCACAAGGGCAATACGACTTGATCTTTTTAGACCCTCCAACATTCTCTAACTCTAAGCGAATGAAAGATGCGTTTGATGTACAAAATGATCACATTAAGCTGTTAACTTGGGTTAAAAAAATATTGAGCCCATCGGGTACGCTTATATTTTCTAACAATAAACGCGGCTTTGTGATGGACGAAGTAGGTTTAATGGGCTTAGGCTTAAAAGCAGAAAATATTTCTGAAAAAACCTTATCCCCTGACTTCAAACGTAATAAAAAAATTCACAATAGCTGGTTAATTAAACATGGCTAAGTGGGTTTTATATCACACCGACGGCTGCCACTTGTGCGAGCAAGCACAGCAGCTGTTAAAACCGTTACTTTTATCAACAGATGAATTACAACTTATTGATATTATGAGCGATGACGCATTAATTTTAGAATATCAAATAAGTATCCCGGTTTTAAAAAATCAACAAGGCCAACAATTATTTTGGCCTTTTACTGCACCTCAGGCGCAGCAGTTTTTAGCGCAAGCAGAATAAGAGTAAAGATTAACTATGGATTTAATTAGAATTTCAAAAGCACAACTAGCTTACGGTACACACCCACTACTTGATAATGCAGATGCGGTTATAGAAAGCGGCGAACGTGTGTGTATTGTAGGGCGTAACGGTGCGGGTAAATCAACGCTTTTAAAAGTACTCGATGGTCAAGTAATACTTGATGATGGCGAAATAAACCAAGTTGGTAGTTTAAAAATATCGCGTTTAGAGCAAGATCCGCCTAAAGGGGCAAGCGGTACTGTATTTGACTACGTAGCCCAAGGTATGCCTGAAATTGCTAACTTACTGATTGATTTTCATCATGTAAGCACACAACTGCAAACAGATTGCACTGATCAACTATTAAATAAATTAGAGCGTTTATCTAATAAATTAGAGGCGGCAGATGGCTGGCGTTTTGACAGTCGAATTCAACTTGTACTTACTCAATTAGAGCTAACCCCTGATGCGAAACTAGAATCACTTTCTGGTGGTTGGTTACGTAAAGTTGCATTAGCGCGTGCTTTAGTGAGTGAGCCTGATTTATTACTGCTCGATGAGCCTACTAACCATTTGGATATGACAAGTGTTATGTGGTTAGAGCAATTCTTAAAAGAATTTAAAGGCGGTATTGTATTTATATCTCATGACCGTGCATTTATTCGCGCTGTTGCTACACGTATTTTAGATTTAGATCGCGGTAAACTGATTTCATACCCTGGTGATTATGCCACTTATTTAGAACAAAAAGCGCATGATTTAAAAGTAGAAGAAACACAAAATGCATTGTTCGATAAACGTTTAGCGGAAGAAGAGGCATGGATCCGCCAAGGTGTTAAAGCCCGTCGTACTCGTAACGAAGGCCGTGTTCGTGAGCTGAAACAATTACGTAATGAACGCAAACAGCGTGTGGATCAGGTAGGCAAAACTGATTTCAATATTGAAACAGCCGATCGTTCAGGTAAGTTAGTATTTGAAGCGAAACACTTAAATCATGCATTTAAAGACAAAGTGATAGCTGATGACTTCTCTACCTTAGTAATGCGTGGCGACCGTATCGGCTTGGTAGGCCCTAACGGCATAGGTAAAACAACGCTATTAAAATTACTATTTGGCGATTTAAAAGCAGACAGTGGTGAAATAAAGCAAGGTGTTAATTTAGAGTTTGCTTATTTCGATCAGTACCGTGAAAAACTTGATGAAGAAGCGACCGTTCAAGATAACGTTGCTGAAGGTAAGCAAGAGGTGATGATGGGCGGGCGCTCACGTCATGTGTTAGGCTATTTACAAGACTTTTTATTCCCGCCAGCACGCGCTCGCACACCGGTAAAAGCACTTTCAGGTGGTGAAAAAAACAGGTTGTTATTAGCCAAACTATTTTTGAAACCTTCAAATATATTAGTACTTGATGAGCCAACAAATGACCTAGATATAGAAACATTAGAGCTACTTGAAGATATTATTAATCAATATCAAGGTACTGTGCTGATTGTTAGCCATGACCGAGAGTTTATTGATAATACCTGTTCGAGTGTTTGGGCATTTGAAGGGAACGGCAAAGTTACTGATATAGTTGGCGGCTACAGTGATTATGAAGCGTATACCAACTATTTAGCAGAGCAGCAAAAGCAGCAGCAACAGCAGCCAGTAAAAAAAGTTGAAAAAACAGAGCCAACGCCAGTTAAAAGCAATAACAAAGCAAATAAACTCTCTTACAAATTAAAACTTGAACTAGAGCAACTACCTAATAAAATGGAACAACTTGAAGCTGAGCTTGAAAAACAACAAGAACGAGTAAGTCACGAAGATTTTTTCAAGCAAGACAGTGATATAACAGCCAAGGAATTGAACCATTTAGCCCAACTTGAGTCTGACCTTGAAGCCGCTTTTGAGCGTTGGGAAGAACTTGAAGAATTAAAGAATCAGTAGTAAGGAATAAAATGAAATATAAATTACTCGCGGCCAGCGTTTTAGCCACACTGAGTACATCAGCATTTAGTGCAACGTACCAGTTAACCGAATTAGGTGACTTTGAAGCTGCCAAACATACTTATGTTACTGATGTGAGTGAAAACGGACATGTCATTGGAGTTGCTAATGGCTTATACAATCTCCCCATTGATATTAGCTATATTGATTTTACAGATAATTCTATTGAGAGTGCGTACAACAACGAAGTTAGAACATTTGAATTAAGTGATAAAGAAATTACGTTTACACTTAATGATATTGAAAATAACGACGCCATCTACACCAATGCTGATGCACATGCATTCATGGTTCGCTTTATATCTGGTCTTTCTGGAAACTTTGAATATCAAAAAATCAGCTCACTTGTGGCAGTCAAGTACAGTAGTACGTCTGCTATTGAGCAACCATTATTTGACATTGCTTCTGTTGATTACAACGGACTAACGCGTTCGACAAGTAATTTTTATAATGGCGTTGCAGAAGACGGAACTACCGTTGGTTGGGGTAGTGCTCCCTTTGAGAAAACTACCTTTACACCGGATGGTGAAACAGTTGCAGAGACGTGGTTTACTCGCGATTTTATAGAGCGTGGTATTTTAATCTCTGCAGGTGGTGTTGAAGTGCCGCTTGTTCCAGAATTTAATGAATACGGTGGAACGAGTAAAGCGTCTGATATTGTTGCTACTGACACAGGTTATATCGTTGTTGGTAATGTATCCGTCGGTATCCCTACTGAAAGGCAAACCACACTTACTGATAATTGTGATGGCCTCGATGAGCCAATTATGGCATGTATTAATTCTTTTAATAATAATAATAGGAATAATCGTGGCTTGTTCAATAAAACGGCCGTTAAGTGGATTCTAGATAGTGCTTATAATGTCACTTCAACAGAATTATTAGGTTTAGCGCTTACTCCAAAAGAAAACGAAGACAATAATCCGTTTATTAGTAATGCCTTAGCAGTTAATAAAAATGGCATTGCGGTCGGTTTTTCTAATACTCGTTATTTTGACCGAGATGCGACTATTTTAACTATGCCAACGTATTTTAAAGACGGTGACGTAGTTGACTTTATTAGCCAGCAAGACGATTGGCAAGGTGGCAAAGCATTTGCAATCAATGATAATGATATTGTGGTTGGTTACGCTTCTAAAGGTATTGAGGGCAAGCTTAGAAACAAGCTTTTCTATCATGATATAAATACAAATACGACCGTGTTTCCTGAAGATTATTTTATTAGTTCAAGTTCATATGCGAATGATATTAATAACCAAGGCTATATCGTTGGTGAGGGTGAGATTGGAGAGACTGAAAGTACTCGCATATCAGAAGCATTTATTTATAAAATTGGTGATGACAAAATCACTAACCTAAACAGTTTGCTACCATGTTACGACACTGACGGTGAGACTGGCTTTAGTTATAAAATGGTTGAGGCTAAGTCAATTAATGAGAACAATGAAGTATTTGGTGTGGCGACTAAAACAGTTGAAAAACGAAATTCACTAGGTGAGGTGGTAACCGATATTAATGGTAACATTGAATATGAAAGTGTTGCAGTGGCGGTAAAACTTTCGCCTATCCCTAATGGTGAAGTTGAAAATTGTAAAGCTCCAGATGCAGAGTTTTATGAACGTAGCTCAGCCAGTTTTTCATGGTTTGGTTTATTACTGCTACCTTTAGTTGGATTAAGACGCGTTTTTCGTTTCTAAGTACAGCTATTCGTTTATAAAAAAACCAACTTGTTAAGTTGGTTTTTTTTTGTCTATAGTAATATAAACAGAAGCACTTGATGGAGTAGGCGCTAGTTATTTCTCGATGTCCAAGCTCGTCTCACCGAGCGGCGCCAAATCAAATCAATACCAAAATAACCAATAACACTAGCTATAGATGCACACACAAGTGAACCAACTAAAAAAGCGGGGCCAATTGTCGTTAAACTTTCTATAAACCATGCCCAACTTGCCTCAAACGCAAAATGTTGCTCCGGTTGATTAAGTACTAATGTGCCAACCAAGTATGAGCCGTAAAAAATAGGTGGCATTGTAAGTGGGTTAGTGATCCACACTAAAGCAACAGAAATAGGTAAATTTACTCTTAAGATTATGGCTGCGGCAGCTGCTAGCACCATTTGAAAAGGAACAGGGATGAATGCAAAGAAAAGTCCAACGGCAAAAGCACCGCGTGCTGAACGTCTATTTAAATGCCAAAGGTTAGCATCATGTAAAAGACGACCAAATATTTTTAGTGATTTGTGATGTCTAATTTTATTTGGATCAGGTAAAAACCGTTGGATCGTTTTTTTAGCCATTTAAAGCAACCATTTACGTCTGTGTGGATGAGTCTTGGATTTGTTGTCGGTGTCGTTGTTACCGTGTTTTATTATCAAACCCTTGAATTTACAGTTATCACAATTTCAATCCTCATTGTGAGCACGTATTTTAAGCCGTTTTTAACTGTATTGTTAGGCTTTATTTGCGGTATTTGTTGTGTAGTAGCACATTTTATCTTGTTTTATTCATTTGAATTGCCTGAACAGCACGAAAAATATGCTTATTCTGTCGGTGTTGTGGTCGAAGAGGTTATTTCTGCTACACCTCCCCAATATGTAAAAGTTAAAATAACGCGTTTGGAAGACAGAGAATATAGTCACTTTAGGACACCTTATGCCTTATTAACTATTAATTTTGCACAACCAATTCAATCTGGTGATGCTTTTAATGCTCAAGTGAGACTTAAAAACTATAGATCCATTAAGAATTTTACTGTTTTTGATAATCAGCTTTATGCTTTTACCCAAAAGATAGCGTTTAAAGGTACAGTGCTCAATAAACAGCTTAATATTAAAAGCTCTCAAAAAAGTAATGCGGTGTCAGCTTATAGAGCCTATGTCAAAAAGTTGGTAAATAATGCTGAGCTTAATTGGCTCTATTATGTGCTGTTAACTGGCGATAAGTCATTAATGACATTCGAGCATAAAGAGTTAATGCAGAGCCTTGGGTTAAGTCATTTGTTGGCGATTTCTGGATTACATATCTCTCTAGTGTTTGGTTTTTGTTATTTTGTTACACGGTTTTGTCTTAAGTTGGTTAAACCTGAACTAAATCAAGCCTTAAATGTTTCTATTTTTTATAGTGCTGCTGGTTTTATAGTCGCATTCTTATATGTTTACTTGAGTGATTTCATCATCTCCGCGACCCGCGCTTTAATTATGTTGGGCTGTTATTTATTGCTTTATTATTTGGCAAAGCAATCATTAAGGTGGCGCAGTATTTTATATGCGTTGGTTATTATTTTAGCGGTTAATCCATTTAGTTTACTTAATCCTGGTCTGTATTTTTCATTTTTAGCGGTATGTATCATTTTTATGGTTTTAAAGCAGTTTCCGCTGCGAGGTCATACACTACTGGCAAATATTCGCACTCTTGTTGTTATTCAACTGGGATTATTTATTGGCTTGCTACCGCTATCATTATACTTTTTTAATGGCGTGAGTTTAGCGGGTTTAGTTTTAAATCTTGTCGCTATTCCCATTTTATCTTTTGTATTAATGCCTGCTTTATTTTTAAGTGTGTTGCTGGGATTATTAACCGATTGGTACGCATTTATTGTGTTGTATGATTTGCCACTGACCTATATTTATCAAATGTTGCAGGCAATACCACAGCAAATACGGTGGCTTAATGTCGGTCAGGTAAGTATAACCACTGTGGTGCTGCTTTATAGTGCTGTTCCGTTACTTTATTTTATTGAGCTTCGCTTACTGGCGTGCATTCCGCTTTTGACTTTACTGTTTAACCATTACTTTACGCAAACTAGCCTTTGGCGGCTGAATGTATTTGATGTGGGCCATGGACTAATGGTACTGATAGAAAAAGACAAGCACGCGTTTATTTATGACTTTGGCCCAAGTTACTTTAATCGTTTTAGTCGTGTGCCTAGTGTATTACTACCCTATATTGATGCCAATAATCTTACGGTAAGTACCGCGATTGTGAGTCATCAAGATAACGACCATGCCGGAGGTGTTGCGCATTTTAAAGCGGCTGGCTATGCATGGAGCTTTGATTATTTTCATCCAAGTGGTGTATATAACGACTGCATAGCAACAACGATAGACTTTCAAGGCTTGAGTATTCAAACCTTTGCAAAAGAGGAGTTTAATAACAGTAATGATAATTCCTGTGTCGTTAAAATCTCAAGTGCAAACCACAGTGTGCTTCTCACTGGTGATATATCAAAGGCGAGGGAGTCTAAATTAATTAAAAAAGGGGATGATTTACAAAGTACCGTTTTGTTAAGTCCTCATCACGGCAGTGATAGCTCCTCCAGTGTCGAGTTTATTAAGGCCGTAAACCCAACATTTGTGATTCATTCAAGTGCGTATCAAGGTCAGTGGCAATTTCCAAGTAAAGCAGTGGTCAAGCGTTATAGTGAAATACACGCCAAACAATATAGCACCGGTGATGTAGGACAAATTCGGGTTGATTTTTATGCTAAGCACCTAGAGCTGACTACTGCAAGAGGGGCGGAAAGTTATTGGTTTATCAAAGATTGACGTTTTGTTTTGCTGTTGCTAAGGATACAATAGGGGCTGTTACTGGTTTTAGAGAGTGTTATGGAACAAAGTACTACACAAATTTATAAACGGCTTGTTTCTTACGTTGGCGCCTATAAGACGGTTGCCATCGTCGCGATTATTGGAATGATAGGTTACTCAGGTATGGATGCATTATTCATTCAACTGATGAAGCCGTTTATCGATGAAGGTTTAAATGAGCGTAACAGTCAGGTACTTACTTATGCGCCATTTGTGGTTATTGCGCTGGTTATCGGGCGTGGCATATTTAACTTTATGTCATCGTACTGTTTAAGCTATGTTGGTTCACAAGTAGTGAGGGCGCTTCGCCAAGAGTTGTTTGAGCATATATTACACTTACCGGTATCGTTTCATGATAAAAACTCAACCGGCGATTTGATTTCTAAAATCACTTTTGACACCGAGCAAGTCCAACAAGCAATTACCAAAGCTTTGCTTATTGTAGTGCGTGAAGGCGCTTTTGTGGTGTTTTTACTCGCTTTGATGTTTTATACCAGTTGGCAACTATCGTTAATCTTTTTAGTGATTATCCCACTGGTAGCCATCATAGTAGCCGTGGTATCTAAACGTTTTCGTCATATCTCGAAAAATATTCAGTCTGCTATGGGACAGGTAACACGTAGCTCAGAGCAAATGCTTAGTGGTCACAAGGTGATCCATGGCTTTGGTGGCCAAACGCAAGAAATTGATCAATTTTCTAAAATTAATAATCATAATCGCCAGCAACGTATCAAAATGGATGCGACTAAGGCGTTAAGTGTCTCTATTATTCAAATTTTAGCCGCCAGTGCAATGGCTGTTATTTTATGGGTTGTCTCTATGCCCTCTATGATAGACAGTATTAGCTCTGGTGATTTTGTAGTGCTTATTTCATCGATGATGATGTTACTGCGCCCACTAAAACAATTGGCTAATGTTAACAGCGATTTACAGCGTGGTATTTCAGCTGCGCAGAGTGTTTTTTTAGTACTTGATGAAGAAATTGAAAAAGACACGGGTACTTTACCGGTTGATAAGGTAAAAGGGCATATTGAGGTAAAAAACGTGACCTTTAAATACCCAACCAAGGATGAAGCCGTGCTTAACGATTTATCACTGAACATTAAAGCCGGTGAGAGTATTGCGCTTGTTGGCCGTTCTGGCTCGGGTAAATCGACTATTTCTAATTTGTTACCCCGATATTATGACTTAGAAGCGCCAAGCGAAATTTTACTCGATGGTGTTGCTCTTAATGAATATAAGCTTACTGATCTTCGCCGTCAATTTGCGTTAGTGTCGCAACAAGTGGTGCTATTTAATGACACGATTGCCAATAATATTTGTTATGGTTTACAACGCGAAATCTCTATCGAAGAGCTTCACACCGTTGCGAAGCAAGCTCATGTGTGGGAGTTTGTAAAAGACTTACCCGAGCAACTTAATACTATGGTTGGTGAGAACGGGGTAATGCTTTCAGGCGGTCAACGCCAACGTATTGCGATTGCCCGTGCTATTTTAAAAGACGCACCTATTTTAATTTTAGATGAAGCGACCTCGGCCTTGGATACAGAGTCTGAAAAGCTTATTCAACATGCCCTTGATACATTAATGAAAGATAAAACCTCTATTGTTATCGCTCATAGGCTATCGACTATTGAAAACAGTGACCGTATTTATGTGATTGACAACGGTAAAGTGATAGAAAGTGGCACACATACTCAATTACTGGCTAACGATGGTACCTACTCAGCTCTTTGTAAAATGCAGTTTGGTGAGCAGGGGTGAGTAAAATAGAGCAAAGCTGGTACAAACCTTTTAGCTTAATTACGTTATTGCTATTACCACTGTCCGCTATTTTTGGCTGTATTTCTTTGCTGCGTAAATATTGCTATAAGTTCGGCATTCTTAAATCGTTTATCAGCAAAACACCGGTTATTGTGGTTGGTAATATAAGCGTTGGCGGCAATGGTAAAACCCCATTTGTATTATGGCTGCATGATCACTTAATCGCCCAAGGTTTATCAGTTGGTTTAATTAGTCGCGGCTATGGTGGGAAAGCAGCTCATTACCCATTATTAGTGACTGCCAATACGACTACTTTAGAGGGTGGGGATGAGCCGGTACTTTTATTTAACCGTTTACAATGTCCGTTAGTTGTGGGGCCAAATAGACAGCAAAATATAGAAATGCTCAATAAACATTTCAAGCTTGATGTGATTATTTCAGATGATGGCATGCAGCATTACAAAATGGCGCGCAGTATAGAATGTTGTATTGTTGATAGCGAAAGAAAATTTGGTAATGGCTTTTTAATGCCAGCAGGACCACTTCGTGAAACCGCCTCTCGTTTAAACAGTGTAGATTTAGTGATTGAAAATGGCTCTGAGCAAGAATTTAGTTATCGCTTGCAACCATCAGTTATTAAACGTGTTGCCGATAATACTGATATAACGACGCCCTTAAAGGCTGCGCACGCGGTAAGTGCGATTGGTAACCCAGGTCGTTTTGAGGCTTCACTGCAAGCACAAGGTATTAAGTTACTGTCTACGCATCACTTTCGCGATCATTATGCTTACAGCGCAGATGATTTTGCTCAATTTGGTGATGACTGTATATTAATGACAGAAAAAGATGCGGTTAAGTGCCGTGATTTTGCAAAGCCGAATTGGTATTACTTGCCAGTTGACGCTCAGCCAACTGCAGCAGTAATAAACACATTAAATTTATTATTAAAAGAAAAAGGGATCCATCATGGCCTTTGACACAAAGTTACTCGAAATTATTGCTTGCCCTGTATGTAAAGGTAAGTTGCGCTTTGATAAAGAAAACCAAGAGCTGATCAGCACAGCAGCAAAACTAGCTTACCCAGTACGTGATGATATTCCGGTGCTACTTGAAAATGAAGCCCGTGAATTGTCTCTTGAAGAGGTAGAAAAGTGGAATTCGTAGTTGTTATCCCTGCGCGTTACGCTTCTACGCGTTTACCAGGTAAACCGCTCGCTGATATTTGTGGCAAACCAATGATACAGCATGTGTATGAAAAAGCCTGTTTGTCAGGAGCTAGCAAGGTGGTTATTGCCACCGATCATCAAAAAGTGTTTGATGCTGCTAAACGTTTTACTAGTAACGTTTTGATGACACGTGAAGATCATCAATCAGGCACAGAGCGCTTAGCCGAGGTGGTGGATTTACTTAATTTAGCCGATGACACTATCGTGGTAAATGTACAAGGTGATGAACCTTTGTTATCCCCTGATAACGTATCGCAAGTGGCGACATTATTAGCGCAATCAACTGCACCAATGGCAACCTTAAGTGTTGCTATTGAAGAGCGTGATGAAGTGTTTAATCCTAATGCGGTTAAAGTGGTCAGTGACATTAATAAAAATGCCTTGTACTTTTCAAGAGCGAGTATTCCTTTTGATAGGAGTACCATGATGGCAGAGCAGCAACCGCTGAATTTAGCGCCTTTTCAACGTCACGTGGGTATTTATGCTTACCGTGCAGGATTTATAAAGCAATATATTGAATTAAGTGTTTCACCATTAGAACTACTTGAATCGTTAGAGCAGTTACGCGTGCTATACCATGGTTATGCAATTAAAATAGAGCAAGCATTAGTTACCCCTCATGCAGGAGTCGACACACCAGAAGATTTGGCTAAAGTGGTTGCCCATATTCAAAGTAAAAGCGCGTGAACACAACACAAACGCCTGTATTAAAAGTGCAATATACGCATGATGATTTTTACATCATAAATAAACCGCAAGGGCTCAATTTTCACTCTGAGGAAGGTCCCGGTTTTGTGGTACTAGCTGAGCAACAGTTAAACGAAAAATTATTTGCAGTACACCGTTTAGATAAAGTCACCTCTGGGTTGATTATACTCGCGCGAAGCAAAGCGGCAGCAGCTGAATTTACGCAATTATTTACCCAGCACGCGATTAATAAGTTTTATCTAGCGGTCAGTGATACCAAGCCTAAAAAAAAGCAAGGCTGGGTTAAAGGTGATATGGCTAAGTCTCGTCGTGGCACGTATAAATTATTAAACTCACAAAGTAACCCTGCTATTACACGTTTTTATTCGTTTAGCTTTAAAAGCGGTTTTAGAGCTTACTTATTAAAACCCTATTCGGGAAAAACTCATCAGCTTAGGGTGGCATTAAAGAGTTTGGGTGCCCCCATAATGGGTGATGCGAGTTATGCAGGGAGCCCTGCAGAGCGTACCTATTTACATGCATTTGCGCTGGATTTTAATTGGAAAGGGCAAAAAATACAACATACCCTGTTGCCACAATCTGGTGAAGAGTATGCGCAATTAATAAAACATCAAGATTTTAATTCTTGGCAAACGCCGTGGAAATTGGATTGGTAAATGAGTGAACAAGTAACTGATATCCGCTTTGGTGGTATTAAACGACTATATGGTCAACAGCAATTTGAGTGGTTACAGCAAGCACATTTTTGTGTTGTGGGTATTGGTGGTGTAGGCAGTTGGACTGCTGAAGCACTAGCGCGTACCGGTGTGGGTAAAATCACCTTAATTGATTTAGATGATATTTGCGCAACCAATGTCAATCGTCAAATTCATGCCTTAACAGGTACAATAGGCGAAGCTAAAGTGGATGCCATGAAGGCGCGCTGCGAGCTGATAAACCCTGAGTGTATAGTGAATGTGATTGACGATTTTATTACCCTTGATAATATTCAAGAGCATATTCAAGGCTTTGATTATATAATAGATTGTATAGATGCGGTAAAAGAAAAAGCGGCGTTAATCGCGCACTGTAAGCGTAATAAATTGCCTATAATTACCACGGGCGGTGCAGGTGGGCAAACCGATCCGAGTCAAATTACTTTTGGTGATGTGGCAAAAACCACTCAAGATCCATTACTTGCAAAAGTACGTTATATTTTGCGTAAGCAATATAATTTTAGCTCTAACCCAAAACGTAAATTTAATATTGACTGTGTATATTCAACAGAGCAGCTTGTTTATCCAGGTAGCGATGGCAATGTGTGTCATACGAAACAAAATGCAGATGGCAGTATGAATATGGACTGTAATAATGGCTTTGGATCAGTGACGATGATCACTGGAAGTTTTGGATTCTTTGTTGCCGCTAAAGCAGTGAGAAAATATTTAGATAAGCGTGCACGTTTAAATATTTAACTACAAGCTGCTTATTATACTGTTATAAAAAGCGCTTAACGCGCTTTTTGTTTGGCTAAGGTTTGTATTTTTTCAACCATGGCTTTTACTCCATTGCCGCGAGAAGCGCTTAAGTGGCTAATTAAGCCAAGTTTTTCAAATTCTTCATAGGCATTAACGTTTAACACCTCTTCTGGTGTTAAACCGTTATACAGGGCTAAAATTAACGCCAATAAGCCTTTCACTATGCGCGTATCAGAATCACCAATCACAACCAACGCATGCTCGGTTAGGTCAAATTCAACAAACATCCACACTTTACTCTCACAGCCTTGCACGAGCGCATCGTCGGTTTTTAATATATCGGCAAGTGGTGGGAGTGTTTTGCCAAGTAACATAATTTCACGGTATTTCTGTTGCCAGCTTGCACTGCTTTCAATGTTTTTACTTACCCGTTGGTATGTCTGAGTCATTATTTATCCAAATTAGTCTAATAAAGCGATGCATTCTTTAAGCGCAGTAATAAATTGGTCTACATCTTTAGTCGTATTATAAAATGCAAAACTCGCTCTGAGTGAGCCATTTAGTTTCAAATGGGTCATTAATGGTTGGGTACAATGATGACCACTTCGCACTGCAATACCATAGCCGTCAAGTAAAGTTGCCAGATCATACGGATGTTCATTTTTATAATTAAAGCACAATGTACCAATGTTCGATTTTAGGTCGCTATAGATACTAATACCGTCTATTTGATTCAGTGCGTTCGCTGCATAAATAAACAACTGTTGTTCATAGTGCTTTAATGTTTGCTGATCAAGTGCAATTATATACTCAAGCGCCGCACCGAAGCCTAAAACACCGGCTATATTCGGTGTTCCTGCTTCAAACTTAGCGGGAGCGTCACGATAAGTGCTTTGCGTTAGGGTCACTTTTTCAATCATTTCACCGCCTGTTTGGTAAGGCGATAATGCATTAAGTGCGCTGTAGCGGCCATATAAACCGCCTAATCCTGTTGGCCCCAACATTTTGTGAGCTGAAAACACGTAAAAATCACAATCAAGCTTTATTAAATTAGGTCTTAAATGCAGAGCGCCTTGTGCGCCATCGACTAAAGTTAACGCATTTACTGCCTTCGCAGCGGTTATCAGCGGAGTTAAATCGGTAATATTGCCCAGCGCATTAGAGGCTTGTGTAATAGCTAGCAGCGCAGGCTTGGTAAGTTTAATCACGTCACAACACTGGCTAATATCAAAGGTGGCATCGTCATTGAGTGGCAGCACTTTTAAGGTTGCTCCAGTGTATGCCGCAAGTTCTTGCCATGGCACAATATTCGCGTGATGCTCGATTGGGCTAATTAAAATGGTGTCGTCAGTTGTTAATGTATTTCTTAGGCCATGTGCAACTAAGTTAATCGCCTCAGTAGCGCCTTTAGTCCAAACAATTTCATTACCGCTTACCTGAAAATAATCAGCAACGCGTTGACGTACTAGCTCATAAGCCGTTGTAGCTTGCTCACTAAGGGTATGACGGCCGCGATGAACATTTGCATTCTGATAGGTGTAAAACTCCTTAGTAGCGTCAATCACGCATTGTGGCTTTTGTGTTGTTGCTGCCGAGTCTAAATAAACCAAAGGGTAGCCATTGATTGTCTGATTTAGGGTAGGGAAATCATTACGGATTGTTTTAGGATCAAACGAGGACACAGACATAGGCTCATAAAGTTAATCAATTTGGGCAGGAATTGTAATCGGTTTAAGATAATTCTCAAGTAACGTGTAATAAAAAAGGCCGCAAAAGCGGCCTTTTAAACTAACTTTAAAGCTTAGCGCTTGTCAGTTGCTTTGTAATCACGGGCTGTTTCACCTGTGTAAAGCTGACGTGGGCGGCTGATCTTGTGGCCAGGTTGAGAAAGCATCTCGTCCCAGTGTGAGATCCAACCTACAGTACGTGCCATTGCAAAAATTACAGTGAACATGCTAGTAGGAATACCAATCGCTTTTAAGATAATACCTGAGTAGAAATCTACGTTAGGGTATAGTTTCTTCTCAACAAAGTATGGGTCTTCAAGTGCAATTTGCTCAAGCTTCATAGCAATATCAAGCAATGGATCTTGAATGTTTAGCTCTGCTAATACTTCATGACACGTTTGACGCATTACGGTTGCACGTGGGTCGAAGTTTTTGTAAACACGGTGTCCAAAGCCCATAAGACGGAACGGATCCGCTTTATCTTTTGCTTTTGCTACGTATTCGTCGATGCGATCAACTGAACCAATTTCTTCTAACATGTTTAAACATGCTTCGTTAGCACCGCCGTGAGCAGGGCCCCAAAGAGATGCAATACCCGCAGCAATACATGCATAAGGGTTAGCACCAGAAGAACCTGCTAAACGTACTGTTGACGTTGAAGCATTCTGTTCGTGGTCAGCATGAAGCATAAAGATTTTATCCATTGCTTTAGCTGTTACTGGGTTTACTTTGTATTCTTCAGCAGGAACAGAGAACATCATGTGTAAGAAGTTTTCTGCATAGCTCAGATCATTGCGTGGGTATACAAACGGTTGACCGATGTTTGTTTTGTATGCCATTGCTGCAATTGTTGGTAACTTAGCAACTAATTTAATAGCGCTTGTTTTACGTTGAACTGCGTCAGTGATATCAAGATCTTCATGATAAAAAGAAGATAAAGCACCAACAACACCACATAGCATTGCCATTGGGTGAGCATCAAAACGGAAACCTTGGAAGAAGTTTGCTATTTTTTCATCTAGCATGGTGCTACGAGTGATTTTTGTAGCAAAATCATCGTATTGCTCTTTAGTTGGTAACTCACCGTTTAAAAGTAAGTAACATAACTCAATGTAGTTAGAGCTCTCTGCTAACTGTTCGATCGGGTAACCGCGGTGTAATAAAACACCTTTACCACCATCGATGTAAGTGATGGTAGATTCACAAGAACCAGTCGACATGAAACCTGGGTCATAAGTAAAGTGACCATGTGAGCCGAGTGTACGTACATCAATTACATCTTGGCCAGCAGTACCTTGATAAATTGGAAGTTCGATTGGATCTAGCCCATCAATATGGACTGTGGCTTTCTTATCTGCCATCTATGTATCTCCTATTAAGATAACTATTCTGATTTTTATATTCTAAAATCTATTCTAAGCACATCTTTACATTTTAACGTGAAAGAGGGGTATAAAGTCAATTTTTATAAGTATTATGCACATATGTATAATAAATATTCGGTATAGATTGAATATTATACCATTGGCTAATTCGCAAACGTCTCAAAGTAAACAAGAATTGTAAAAGAGTCTCCGGCTATATATACTATCGGAGGTTTTTAACCAATTAGTATTTGGGTAAACTTTTTTTTACATAATATTTTTCATAAAAAGTGAACTTTATTAGTATTAATACGTTTATTTTGATAGTTCCACCAGAAATATTTGGTGGGTTTTAGAAAAACAAGTAGATGAGCCCCACTGCGGGCAAGATGGGCAAGTAACTGTGAAAAAGCAAAGACCTGTAAATCTAGATCTAACAACTATATCTATGCCGGCAACGGCTAAAGCTTCAATTTTTCACCGCGTCACCGGTGTTGCATTATTTTTTGCTTTAACGTTTGTCATTTGGGCTTGGTCAGAGTCTCTTTCTTCAGCTGAAGGTTTTGAATTCGTCAAGGGTCTGTTTAACGGATTCATTGCCAAATTTATAGCTTGGGGCACCCTTTCTGTATTAGGTTATCACCTTATCGGTGGTATCCGTCACATTATTATGGACATGGGGCATTGGGAAGAACTTGAATCAGGCAACACTAGCGCTAAAATTGCTATGGCACTTGGCGTTGTGTTTGCTGTATTGGCAGGGGTGTGGATATGGTCTTAAATCAAGCAACTCTTAAACGTGATGGCGTACAAGATTATGTATCTTTACGCACAACGGCATTAATAATCAGTGCGTATGCAATTTTTATTATCGGCTATTTTTTAGCAATGCCAGAAATCACATATGACGCCTGGACAGGCCTATTCTCTAACCTAGCAATGAAAGGGGCGACATTAATCACCCTCGTTTGCATTATGGTTCATACCCGTATTGGCCTTTGGCAGGTTCTAACCGACTATGTAAAGGGCGCTAAATTGCGTGCTTTTTTAGGCTTTGTACTAAACCTAATGGCTGTTGCTTACGTAGCGGTAGGTTTAATCGTTTTATGGGGTGTTTAAGTGAAATATTCTGTTCGTGAATTTGATGCCGTAGTAATTGGTGCCGGTGGTGCAGGTATGCGCGCTGCTCTTGCTATTACTGAATCTGGCAAAACATGTGCGCTAATCTCTAAAGTTTTCCCTACACGCTCACACACTGTATCTGCTCAAGGTGGTATTACAGTAGCGCTAGGTAATTCGCATGAAGATAACTGGGAATGGCATATGTATGATACCGTTAAAGGCTCCGATTTTATCGGTGACCAAGACGCTATCGAATACATGTGTAATACAGGCCCAGAAGCTATTACTGAATTAGAAAACATGGGCTTACCATTTTCTCGTTTTGAAAATGGCCGTGTTTACCAACGTCCTTTCGGTGGTCAATCGAAAAACTTTGGTGGTGAACAAGCTGCACGTACAGCAGCAGCTGCTGACCGTACTGGTCACGCATTATTACACCTTCTTTATCAACAAAACGTTAAAAACAAAACAAATGTGTTCTCAGAATGGTATGCACTTGATTTAGTTAAAAACGATAATGGCGATGTAGTAGGTTGTACAGCAATTGAAATTGAAACAGGTGAAATCACTTTCTTCAAATCAAAAGCAGTTGTGTTAGCTACTGGTGGTGCAGGTCGTATTTTCGCATCAACAACTAATGCTCACATTAACACTGGTGACGGTGTTGGTATGGCGACTCGTGCTGGTATTTCTATGCAAGACATGGAAATGTGGCAGTTCCATCCGACAGGTATCGCAGGTGCTGGTACGCTAGTAACTGAAGGTTGTCGTGGTGAAGGTGGTTATCTTTTAAATAAAGATGGCGAACGCTTCATGGAGCGCTATGCACCAAATGCTAAAGATTTAGCATCTCGTGACGTTGTTGCTCGTTCAATGATGACAGAAATTCGTGAAGGTCGTGGTTGTGATGGTCCTTGGGGTCCTCACCTTAAGTTGAAACTTGACCACTTAGGCGAAGAAACGCTTAACTTACGCCTTCCTGGTGTATGTGATCTTGCTAAAACATTTGCTCACGTTGATCCTGCAAAAGAACCAATTCCAGTTATCCCAACATGTCACTACATGATGGGTGGTGTACCTACTAACGTAAATGGTCAAGTACTAAATATCGATGCCGCTGGCAACGAAAAAGTAGTTCAAGGTTTATTTGCGGTTGGTGAGATTGCATGTGTATCTGTACACGGTGCTAACCGCCTTGGTGGTAACTCATTACTTGATTTAGTTGTATTTGGTCGTGCTGCTGGTAACTTCCTAGGTAAGTACCTAAATGACGTTGAAATCTCTAAAGCAGCTTCTGAGTCTGATTTAGAAGTGTCTTTAGCTCGATTTAACCGTTGGGAAAGCTCAACAGTTGGTCAAGGCGAAGACCCAGTACAAATCAAGAAAGACCTACAACAGTGTATGCAGCTTAACTTCTCGGTATTCCGTGAAGGTGACTCAATGGCTACGGGTCTTACTGAGCTTAAAGAAATTCGTGAACGTCTACAGCATGCACGTCTTGATGATAAATCATCAGACTTCAACACCATGCGTATTGAATGTTTAGAATTAGACAACTTAATGGAAACAGCTTACTCAACTGCAGTAGCTGCAAACTTCCGTACTGAAAGCCGTGGCGCACACTCTCGCTTTGACTTCCCAGATCGTGATGACGAAAACTGGTTATGTCACTCTGTATTTAATCCGGTAACGGATGAAATGAGCAAGCGTAAAGTAAACTACGAGCCTAAGCTACGTGAAGCTTTCCCACCTAAAGCACGTACCTACTAGGAGCGAGACGATGGCACAAGTACAATTTTCAGTTTATCGTTACAATCCAGATGTTGACAACGCACCTCGTATGCAAGACTACACTTTGCAAACTGAGGAAGGCCAAGACATGATGGTATTGGATGCACTTTTATTATTAAAAGAGCAAGATCCAACTTTATCATTCCGTCGTTCATGCCGTGAAGGTGTGTGTGGTTCAGACGGTGTAAACATGAATGGTAAGAATGGGTTAGCATGTATTACTCCTTTATCTACGCTACAAAAAAATGGCAAAGGTAAAATCGTAGTACGTCCATTACCTGGACTTCCTGTTGTCCGTGACCTTGTTATTGACATGAGTCAGTTCTACACTCAATACGAAAAAGTAAAACCTTATTTAATTAATGACGAGCCTGCTGCAGGCGAACGTCTTCAATCTATTGAAGAGCGTGATAAATTAGATGGGCTTTATGAGTGTATTTTATGTGCATGTTGTTCTACATCGTGTCCTTCTTTCTGGTGGAATCCAGATAAGTTTATAGGTCCAGCAGGCCTTCTTCATGCTTACCGTTTCTTAGCTGATAGCCGAGATACTGCAACAGAAGAGCGTTTAGCCGACTTAGACGATGCATTCAGTGTGTTCCGTTGCCACAGTATCATGAACTGTGTTAGCGTTTGTCCTAAGGGTCTTAACCCGACTAAAGCAATTGGGCAAATAAAATCTATGTTATTAAACCGCTCGGTTTAATTTCTGGTAGACGAAAGATGGCTAATATTTATTAGCCATCTTGTTATATAACTATTAATTTCTGCGCTAAAAAAAAGGGCTTATAAATGCACGAAGGTGTGATGAAGGCATGGCTAGAATCTTCACATTTAAACGGCGGTAACGTTGCTTATGTTGAAGAGCTTTATGAAGCGTATTTAGACGATGCGACTTCGGTGCCAGAAGAATGGCGAGAAGTGTTCGAACAATTACCAAAAGTAGATGGTGTGGATGTTGAAGTAAAACATTCAGAAGTTCGTTCACAATTTGCGGCGCTTGCTAAAAACAAGCATAGAGAAGTAGTGGTAGCAGAGGGCAGCGGCGGTGACCTTAAACAGGTTAAAGTTCTGCAACTTATTAATGCTTTCCGTTTTCGTGGACACCAAAATGCGAACCTAGATCCATTAGGTATTTGGCAACGAGAGCGTGTACGAGATTTAGAGCTAGAGTACCACGACTTATCAAATGCTGACTTTGACCGCGAATTTAACGTAGGATCGTTTGCCGTAGGCCGCGATACTATGCCTTTAGGTGAGTTATACCAAGCACTAAAAACTACATATTGTGGTTCTATTGGCGCCGAGTATATGCACATCACATCAACAGAAGAGAAACGTTGGTTACAACAGCGTTTAGAGTCTGTTCAGTCTAGGCCAAAATTCGATAAAAATGAAAAGCTACGTATCCTAAAAGGATTAACAGCGGCTGATGGTCTTGAAAAATATTTAGGGGCTAAGTTCCCGGGTGCTAAGCGTTTCTCACTTGAAGGTGGTGATGCGTTAGTACCTATGCTTAAAGAGCTTATACACCGCGCGGGTGAAAGTGGCCAAAAAGAAGCCGTAATCGGCATGGCTCACCGTGGTCGTTTAAATGTACTTGTGAACGTGCTCGGTAAAAATCCATCAGAGTTATTTGATGAGTTTGCTGGTAAACACAAAGACACATTAAGCTCGGGTGATGTTAAGTATCACATGGGTTACTCTTCAGATTTCGCGACTAAAGGCGGCAATGTGCATATGGCACTTGCGTTTAATCCATCGCACTTAGAAATCGTAAATCCTGTGGTAATGGGGTCTGTACGCGCACGTCTTGATCGTCTAAACGATAAAACGGGCAGCAAAGCACTTCCTATTACTATTCACGGCGACTCTGCAATAGCAGGTCAGGGTGTTGTACAAGAAACGTTTAACTTATCACAAACTAATGCATTTAGTTGTGGTGGCAGTATTCGTATCGTTGTTAATAACCAAGTTGGTTTTACAACAAGCAAACAAGATGATGTTCGCTCTACTGATTACTGTACTGATATTGCAAAAATGGTCCAGTCACCAATTTTCCACGTAAACTCTGATGATCCTGAAGCGGTTGCGTTTGTTACGCAATTAGCGCTTGATTTTAGAAACCAGTTTAAGCGTGACGTAGTGATTGACCTTGTTTGTTATCGTCGCCATGGTCATAACGAAGCTGATGAGCCAAATGCTACGCAGCCTGTTATGTATCAAAAAATTAAAAAACACCCAGTTCCTCGCTTAATCTATGCAGATCAGTTAATTTCGGAAGGTTCTTTTACAGAAGATGAAGTGAAAGCACTTGCTGATGATTACCGTAATGGCTTAGATGATGGCAACTGTGTGGTTGAAGAAATTCAACCAGAAACGTCACACTCTTCTGATTGGGCTAAGTACGTTGGTCATGATTGGAATGTTGACTACGATGCATCTGTTTCTGTAGAAAAGCTTAAAGAACTTGGTAACATTGTTGCAAGTTACCCTGAAGATCACAAAGCACAGTCACGTGTTAAGAAAATATACGATGATCGTAAAGCAATGGCAGCCGGTGAAAAACCACTTGATTGGGGTATGGCAGAAACTTTAGCGTATGCAACTATTGCTGCTGAAGGCACTGATATTCGCCTAACAGGTCAAGATTCTGGCCGTGGTACCTTCTTCCATCGCCATGCCGTTGTTCATGGCCAAAAAGACGGTGCAACGTACTTGCCGCTACAAAACATCAGTGAAGATCAAGGTACATTTGAAGTATTTGATTCGGTTTTATCTGAAGAAGCGGTATTAGCATTTGAATATGGTTATGCAACTGCAGAGCCGACTTCACTTGTTCTGTGGGAAGCACAATTTGGTGATTTCGCCAATGGTGCACAGGTTGTATTCGACCAGTTCTTAAGTTCAGGCGAGCAAAAGTGGGGCCGTCTATGTGGCCTAACGTGTTTATTGCCACATGGTTATGAAGGCCAAGGTCCTGAGCATAGCTCCGCGCGTCTTGAGCGCTTTTTACAGCTTTGTGCTGATCATAATATGCAAGTGTGTGTACCATCAACACCGGCACAAGTTTATGCAATGCTTCGTCGTCAATCGGTAAGACCTCTTCGTCGTCCACTGATCGTTATGACGCCAAAATCATTGCTACGTCATCCATTAGCTACATCTTCACTTGAAGAGCTTTCTGAGGGGGTATTCCACAATGTGATCGATGAAATTGATGATATTGATGCGAAGAAAGTAGAACGCGTTGTATTTTGTAGTGGTAAAGTTTACTACGAATTATTACAAGAGCGTCGTAAGCTTGAGCAAGACAACATTGCTATTGTTCGTGTTGAACAGCTATACCCGTTCCCACATGACGAAATGAAGACGATTATTGAACGTTATCAGCATGTTAAAGATTTTGTATGGTGTCAGGAAGAGCCACAAAACCAAGGCGCTTGGTATTGTTCTCAACATCACTTTATTGATGCAATTCCACAAGATGCAAAATTAAAATATGCTGGTCGTAAAGCTTCAGCATCACCTGCATGTGGTTATATGTCGGTACATACTAAAGAACAACAAGCGCTCGTTGCCGACGCGCTTACTATAGAAAAGAAAGGATAAGCAATGAGCACAGAAATTAAAGTTCCTGTTCTTCCTGAGTCGGTTGCAGATGCTTCCGTTGCTACATGGCATGTAAGTGTTGGCGACAAAGTAAGCCGTGACCAAAACTTAGTAGATATTGAAACAGACAAAGTGGTTTTAGAAGTGGTTGCACAAAATGATGGTGTAATCACTGAAATTTCACAAGAAGAAGGTGCTACGGTACTTGGCGACCAAGTGATCGGTTTAATTGGCGATGCAGATGAAGCACCGGCAACTAAAGAGTCAAAAGAAGATGACTCAGCATCAGATAAATCAGAAGACGCGCCAGCGGCGCAATCAGCACCAGCATCAGAAGGTAAAGAAGTGGATATTAAAGTACCTGTACTTCCAGAATCAGTTGCAGATGCAACAATTGCTACTTGGCATGTTCAACCAGGCGACGCCGTAACACGCGACCAAAACTTGGTAGATATTGAAACAGATAAAGTTGTACTTGAAGTTGTTGCCCAAGCAGACGGCGTAATGGGTGAAATAATCCATGACGAAGGCGATACTGTTCTTGGTGAGCAAGTTATTGGTAAAGTAAAAGCAGGTGCTGCTCCAGCTAAATCAGAAGCTAAAGCGGATGCACCAGCAGCCAAAGAAGAAAGCTCAAGCGACAGTTCAGATGTGTTAACACCGTCAGTTCGTCGTTTAATTGCTGAGAAAGGCCTTGATGCTTCTAAAATCAAGGGTACTGGTAAGAATGGCCGTGTAACTAAAGAAGATGTCGACACTTTCTTAAAAGCACCTGCACAATCAGCTAAGAAAGCAGAAGCTGCACCAGCTGCACCAATGGGTGACCGTTCTCAAAAACGTGTGCCTATGACACGATTACGTAAAACCATTGCTAATCGTCTTCTTGAAGCGAAAAATTCAACAGCTATGTTAACTACGTTTAACGAAGTTAACATGAAGCCAATTATGGATCTTCGTAAGCAGTACCAAGAAGTATTTGAGAAGCGCCATGGTATCCGTTTAGGTTTCATGTCTTTCTACGTGAAAGCGGTAACTGAAGCATTAAAGCGTTTCCCAGATGTAAACGCATCAATTGATGGCGATGATATTGTTTACCACAACTATTTCGACATCAGTATTGCTGTTTCTACGCCACGTGGTCTAGTAACGCCAGTACTTAAAGACTGTGACAAATTATCAGTTGCAGAAATCGAAAAAGGTATTCGTGAACTAGCGCTTAAAGGTCGTGATGGCAAGCTAACACTTGACGATATGACTGGTGGTAATTTCACTATTACTAACGGTGGTGTATTCGGTTCATTACTATCAACACCAATCATTAACTTACCACAGTCTTCAATCTTAGGTATGCACAAAATCCAAGATCGTCCTATGGCTGTTAATGGTAAAGTTGAAATCTTACCTATGATGTATTTAGCGTTATCTTATGATCATCGCCAAATCGATGGTAAAGAATCAGTTGGTTTCCTAGTGACAATTAAAGAGTTACTAGAAGATCCAACACGTTTACTGCTGGATGTTTAATTAAGTAGTATAAAATATAAGCTGTGAGTTAAAATCACAGCTTTTTTTTTGCGCCTATGGTCACACTGGGGTTTTCATGAAGCGCCATGAGATCTATACTAGGCGCGCAATTTGGGATAGTTGTTTATTTGCATAAATATTCAGCTCTTTTAATATAAAAAATTGGATAAAGCATCATGAATTTGCATGAGTATCAGGCAAAACAACTTTTTGCCGAATATGGTTTACCAGTTTCTCAAGGTTTCGCTTGCGATACACCTGAAGAAGCTGCAGCAGCTGCTGAAAAAATTGGCGGCGATATGTGGGTTGTTAAAACTCAGGTTCACGCAGGTGGACGTGGTAAAGCTGGCGGTGTAAAGCTAGTTAAAACTATCGACGAAGTTAAAGCGTTTGCAGCTAACTGGTTAGGTAAAAACCTAGTTACTTACCAAACAGACGAGAAAGGCCAGCCAGTTGCTAAAATTTTAGTAGAAAGCTGTACAGACATCGCTAACGAACTGTACCTAGGTGCTGTTGTTGACCGTGCTTCTCGTAAAGTTGTGTTCATGGCGTCTACTGAAGGCGGCGTTGAAATTGAAACGGTTGCTGAAGAAACACCAGAACTTATCCACAAAGCTGAGATTGATCCTTTAGTAGGTCCTCAAGCTTACCAAGCTCGTGAGCTTGGTTTTAAATTGGGTCTTAACCCTACACAAATGAAGCAGTTCGTTAAGATCTTTATGGGTCTTGGCAACATGTTCAACGATTTCGATTTCGCATTACTTGAAATCAACCCACTAGTAATCACAGATGAAGGTAACCTTCACTGTCTAGATGGTAAAATCGGTATCGATGGTAATGCACTTTACCGTCAACCTAAAATCCGTGAAATGCACGATCCATCTCAAGAAGATGCACGTGAAGCTCACGCAGCAAGCTTCGAGCTTAACTACGTAGCCCTAGATGGTAACGTAGGTTGTATGGTTAACGGTGCAGGCCTAGCAATGGGTACTATGGACATCGTAAACCTACACGGTGGCAAGCCAGCTAACTTCCTAGATGTTGGTGGCGGCGCGACTAAAGAACGTGTTTCTGAAGCATTCAAAATCATCCTTTCAGATGACAACGTTAAAGCTGTTTTAGTTAACATCTTCGGCGGAATCGTTCGTTGTGACATGATTGCTGAAGGCATCATTGGTGCAGTTAAAGAAGTAGGTGTAACAGTTCCAGTAGTTGTACGTTTAGAAGGTACTAATGCTGAATTAGGCCGTGAAGTACTTGCTAAGTCTGATCTTAACATCATCGCTGCTGAATCATTAACAGACGCGGCTGAAAAAGTTGTTGCTGCTGCGGAGGGCAAATAATGTCTGTATTAATCAATAAAGATACAAAAGTTATCTGTCAAGGTTTCACTGGTGGTCAAGGTACTTTCCACTCAGAGCAAGCGCTTGAGTACGGTACACAAATGGTTGGTGGTGTAAGCCCAGGTAAAGGCGGTCAAACGCACCTTGGTCTTCCAGTATTTAACACAGTACGTGACGCTGTAGAAGCAACAGGTGCAACTGCATCTGTGATCTACGTACCAGCACCTTTCTGTAAAGATGCAATCTTAGAAGCTATCGATGCAGGTATCGAGCTAATTGTTTGTATCACTGAAGGTATTCCTACACTTGATATGGTTGACGTTAAAGTTAAACTAGATCAAACAGGTACTCGTATGATCGGTCCTAACTGTCCAGGTGTTATCACTCCTGGTGAGACTAAGATTGGTATCATGCCTGGTCACATCCACAAGCCTGGTAAAGTAGGTATTGTTTCTCGCTCTGGTACTTTAACGTACGAAGCAGTTAAGCAAACTACAGACGCTGGTTTTGGTCAGTCTTCTTGTGTTGGTATTGGTGGTGATCCAATTCCAGGTACTAACTTTATCGACGTTCTAGAATTGTTCGAAAAAGATCCACAAACTGAAGCAATCGTAATGATTGGTGAAATTGGTGGTACTGCAGAAGAAGAAGCTGCAGAGTACATCAAAGCTAACGTAACTAAACCTGTTGTTTCTTACATTGCTGGTGTTACTGCACCAGAAGGTAAGCGTATGGGTCACGCTGGCGCAATCATCGCTGGTGGTAAAGGTACTGCTGACGAGAAATTTGCTGCATTAGAAGCTGCGGGCGTAAAAACTGTACGTTCACTGGCTGATATCGGTAAAGCACTTAAAGAAAAAACAGGCTGGTAATCAGCGTTTATTCTTTAAAAAAGGCTCGCAATTGCGAGCCTTTTTGTTATTTATAGAAAGAGCATATAGCCCTATATTTTAAAACGGGTAACTTATATGTTGAAAAAAGCGTACAGCTAAATCTTGGCGTTGTTTATTAATTGCTAACTCATCACATAAGCCATGAATAGTTTTTTCTACTTGGTTCATAAAGCGACCATAGCCAATTTCATGTTTATTATGCTCAGCTGCCACAATTACAAAATGCAGTGTTTCGACTAATTTATCGGCTTCAAAAAATACTTTCATTTGTGGCGCTGAATCTTCTATATCAAAACTAATTTTTTGTAGCTCTTCATTTCCCTCATTTCGATCTACTTGGCTGTTGCGAATTATTGGCATTGCCCCATTAGCAACCATCGCAGCGTGGGTGAGTTTATTATCTTCACATAACTGGGTAAATAGTTTTGAAAAGTGAGAGTAGAATGGCTGGTAAGTTTGGCTGTTAACCTCGCTCTGAAACTGCGTTTTAATATTACGTGTTACCGGTACCGAAAAGGTAACATAGGTCATTTCTGCATGTGTGCTTGGTATCTCGCATTGTCTTGATTGATAACGAGGGTACAAACTTCTTAATTTATAACCGTAACTTTCTTTATTGCCTTTTTCTTTAGCGAATAAATCATAGGTTAAATGCTGATGATCACGTAATTTAAAGCTAGGTTGGTCTACAAATAATTGCTGTTGTAAAAGATCCAATACTTTTTGTACATTGTTATGAAATTGTGCGGAGTGAGCACGAATATCATCCCCAGTGGCTAAAAACAGTAAGCGAATCTTTTTGCTTTGCTGATCTTCTGTGTAATGAAGTTTATGTGCTTCATGGTAACGAGGATTATAAAAAAATAACATTTGCTTATCGGTTTCAAGTTGATAAGACTCATCATGAAATCGCACGACCGGTAGTTTATCATTGGCGAGTAAATGCACATTGTGAAGTTCATATTCATCACAAGCGGCAAATAGTTGGCGAGCAATACGCTGATAACACGAATTTATATTACTAAAGCTCTTATAAAAGTCATCGTTTGGCGTGATTTCAGCTAATAAATAATGGTTTGCTCTAGCATTGCTTGGGATATAAACACGGTGTTGATTTAATGAAGCCATCTTTCGTTCCTGTAAGTTGGGTTTATTTTATACTATAGAATGCTTTGATGACTTAAATATTGCGCTAAAACAAATTTTGTTCATAAACTATCCCTTATTAAACAAACTTTGTTAATTACCAGCATAAACCCGTATCTATTACTGTATGTTACGCTTGGTTTTTGTAATAATGCATTAGTTTTGTTATCACGCAATATACAGAGGTTTATACTCCTATGGCGGAAATCGAGAATCGCCCAAGTAACTTTATTAGAACCCGAATTGATGAAGATTTAGCAAGTGGAAAACATGCTACAACGCATACCCGTTTTCCACCAGAACCAAATGGCTTTTTACATATTGGCCATGCAAAATCAATTTGCCTAAATTTTGGTATCGCCAAAGACTATAACGGTTTATGTAACCTTCGTTTTGACGATACAAACCCAGAAAAAGAAGATATTAACTACGTTAATTCAATTAAAGAAGACGTACAGTGGTTAGGGTTTAATTGGGATGGTGAGATTAAATATTCGTCAAACTATTTTGATGTGCTTTACGGCTATGCAGTTGAGCTAATTGAAAAAGGTTTAGCGTATGTGTGTTTTTTAACAGCCGATCAAGCACGTGAATACCGTGGCACATTAAAAGAGCCAGGTAAAAATAGTCCTTATCGCGATACCTCGGTTGAAGAAAACCTCGCATTATTTGAAAAAATGCGCAACGGCGAATTCAAAGAGGGTGAATGTGTTCTCCGTGCTAAAATTGATATGGCCAGCTCATTTATGGTGTTGCGCGATCCAATTATTTACCGCGTTCGTTTTGCACATCATCACCAAACAGCGGATAAGTGGTGCATTTACCCAATGTACGACTTCACGCATTGTATTTCTGATGCCCTTGAAGGCATAACACATTCATTATGTACATTAGAGTTCCAAGACAACCGTCGTCTCTACGACTGGGTACTTGATAACATCAGCCTTGAATGTCACCCTCAGCAAATTGAGTTTTCACGCTTAAACCTTGAATACACTATTATGTCAAAGCGAAAGCTTAATGACTTAGTGGTAAATAATAAGGTAGAAGGGTGGGATGACCCACGTATGCCAACGATTGCGGGTCTTCGTCGTCGTGGTTATACACCGGCTTCAATTCGTGAATTTTGCTTACGTATTGGTATTACTAAACAAGAAAATATGGTTGAAATGGGTATGCTTGAAGCGTGTATCCGTGATGACTTAAACGAAAATGCACCGCGTGCGATGGCTGTACTTGATCCGGTTAAAATCGTGATTGAGAATTATCAAGCCGACACCGTTGAAACATTGTCTGTTGCTAATCACCCAAATAAAGAAGAAATGGGTCGCCGTGATGTGCCTTTTACCCGTGAAATTTTTATTGAACGTGAAGATTTCCGCGAAGAAGCAAACAATAAATTCAAACGTTTAGTACTTGATAAAGAAGTACGCTTACGTGGTGCTTATGTAATTAAAGCCGAACGTGTTGAAAAAGATGATAACGGTGAAATTACCACTATTTACTGTACTTACGATCCTGAAACATTGGGCAAAAACCCAAGCGATGGGCGTAAAGTAAAAGGGGTGATCCATTGGGTATCTGCACCAGAATCGGTAACAGCAGAAGTACGTTTATATGACCGTCTGTTTAGTGTGCCTAATCCTGCAGCAGCAGAAGATTTTGAAAGCACATTAAACCCAGAGTCATTAGTTGTTATTACTAATGCAAAACTAGAACCTTCATTGGCAAATTCACAGCCTGCGCAAGGTTTCCAGTTTGAGCGTACCGGCTATTTTTCACGTGATACTAAGTCAGAGAACGTGGTATTTAACCAAACTGTAGGTCTGCGTGACTCATGGGCTAAAATAGAACAGAAGTAATTCTGCTCTATTTTAGATACAAAAAAACCTGCTTAAAGCAGGTTTTTTTATGCAATTAATAATATTAACTATTGTTTTGTGCAAACGCCTTACATGCGTCTTTATCTTCACACTCGCCGTACAGGTAAAGAGAGTGGTTAGTTAACTTAATACCGTTTTCATCAGCAATCTCGAGTTGACGACGTTCAATTAAGTCATCTTCAAACTCAACAACTTTGCCACATTTTAAACATACTAAATGATCATGGTGAGTACTACCAGAAAGTTCAAATACAGACTTACCACCTTCAAAATGATGACGACTTACAATACCCGCATCATCAAATTGGTTTAAAACACGGTAAACAGTCGCAAGACCAATTTCTTCGCCTAGATCTAATAAAACCTTGTAAACATCTTCAGCGCTTATGTGTTGGTTATCTGGAGATTGAAGAATCTCTAAAATTTTAATACGCGGTAAAGTTACCTTTAGCCCGGCTTTTTTAAGTTCCAAGTTATGATCAGTCATTAAATCTGTCTCAATTTTATTTAGTTATACTAGACATCTTGCAAGATGTACTCGTCACAATAACAGTTAGGATAACGTGCCTTAGCAGGAAGTGCAAAGAACAATTGATCTATATCAATATTAACGCGGAAAATGCTAACTGTTTGATAATATTTTAAACAGTTAGCATAAAAAAGGGGGGATTAATCTGCTAACTCACTTAAGCACATTTCATCATATACTTGAGCACACCATTGTTTAACGCGTTGCTCTGTTAGTTCCGGCTGACGGTCTTCATCAATACCTAAGCCTACAAAGTGCTTGTCATCCGCCATACCTTTTGATGCTTCAAAATCATAGCTGTCTGTTGGCCAATGACCAACAACAATAGCACCACGCTCTGTTACGATATCGTTGATCATACCCATTGCATCTAAGAAGTATTCTGCATAGTCTTCTTGGTCGCCACAGCCAAAAATAGCCACTAGCTTACCTTCAAAGCTTACTTCTTCAAGCTCAGGAAAAAAGTCATCCCAATCACACTGCGCTTCGCCATAGTACCAAGTTGGAATGCCGAATAAGATCAGATCAAATTCAGCTATCTCTTCTTTAGAGCTTTTTGCAATGTCATGCACAGCAACGAGCTTTTTACCCAATTCTTTTTGGATCATTTTTGCTACGTGTTCTGTGTTACCTGTATCACTTCCGAAAAAAATGCCTACACTTGCCATGGATTTAAACCTTTTATCTATCAATAGCCAATCTTTCTTGTAAAATTGTTTCGATCAACGCACTACGGCTAATATTTTGTGCATCTGCCATATCACTCAAAGCCTGATACAGCTGTGACGAAACTTTAAATTCAACACGCTTTAAGCCACGTGCTTTATCTCTTTTTATTTGATTACGTTTATTGACCTTTAACTGCATATCCCGTGGAAGGGGATTGGTTTTCGGTCTACCTGGACGTTTCTCGTATTCAAATAAATCAAGCGTTGTTCTATCTGTTTCTGACTTGGCCATGCTTAACCTACACCCGCACCTTGCCAAAATACCTGAATAAGTCCTTTGGCAATAAAGCCAGAGCAACCTAAAAAAAGTACCAGCCACACAATATAACGACCAAATTTAGGCACATTGCCGCTTTTCAGTACGTCTTTAATTGCCAAGCCGATAAAAATAAAAATACCTGCTAAGCCAAAATACAACCCTAAGGTATCAAATTCGTTAATAAACTGACTGACCATCGACGTATAACCTTTAAATTAAACGGCGCGTACTATAGCACATAAATCTTTAATTATTTAGTGTGATAAATCAAAAACACGCCACAAAAATAACATTAAACTGCAGTTAAAAAATCATTGATTGCTTTGTTTACAGCCTGTGGTTTTTGGGCATGTAACCAATGACCCGCACCATGGATGATTTTTGCACTTACATTTTTAAACAGCGAATTAATTGCTTCACGGTGCTCAGCTAATATGTAGTCAGAGTCATTACCTTTAATAAACAGAGTTTCGCATAAACAAGAATTATTTGCATTAATGTTGTCGGTAATTGTCGAATATTTATTATCAAGCACTGATAAATTGAATCGCCATACAAATTTCCCTGCATCATTTTTATATAAACTCTTTAGTAAAAATTGACGTACACCTAACTCTTCTATATACGGTTGCATTACTAAATCAGCTTGCTTTCTATCACTAATATCTGCATTTTTTACTGTATTTAATGCCTCAATGATTTGGGTATGACGAGCCGGGTAGCTAACTGGGGCAATATCAAGTACCACTAACTTATCGACCAATTCACTATGGGTTAATGCAACTTGCATAGCCACTTTACCGCCCATGGAATGCCCTACAAGGTGGGCTTTTTGTATTTTCAATTTCGCCATTAATTCCACAATGTCATTGGCCATGGCTAGGTAATCCATTTCATCACTGTGTGGAGAAAGGCCGTGGTTACGTAAATCGACATTGGTTACGCAAAAGTGTTCACTTAATGGTTTTGCAATCACATTAAGGTTTTCTAATGAGCCAAACAGTCCATGGATCAAAACAACATCAGGACCTTGACCAATTTGTTTGTAATTTAATTGCATAAACGTCTCCCATAATTTTGCGCATAGTTTGCCGAGCATTAACTAAAAAAGCAAAAAATACAGATATTATTTAAACGCTGGATGCAAAATACCTAGCTCTCTGATTATTTGGTCATTATTAATTATATGTTTAGGGTAGCGTGGGTTGTAACTCGCATTTCTAACTGGATTGGGTATATACCCAATCCATCACAAGATACAGAATTCAGCGTTTCACCGGGGCTTAATATCAAGGCGTTAGTTTGCAACAATGGCAATCCCTTTTAAAAATTAACAACGATGAGAGTAAGTTCCTGTGAAACGCCCAGAGGGTTGGTTTAAAAGAGATTTATACTGCGTTATTGATTTTAGCAATAGAATGACTATTGTTTGTAATCAATGCCTTGCCTAAATCGCTTTTAATTCCAACTGAAACTCGCATCTTGAGGTGATTTGGGTATAATCATATCGAAAGAAAAATGTGACCCGTAATGACAGGAAGAACATGAAACAAATCGACATAGACGACGAGTTATATCAGTACATTGCTAGCAATACCCAGAGTATTGGTGAAAGTGCATCGACTATTTTACGTCGTTTATTAAATCTCAGCGGCGAAAAAATTCACACTACAAAATCAGACACTGATCATAAAAATGAAACTGTTAGTGTGTCTAATCCATCTGAAGAACAACAAGTTGCTGCCGTTGAACAGCCAGCCTCTGTGGCGAAACCGCCGGTAAATAAAAAGAATGCGAACGTATTTAATATTTTAAATAAAGAAGAGCTGGCAATGCAAAAAGGTGTTGTTGGTCGTTTCTTATTTATATTAAGTGCATTTTACCGAACGCACAAAACTGACTTTTCAGCAGTGCTTGATATCAAAGGCCGCGATCGTGTTTATTTTGCGACCAGTAAAGAAGACTTAGTCAATAGCGGTAGTAGTATGAACCCTAAAAACATCACCGATAGTGAATATTGGGTGATGACTAATTCAAATACTACACGTAAAAAAATGATGCTGCATGAAGTTGCACTTAGCTTGGGCTATAGCAATGAGCAAGCTGAAAAAATTCGTGATTATCTTTAAGGAAATACCATGGCAATTCATTCCGGTGCAGGCAAAACTGCACCACAATCGGTTTTAGTGAATGTACCAAAGTTAGTGTCTGCGTATTATTTAAATGAGCCTGATCTAGAGCAAAACCCTGAGCATTGTGTTGCCTTTGGCACCTCAGGGCATCGTGGTTGTGCATATGATGTGAAATTTAATGAATCCCACATATTATCAATCACCCAAGCTATTTGTGATTACAGAAAGCAAAACGATATATTTGGCCCATTATTTTTGGGTAAAGACACCCACGCATTAAGCGAAGCCGCCTTTAACTCAGCGATAGAAGTGCTGGTTGCTAACGAAGTGCAAGTGATCACTCAAGAAAATGGCGACTTCACACCAACGCCGGTAATTAGCCACGCTATTGTTAGTTATAATAAAAATCACCCAAATGAATTAGCCGATGGTATTGTTGTTACTCCGTCTCATAATCCACCGGAAGATGGCGGTTTTAAATACAACCCACCTAACGGCGGTCCTGCAGATACAGATGTAACAAAATGGATTGAAGATAGAGCCAATCAGCTTTTACTCGAAGACCTAGTTGAAGTAGAACTGTTTCCATTTGCTAAAGCGTCGCGTTCTGGTTTTATCCGCTATGAAGATTTAATGACACCGTACATTAATGATCTAGAAAACATTGTTAACTTAAAAGCGATTAGTGATGCAGGTATTAAAATTGGTATCGATCCATTAGGTGGTTCAGGCATTAACTTTTGGCCAGTGATTGCTAAAAAATATAATCTAGATTTAACCGTTGTGAATGACAGTGTTGATCCGCGTTTTGCATTTATGCCGCTGGATAAAGATGGCAAAATTCGTATGGATTGCTCATCGCCTTATTCAATGGCGAATTTAATTGCCCTTAAAGATGATTTTGATTTATCGATAGGTAATGACCCTGATTATGACCGCCATGGCATAGTAACACCAGACGGATTAATGAATCCAAATCACTTTTTAGCAGTAGCCATTGATTATTTACTAACGCATCGTGACTGGGATGCCGGTGTTGAAATTGGTAAAACCCTCGTTTCTAGCTCAATGATTGATAAAGTCACTGAGCGTAATAACCGTAAAGTTAAAGAAGTGCCGGTTGGTTTTAAATGGTTTGTTGAGGGGTTAAATAAAGGTAAATTGGCTTTTGGTGGTGAAGAAAGTGCTGGTGCTGCTTTTTTACGTTTTGATGGCAGCGTTTGGTGTACAGATAAAGATGGCTTTATCATGGGGCTTCTTGCCGCTGAAATTCTTGCAGTTACAGGTAAAACACCGTCTACGTTATATAAAGAACTAGAGCAAGAATTTGGTGCACCACTTTATAAACGTTTAGATGCGCCGGCAACGCCTGAGCAAAAATCACGATTAAAAGCGCTCAGTGCAAATGACGTAAAAGCCGATACCTTAGCGGGTGAAGCCATTTTACAAAAACTTACTCATGCGCCAGGTAATAATGCGGCAATTGGTGGATTAAAAGTAGTAACTGAAAGTGGCTGGTTTGCTGCTCGTCCGTCAGGTACTGAAGATATATATAAAATATATCTAGAATCATTTAAAGGCGAAGAGCATTTAGCCTTATTAGAAAAAGAAGCTAAAAAACTGGTTGATTCAGTAATTAGCTAATCTGCAATTAAAATTAAAAACGGCTGATTTATTCAGCCGTTTTTGTATCTACAATTTATAAAACAAAAAGGGCTTTATAGTGATGTCAGCCACTTCAGAATATATTAATCAATTAAAACATGATGGTGATTTTTTAACGCTTTCTCGAAACCATGAATGGCATTTGGATGCAGGCCAATTTACTCTTAATAATAATACGCAAGTAACCGTGCATGATACCGGTGTAATTGAATTTGAGCCTGATTGTATAACGTCAAAGAATGTGGTGCTTTCAAGTGCAATTCATGGCAATGAGACAGCCCCTATAGAAATTTGCGATGAACTGATTAAACACATTATTAGTGGAAAACTTGAATTACAACAACGGGTTTTATTTATTTTTGGTAACCCTCAGTCAATTAATATTGGTAAACGCTTTGTAGAAGAAAACTTAAATCGTTTATTTAATGGGCACCACACTGTAGATGGCATCGCGATGAACGACGAACGTATTCGTGCTGCAAAACTTGAACAGTACGTTAGCGATTTTTATGCACGCTCAGAGCAGGACACGTATCGCTGTCATTATGATTTACATACCGCTATTCGTGGTTCTAAAAATGAGAAGTTTGCTGTTTACCCATTTTTACATGGCAAGCCTTGGAAAAAGTCGCAACTGCAGTTTTTATTGAGTTGCGGAGTTAATACGGTATTAATGATGAAATCACCCGCTACCACGTTTAGCTACTATTCATCGTGTGTGCATGGGGCTGATTCGTTTACCGTTGAGCTTGGGCAAGTAAAACCCTTTGGTGAAAACGACATGTCGCGCTTTGTAAAAACCAAGCAAACATTAACTGCATTAATTAGTCAAAAAGAAGTGGAATACCCTAAATTTAATGCAAGTGACTTTGAGTTGTTTTCTGTTCATCGCACAATTAACCGCACAGAGCAAAACTTTAGCTTCCCGTTTTCTGATGATGCCGAGAACTTTACAGGCTTTGCAAAGGGTGAGCTTTTAGCAACTGATGGTGATAATGCAATTTATGCGGACGTAGAAGGGGAAGCGATTATTTTTCCTAACGCACAAGTTGCTATTGGACAACGTGCACTATTAACGGTTGTGCCTATGCAGGTGGATAGTCGTTTTAGCTAATTCAACACATCAGACCACTTGTTATGAAAGTTTAACCAACTGATTAATAAGTGGTTAATTATATGTATAGTTAACTTGCCAGTTTTTTGCTCAATATTTACTTTTGTTTGGTCACAGTTTTGTTGAATAACACTTTACGTTAACGTAAAGTGTTGGCAGCTTTAATTAAATACAGTGCAGATGTTGCAAAGTTTATTCAGCAACAATCACCCATAATAATAATTTAAAGGGGCACTGTGATACCGACAACAAGAGAAGGTAGGTTATGAGTAATCCCAATAACGTATCGCTGAATATTAACCATGAGCTTGAGTTCATCGACGGTCACGCGCTTAATATTCCAACCCTTAGTATTTTAACTGAGGACGGCGACATTCATCCTAGTGCTCCTGCACCTGACATTTCTAAACAAACCGCTATTAAATTATACGAAACCATGCGTTTTATTCGTTTATTGGATGAACGTATGCAGGGTGCTCAACGCCAAGGCCGTGTTAGCTTTTACATGCAGTGTTTAGGTGAAGAAGCGGCGGTAACAGCCTCTGCGGCAGCCCTTGATCAAGATGATATGATTATGGCGCAATACCGTGAGCAAGCGGCGTTGCATTACCGTGGTTTTACGCTTGACCAATTTATGAATCAGATGTTTTCTAACGAATTAGATCTTGGTAAAGGCCGTCAAATGCCGATCCATTATGGTTCTAAAGCACTTAACTACATGACAATTTCATCGCCATTAGGAACTCAAATTCCACAGGCCACCGGTTACGCATACGGTCAAAAAGTAAAACATATCGATGCTAAAACAGGTGAACTAGCAAGCACTATTGATAACGTCACCATTTGTTATTTTGGTGAAGGTGCCGCTTCAGAAGGTGATTTTCACGCAGGTCTTAACATGGCTGCAGTGCACAAGGCACCGGTTATCTTTTTTGCACGTAATAATGGTTATGCTATTTCTACCCCAGCTGATGAACAATTTAAAGGTGATGGTATTGCATCGCGTGGCGTAGGGTATGGTATTAAAACCATACGTGTTGATGGCAGCGATGCACTCGCTGTTTATGCAGCAACTAAAAAAGCCCGAGAAATTGCAGCAACACAAGGTGAACCTGTACTGATTGAATCGATAGCCTATCGTTTAGGCGCGCACTCAACATCAGACGACCCTAGTGGCTACCGTTCAAAAGACGAAGAAGCAAACTATAAAGCGTGCCCAATAGAGCGCTTTAGAAAATGGCTAGTGAAACAAAACTGGTTAGATGACGCAGAAGATATAAAAGCCAAAGAAACAATTCGTGATGATATTTTAGCGGCGCTTAAACGCGCTGAAGTAATTGATAAACCAGCCTTAGAAGAATTAATTTCTGATGTGTATGACACGCCAATTCCATCTTTACAACGCCAATATGATGAGCTTAAAACACATATAAAAGCTCATCCTGATGCCTATCCAACAACAGCAGGGAGAATTAAGTAATGGCTAAAATGAACATGCTACATGCAATTAATTCTGCTTTAGATATCACCATGAATGAACACCCTCAAGCGTGTATTTTTGGTGAAGACGTGGGTTATTTTGGCGGCGTTTTTAGAGCAACATCAGGCTTACAAGAAAAATACGGAAAGCACCGTGTATTCAACACGCCGCTTACAGAGCAAGGCATTTTAGGTTTTGCTAATGGCTTGGCTGCATTTGGTGCCCCCGCGCTTGCAGAAATTCAATTTGCTGATTACATCTTTCCTGCGTTTGACCAAATAGTGAATGAATCGGCTAAGTTTCGTTACCGTAGTGGTAATGAATTTAATGTGGGTAATCTAACAATACGCACACCTTACGGCGGCGGTATTGCTGGTGGTTTGTATCACTCGCAATCGCCAGAAGCGTATTTTGCCCATACACCAGGGTTAAAAATTGTCGTGCCACGTAACCCTTATCAAGCTAAAGGCTTACTTCGTGCATGTATTAAAGACGATAACCCAGTGCTATTTTTTGAGCCAAAACGTTTATATCGTGCATCTACGGGTGAAGTGCCAGAAGAAGATTACAGCATTGAACTAGGTAAAGCTGAGGTAGTTCAAGAGGGCACTGACGTTACTTTATTGGCGTGGGGCGCACAAATGGAAATCGTAGAAGCAGCCGCTAAACAAGCCAGCGAGCAAGGTATTAGCTGTGAGGTGATTGACCTTCGCAGTATTTTACCGTGGGACGTTGAAACGATTGCTAAATCAGTGACAAAAACGGGTCGGCTTATTGTTAGTCATGAAGCACCTATTACTAATGGTTTTGGCGCCGAAATTGCGGCAACCATCGCTCAAGAGTGTTTCTTGCATTTAGAGTCACCTATTTTACGTGTCTGTGGTTTAGATACACCATACCCGCTGGCGCTTGAAAAAGAATATGTTCCAGATGCATTGAAAGTAATGGCCGCAATTAAACAATCAGTGAACTTTTAGGGGTTTCCATGGCTAAAGATTTTATATTACCCGACATTGGTGAAGGCATTGTTGAATGCGAAGTAGTCGAATGGCTGGTACAAGAAGGTGATACAGTAAAAGAAGATCAGCCTATTTGTGATGTGATGACAGATAAAGCCTTAGTGCAAATTCCTGCGGTACACGATGGGGTGATCACTAAGCTGCATTGCAAAAAAGGCGATATTGCTAAAGTGCATGCGCCATTATTTGCAATGGATGTTGCCGGGGAAGCACCCAGCGAAAAGACTGAAACATCATCGGCACCAACATCAACTCGTGAACACTTAGAAGATTTTATCTTACCCGATATTGGTGAAGGTATTGTTGAGTGTGAAATTGTAGAGTGGTTAGTAGCAGAAGGCGATGAGATTGAAGAAGACCAAGCTGTTTGTGATGTAATGACTGATAAAGCGTTGGTACAGATACCGGCTAAATATACCGGTACCGTACAAAAGCTATATTATCAAAAAGGTGAAATTGCCAAGGTACACAGCCCGTTGTTTCAAATGACCATAGCAGGTCAAGCAGCAAAAGAAGATGTTGATGTTAATCAAGCGGTCGTAAAAGCACAAAGCAATGCAACTAACGATGCACCGGTTAAACAAACACAACCACAAACTGCGATTGTTAACGAAAAAGCAGTTGCCTCACCTGCGGTTAGACGCAAAGCGCGAGAGCTTGATGTAGATTTAACTTGCGTACCAGGCAGTGGTAAAAATGGTCGTATTTATAAACAAGACATTGAAGCGTTTATAAAAAATGAAGTGCCATCTGGTATGGATACTTCTGAGCTTAACAAACCACAAGCTTCTGAGAGTAAAAAAACCAGCAGTACTGAACATGCAGCGAGCACAGGTGGAACGCGAACAGAAGCGATTAAAGGCATTAAAGCGGCCATGGCAAAACAAATGGTGGCGTCGGTTTCTACTATTCCACACTTTACCTACAGTGATGAAATTGACTTAACTGATTTAATTGCACTTAGAGCAGATCTAAAAGAGCAATATAAAGCACAGGGTGTTAAGTTAACTATGATGCCGTTCTTTATTAAGGCGTTATCGTTGGCAATGAGTCAATTCCCAGTACTTAACTCAAAAGTAAATGATGATTGTAGCGAAATTACTTACTATGACGATCATAACATTGGGGTTGCGGTAGACTCTAAAGTCGGTTTATTAGTGCCTAACATTAAGGCTTGCCAAACTAAAAGTATTGTAGAGGTTGCTAACAGTTTAACTCAGCTTACTGATTCTGCTCGCGAAGGGCGAGTTGCACCTGATGATTTAAAAGGTGGCACTATTAGCATTTCTAACATTGGTGCAATTGGCGGCACTATTGCAACGCCAATCATAAATAAGCCAGAAGTCGCGATTGTGGCACTTGGTAAATTACAGCACCTTCCACGCTTTGATCAGCATGGGCAGGTAGTTTCACGTGCAATTATGCAAGTAAGTTGGTCAGGTGATCACCGTGTAATTGATGGCGGCACGATAGCGCGCTTTAACAATTTATGGAAAGAATACTTAGAGCAACCAGCTAAAATGATGATGGCAATGCGCTAATCTTTTTCATTAAGTTGTTAATAAAAAAACCAGCAAATTAGCTGGTTTTTTTATATCTTGAAAAGTAAATTAATAAAAGGTAAAGCGATTTAGCTGAAAAAATACAGTCCATAACCCACTAATAACGCCGGAACTGCGGTATATAGTGTGGCAATAATGGCCGCTCTGGGTGCCATAGCAATGGCAGGGAAAAGCGCATCGCCATCGTTGGAAATGGCGTTCGCTGCTAAAGCACTAAACGGTATCACACCTTGAATGTATAACGTGGTGACAATGATTTGCGGCCCACAACCGGGTAAAAAACCAATTAATACCGCAATTAAAGGTGCTAAATAGGCATAATTTAAAAACCATGTTTTTAAATCAAGACCAAACACGCTCACCAGTAGTTCAAATAATATAAAGGAGGCAACCACCCACGCGGTTACAAAATGAGTATCTTGCAGTACTTTTGTTATTTTTGAAGGCGGGCTGCATACATCGTCTTCTGAGGTCACTTCCTTATAGCTTTCACCTTTTGATGATAGCGCCCACATAAACACCACAAACAATGCCATTAATGCGCCAAAAAAACTGACCGCATTTACTACATGATTGCCAAATTGGCTTAAATCAATATTAAACGCCAGTATAAAAGCAATCAGTAACCCAGGAATAATAGCCATTAACCAAATAGGCTTGCTCAATTTTATTATTTTGGTTGGCAATACAGTCACCGGTTGTGTTTGCTTTTGATTGGTAGGGCATAAATAACCCGTTTTATGTAGTTTATTAACCAGTAAGCCTGTTAGCGTTCCAACGACTAAGCCTATTGCCATTATCGATAACCCGTCAGTAGGGCGTGTAGCTAATAATAAAAATGCGGCATCACCCATTGTAGCCGTTAATACCGCGACAATAGCCCCAAAGCTTGCTTGTCCCTTGGTAAATTGGGTAACCACAATGATTGCACCACCACAGCCTGGCAGCATACCTAAAAAAGCAGCAAAGCTGACCTCTAATACAGGAGACTTAGCATTTAGATAACGAAGCTCTAGTTGGGGTAAATGATCAATTGCGTAGTAGTAAATAAATAGGGTCGCAGCAACAAACACACTGACTTGAAAAAAAGCATCACTAAGTGCAGTGATTGTTATAGTGCGTAAGCTGGGCAGGGCTAAACAAACTAAAATTAACAGTGGTAAAATTAGGCGTTTATTTTGATGAAAAACACGTTTTGCAGCTGGCGAAATAACTCCCAAATGTTCTGTTAAAAACATACAGTACGACCTAATTAATAAACTAGATCGCACTGTACTACTTTAGTAAATGATAATCAATATCATTTAGGGGGTTGCTTGAAAACGTTTATTTACGTTGAAACTCAGAGTTTTCATTCCAAGTAGGCCATTGAGTTTGCTGTGAAATATCAAAACCTACTTTATAAAATAGTTGTAAATCTTGAACCGCACCTGATAAATCCCACTCATCACGATATCTATCACAAGGCTGGTGGTAACAACCGCGCAATACTAAACTCATACGCTTGCGATAATTAGCCGTTTCTTCGTCAAATGCTTCTGAACCACCACCGGCATACATAGCAGGTACACCCATATTGGCAAAGGCAAAGTGATCTGAGCGGTAGTAACCACCTGAAGATGGTTTAGGGTCGCCCGATACTGTTCTGCCTTGCTCTTTTGCAGCAGTTGCTAATAGTTCATCCATTTGTGATTTACCAATACCTACAACACTAATATCTTTTACTTTACCTAATAGGTTTAAGCTATCCATATTAATATTTGCAACGGTTTTATTTGCTGGAATAACCGGGTTAGCGGCGTAATATTTTGAGCCAAGCAAGCCTTGTTCTTCAGCGGTTACCGCTAAAAAGGTCATTGAGCGGTCAGGGCGTTTACCTAGTTTAGTAAAGGCTTCAGCCACTTCGATCATACCGGCTGTACCTGTCGCATTATCGTGGGCACCATTATAAATTTGATCGCCTTTACGATTTTTATCCGTTCCTAAATGATCCCAATGCGCAGAGTAAATAATATGCTCATCTGGCGTTTTACTACCAGGAAGAGTGGCAATAAAGTTATAAGATACCGATTTTTTGATGGTATTTTTTACATTCACAGTGGCAGCTAAATCGCCCATATCTACATGGTAAGCGCCTTTAGCTGCTTCTGCTTTAGCAGTATCAAAATCAAGGCCTGCTTTAGTAAATAGCTCTTTTGCTACATCAACAGTAACCCAACCTTCAACAGCAACACGATCCATGTTGTTATTATCTTTTACAAAACCAAACTGCTCGCCACTCCACGAGTTCTCAACCACTGACCAAGGGTAAGAAGCAGGAGCCGTTTCATGAATGATAATAGCGCCCGCTGCACCTTGACGGCTTGCTTCTTCGTATTTATAAGTCCAACGGCCATAGTAGGTCATGGCATCACCGGTAAATAAGTTTGGATCTTTAGTTGCAAAACCCGGATCGTTTACCAGCATCACGACGGTTTTACCCTTAACATCTAGGCCTTCGTAATCATTCCAATTATATTCAGGTGCGTTAACACCGTAGCCGACAAATACCAGCTCTGAATTTTCAATCCCTTCTTGCGCACTTATACGGCTACTACCCATTACCATGTCTTTTTTGTATTGGTAGTCTTTACCGCCAATATTAAGCACCATGTCTGAGTCTGCTTCTAATGATACAAGCGGTACTTCTTGGAAAAAGCTATCACCGTTACCCGGTTCAAAACCCAATGCAGTAAATTCTTTTGTTAAGTAGTCAAGCGTAAGCTTTTCACCTTCAGATGAAGGAGCACGACCACCAAACTCATCAGAGGCTAACACTTTTACATGCTTAGCAATTTCATCGGCTTGAATGCTGTTATAGCCTTTCGCAACATCGTCAGAAGTGATACTTGTTGTTGCACAACCCGCTAGAATCGCTGTTGTGATTAAGGTCAAAGAAAAATAACGTTTCATATTGGCTCTTTTTTTGTTCTAAGTGGCCCTAGTATATGAACTTCTGTTAATTAGAACCAGTTTTTGCGGTAAACTGTCACGGATAAAAATGTACAGTAAAGGTAACAATGAAGCGTTTTACTCCCCCAGAACAATTTCAAGTAACGAGCCTAAACACAGGGGCATTTGCTCACTTACGTCAGCTGTTTAAAATTCATCAACAAACAGACTGGCCAGAACCTGCGTATTTTGCCCCGTACTTAAATGCCATAAACGCAAATAATCTCCCCATTCGTTTTATCGATGATGCCAAGGTTGACTTTGCTGAACGCTATTATGAACAAGTCATTTTTGAAACAGGGGAAGTCCCCACGCGCCAACAAAATTGGCATGATCTGTTTGGTGGTTTTATTTGGTGCTTATTTCCAAAAACAAAAGCCCTTATTAATCAGCGTCATGTTGATGAAATAGCGTTGCATGGATTAAAACAGCGTAGTAAACATCGTAACGCTTTAACCCTATTTGACGAATGCGGTGTGGTTTTAGCTATTAGTGAATCACAGTGGAAAGAGTGGTTAAGAGACCACCAATGGAAAACAGCGTTTATAGAGCATAGAGAGCTGTGGGGTAAAACCATAGCGCCATTTATGTTTGGCCATGCTAATTATGAAATGTTGACTAAGCCTTATATTGGGCTCACAGGCAAAGCCTTATTTGTAAGTGTGCCGGATGAAATATTTTGTAAAGATTTAGTAACGCAATACCAGTACCTAGATCAGCGACTTTATGAGATGATTAAAAACGATGATTGTTTAGCCGATAATAAACAGCTTTCACCCTTACCCTTATTAGGTGTTCCTGGTTGGTGTGAGGAGAATAACAATTCATCATTTTACGACAACACGGACTATTTTAGACCGAAACGAAGGACACGAAAATGATAGAAGTCACCGCGCTTAAAAAGAAGTTTAAGCTCACTAAAGATCATAAAAAAAATAAAACAGATGAAATAGACCCACGCGAAGATAAAGATTATTTTCACTCGGTTAAAAATGTCAGCTTTAGCTGTGCAAAAGGCGAAGTATTAGGGCTATTAGGGCCTAATGGCGCGGGTAAAACCACCACCTTAAGAATGATTTCAACCGCATTAAAACCGGATGATGGCAGTATTACTATTGCTGGAAATGACATAATTAAAAAGCCACTCATTGGGCGTAAATCTATCGGGTTTTTGTCTGGCTCTACTGGTTTATATGGCCGTCTAACGGTAAAAGAAAATATCGAATATTTTGCAAAGCTACATGGCATGAGCAAGCAAGCAATCAAGGCACGCTGTGAAGAGTTATTTACCTTACTCGATATGCATAAATTTATTGATAAGCGCGCTGAAAACTTATCAACCGGTATGAAACAAAAAGCCAATATAGCGCGTGCTGTAGTGCATCACCCAGATGTTGTTATTCTTGATGAGCCAACTACCGGGCTTGATATTATGACCACTCAAACAGTAATTAACTTTATTAAAGGCTTAAAAGCACAAGGAACTCCGGTTATTTTCTCAACGCACCATTTAGATGAAGTTGCACTTTTATGCGACCGTGTAGCGGTCATTAATGAAGGTATAAGTTGTTTTGATGGCACCCTCGCTGAATTTAAACAAGCGGGTAACAGCGAAGAATTAAACCAAGCGTTTATGAACATATTAACGGAGAAGCAAGATGTTTGAGGTATTTAAAAAGGAATTAACAGAGCTGTTACGCGATAAAAAAACCTTGTTGTTCGTGGTGGTATTTCCGATTGTGGTTTTTCCGTTGTTATTTGCTGTGGTTGCGTTTATCTCTTCGCAAGCCGCGCTTGATGCAGAGCAAAAAGTGAATACTTATGCGATTATCAATGGCGACTTTGCCCCAGAATTTACTGATAAAGTGTTTTATCATAAAAGCTTTGAGTTATATAAAGGCGATAAAACCTTCAATAGTGTTGAGGAGCTAAAAGCAGGCGTAACTGCTGGCGATATCGACATGGGCATATACTTACCAAGCGATGCAGTGCAAACATTAGATGATAAAAAGCAAAGTGAATGGCAAGTTGTATTTAATGATTCAAAATCAATTAACTTCTTATTTGAGCGTGTAAAAGAGCTTGCTAAAGAGTACAGCGATACACTTCAAGAAAGTAAACTATTAAGCTTTGGTATTGATAAAAGCGCACAACAATCTATTTTAAAGCCAATTAATGTGGTTAAAGTTGATACTGCAGACAAACGTGAAAACTTAGGTGAAAAAGTAGGTGGGTTTTTACCTTATTTACTTATCCCGTTAGTACTGATGGGGGCAACTTACCCAGCAATAGATTTAGGCGCTGGCGAAAAAGAACGTGGCACGTTAGAAACTTTACTACTTACGCCAATTACTCGTACAGAGCTAGTATTGGGTAAATTTATAACTCTACTCACTACTTCAATCGCATCAACTACTATCACCGTGATTAGTATGGGGTGTTGGATAGCATTAGCACTCGCATTTGCTGATCTAGAGTTTATTAAAGCCGCGTTTAGTACATTAGGTATTACAGACTTGCTGATGATTTTTGTATTGTTATTGCCAATTGCAGCTATTTTTTCTGCATTAGCATTGGCTATATCAATCTATGCACGTTCGTTTAAAGAAGCACAAAATTACATGACGCCATTAAGTATGGTGGTATTTTTCCCAATTATTATTTCCATAATGCCTAATATGGAACTGACCGCTAAAACAGCCTTTATTCCGGTTACTAACGTCGCCTTAGCGATTAAAGAAATTATTAAAGGCACCGTCGATTACACGCTGGTTGGATTGATATTTTTAGCTACGGCACTGATAGCCGGTGCGCTACTGGCATTTTGTGTTAAGTGGTTTAACCGCGAAGACGTGTTGTTTAGATAACCATTTTAATTGCAAAGTATTTAAAAAGGTCGCACAGCGACCTTTTTTTATAAATTATCATGATGAGAGAGTGCTATATGCTTAATCTAAGCTCTGTGTTTGAAAGTTACTAGATAAGCAATTAATAAAAAACCGCTGTATAAAAAAATCATACAGCGGTTTTTTTATTAACTTTAAGCTTATGCATTAAATTGATTTTTGATTGTTTCAATCGCGCTATCAATATCTATCATTAGCTTTTCGCCAGTGCGGCGGTTTTTAAGTTCTACCTTGTTTTCATCAAGGTTACGCTCACCAATTACAAGCGTGTAAGGCACACCAAGTAATTCCATGTCGTTAAACATAACACCAGGGCGCTCCTTACGGTCATCAAATAGCACATCTAAGCCTGCATCTTTTAAACCTTGGTATAGGTTATTAGCAATATCAGGAATACGATGCGATTTATGCATATTCATTGGCACAATTGCTAAATCGAAAGGCGCGATAGCTTTAGGCCATGTAATACCGTATTGGTCGTTATTTTGCTCAATAGCTGCAGCAACAATACGTGATACACCAATTCCATAACAACCCATAGTCATTATTTGGTTTTTACCTGATTCGCTCAGTACACCTGCTTTCATTGCTTCTGAGTACTTAGTACCTAGTTGGAAAATATGACCCACTTCAATACCGCGCTTGATTTGCAACGTGCCTTGACCACATGGGCTAGGATCGCCTTCTACGATATTACGGATATCAGCAACTTCGTAGTCTGTTACGTCGCGATCCCAGTTAATGCCACTAAAGTGCTCATCGTCTTTGTTGGCACCGGCTACAAAATCAGCCATTACATTCGCTGTTCTATCAACAATAATAGGCATGTTTAAGCCAACAGGCCCTAAAGACCCTGGTTTTGCGCCAATGGCAGCAACAATATCTGCCTCGGTTGCCATTTCTAGTGGAGAATCAACCAGTGGGTGTTTTTCAGCTTTAAGTTCATTTAGTTCATGATCACCACGCAGTACTAATGCAACAAGGCCGCGTACGCCGTCTTCATTAGGAGTGCCATAAACCACTAATGTTTTAACACCGCGATGGGGTTTTACACCATAGTGTTTTTTCAGCTCATTAATTGTTTTAGCATCAGGCGTTGGGAATGCTTTTAGCTCTTTGCTTGCTTGTGGGCGCGCTTCAGTTGGCGCTAGTGCTTCGGCTTTTTCAATATTAGCGGCATAGTCGCTGGCATCACTAAAAGCAATGGCATCTTCGCCAGATTCAGCAAGTACATGGAACTCATGCGATACACTACCGCCAATAGAGCCTGTATCTGCAATTACTGGGCGGTAATCTAAGCCTAAACGTTCAAAAATATTACAGTAGGCTTTGTGCATTACTTGATACGTTGCATCTAAACATTCATCGGTTAAATGGAATGAATAGGCATCTTTCATAGTAAATTCACGGGCACGCATAACACCAAATCGTGGGCGACGCTCGTCACGTACTTTAGTTTGTACTTGGTACAAAGTAATTGGTAGTTGTTTGTAGCTGTTAATTTCTTTACGAACAAAATCGGTGATCACTTCTTCATGGGTAGGACCCATAGCAAATTCACGATTATGACGGTCGGTAAAGCGCATTAACTCAGGACCAAACTCACTCCAGCGGCCAGACTCTTCCCATAAATCAGCAGGCTGAATAACAGGCATAAGCATTTCAATTGCGCCGGCTTTATCCATTTCTTCGCGTACTATGTTTTCTACTTTTCTTAGCACACGTAAGCCAGAGGGAAGCCAAGTGTATAAACCCGAAGCGACGCGACGGATCATTCCGGCTCTAAGCATAAATTGATGCGAGACAATTTCCGCATCGGATGGCGTTTCTTTAAGTGTAGCGAGTATATATTGACTAGTACGCATGTTTTTTCCGAAATAGAGTGATATGTTCTTTTAATTAAGGCGCTCAGTTTACCAGCGGTTGCATTGACACTAAAGCGCTAAGTGATTTTTTATCGCATTTTATAGCCATAGCAGGGCTTTACAGTAGGTTTAACTAATTTCTATATCAGTAACGAGATGGTGAGAGTCAGTCACTTGCCAAGTAATATTGTATTCATACAAATTCATACCATAGCTTTGCATGCCTTGTTTTTGCTTTTTGTAGGCAGGGCGTGGATCTTGTTTTAGCACATTACTAATAAACGCTTGTAGCTCAGGGTAGTGTTGTTGCTTAGCAATAAAATCGAGCGCTTGCTCACTAAATTCAACACTCATTTGAGTTTCTGGACGCGTATCGGCAAATCCAGCGCTTGCATCCGGTAATGAGTCTGAATAGGGTAAATAAGGTTTTATATCTACAATGGGTGTGCCATCAAGTAAATCTATACCGGCGAGCAATAACGCTAACTGCCCATTCTTGTATTCAATTCCCTCTAACTTTACAGCGCTCATACCAATAGCATTTGGACGAAAAGTAGCACGGGTGGCAAATACGCCTTTGCGTTCGTTACCGCCTAAGCGAGGCGGGCGCACCATCGCTGAATAGCCTTTATCAGCAGTTTCATGAAAACGAAATAACAGCCAAATGTGGCTAAATTCATCTAAACCACGAACAAATTCTTCACGATTAAACTCTTTGGCAAAAATAAGTTTAGCTTTAGCTTCAGGCACTAAACGTGGCTGCCTAGGTATAGCAAATTTTTGTTTATACGGAGATTGAATATGGCCAATAGCCGAAATTTGATAATCGCTCATAATGCTCGGTTATAGAAAAAATAGAGCATTATTCTACCTGTTATTAACGTTGCTGGCATTAGCTTAATATAATCAGCATAAAGAAATTTTAGACTGATTGGTTTAAATATGGAATAAAAAAGGGCAAGGCTAAACCTAGCCTTACCCTCACATTGCAATTATTGAGTTGTTATTAAAACATGTATTGAAATGATACTGACGCAACATCCATTTCTGGATCAATATCATCTTCTAATTCGTAACGCTCATACTCTAAACGCACTTGCATATTGGTTGTAAATGCATATTCAATACCTGCACCGTAAAATACGTCACCACCATCTTGAGATGCACTTATGCTGCCAACGGGTAGTTCTTGAGTAACGTCAGCATCCCATTCAAACCAACCACCTTTTGCATAAACAGAAAAGTCTTCAGTGATAGGTGCTGCAAACCGCGCGGCTAACGATACGCCATCAATTTCTGCTTTACTGTCTATATCACTCACTTCATCAAAGTTTTGATAAGCAAGCTCAAGGCTTAAATGTTCATTAAATTGAGTACCAATGTAACCTTTTAACATTTGCGCGTCGTCATCAAAATCGATGTCGTTTTCGCTATCCTCAAACTGAAATGAATATTGGCCATAACCAATACCGGTATAAATGCGTGGAGAGTCCATGTCGGTAACATCAGCCTGTGCCGCTGAATTAAAACCCAGTGTTGCTAAAGCAAGTGCAGAAAGAGAAAGTGTTTTAATCATTGTATAGCTCCTTTAAAAAATAATATCGATGTGTTCGACTTAATTTATCAAACATCAATTTACTAATTGCAGTGAGCGTGCCAAGTATTGCTTAGCCTAAAATTTGTACTTTAGTGGGTGTTTATTGAACTAACTTGGTGTGTTTAGTACGCAAAATATTCAGGCATTCAGCGTACTGTAAATGTATAAAAATTAAAAAATTGTAGCTTTTACAGGTTGTTGTAGTTTATACATACCTGCAAAAGGTACTAAGTTAAACTTTATCTAATAGGTTTTCTGTTTCTATGGCTATTTGTTTCATTTTAATTGCGTAGTTCTCAAGCTTTTTGTCTTCGTCAGTAACCGATTTAAATTCTGGCACTGCCACGGGGTAACCTGTTTCATCCATAGCAACAAAGCTAATAACACAGTGGTTGGTTTCAACTAGGTTTTGCGTTTTCGGATCGCCACAGCGAACCTGAATAAAAATTTGCATACTAGTTTTGCCGGTATGTGCAATTTTTGCCTCAACTTCTACAATTTGGCCCACTAAAATAGGGCGGCTAAACTTAACGCCTGCAACCGATACCGTTACACAGTAATGGCCGCTCCAGCCCGCAGCACAGGCATAACCCGCTTGGTCAATCCACTTCATGACCACACCGCCATGCACCTTACCACCAAAATTTACATCGGTTGGCTCTGCTAAAAAACGAAAAATTACACTCGACGACGCCATAACACACTCTCATTTATTCATATTACTTAACAGCATAGCGCAAAAAAGGGGCCGAAGCCCCTGCAATTTAGGATAAGTTTATAATTTCAATAGAAAGGATGTTACATATTAGGGTAGTTAGGGCCACCAGCACCTTCAGGTGTTACCCAGGTAATATTTTGGCTCGGATCTTTAATATCACAGGTTTTACAATGCACACAGTTTTGCGCGTTGATCACAAAGGTTTGCTCGCCTTCTACCTCTTGCACTTCGTAAACACCAGCAGGGCAGTAGCGCTGCGCGGGTTCATCAAATTTAACTAAGTTAACCTTAATCGGGATTGATGCATCTTTAAGGTGTAAATGACATGGCTGCGACTCTTCATGGTTAGTGTTAGATAAAAATACCGAAGAAAGCTTATCAAAACTGAGTTTGCCATCTGGCTTAGGGTAGTTAATTTTTTCAGCCTGGTCAGCGTCTTTTAAAGTTGCATGGTCAGGTACGTTATCTTTAAAGCTAAACGGTAGGGCACCCTTAAATATATTTTGATCAAGCGTGTTGTATGCGCCGCCTGCAAATTTACCTAAGGTATGCATAGCAGGGCCAAAGTTGCGAGACTGATACAGCTCTTTATACGCCCATGACTTTTTAAACTCAGTAGTGTATTGAGTTAAATCAGTATTGGCTAAATCGTTTTGTAGGGCATTAAAAATAACTTCAGCGGCTATCATGCCTGATTTCATTGCCGTGTGGTTGCCTTTAATTTTTGCAAAGTTAAGCGTGCCTGCATCACAACCCACTAGCAAGCCACCCGGGAAGTGCATTTTGGGTAATGAATGTAAACCGCCTTTAGCAATAGCACGTGCACCGTAAGCAATGCGCTCTCCGCCTTCAAGGGTGTTTTTAAATACCGGGTGATGTTTTAATCGTTGAAATTCATCAAATGGGCTTAAGTGTGGGTTAGAGTAATTTAAATCAACAATTAACCCCACAACCACTTGGTTGTTTTCGCTATGATACATAAAGGCGCCACCGCCAGTGTCACCACTTAATGGCCAACCGGTTCCGTGTACAACTTTACCCAACTGATGTTTAGATTCATCAACTTGCCAAATTTCTTTAAAACCTAGACCATAATGCTGTGGTGAACATTCATCGTCTAAAGCAAACTGATTGATCAGTTGCTTACCTAAATGACCGCGACAGCCCTCAGCAAATACTGTGTACTTAGCGCGTAGCTCCATGCCTGGCATGTAACCGTCTTTTTCGTCGCCGTTTTTATCCAGCCCCATATCACCGGTAATAATGCCTTTAACAACATCATCTTCAATAATAAGTGAATGAGCACTAAAGCCTGGAAAAATTTCAACGCCTAAGCTTTCTGCTTGTTCAGCAAGCCAACGACATACATTCCCCATAGAAACAATGTAGTTACCGTTATTATGAAATGTGTTTGGGGTTGCAAAATGAGGAATAGAGGTTGCTTTTTGTTCGTTATTAAACCAATAAATTTCATCGCTTTGGACTTTAGTCGTAACTGGCGCGCCCAATTCTTGCCAGTTTGGCAGTAGTTCATCCAATGCTTTGGTTTCAAAAACAGCACCCGATAATACATGCGCGCCCACTTCAGAGCCTTTTTCAACCACACAAATCATGCACTCTTGTTGTTTTTCTTGTGCTTGCTGCGCGAGTTTAATTGCTGTTGAAAGCCCAGCAGGGCCTGCCCCTACAACAACAACATCAAATTCCATGGTTTCGCGTTCAATCATAATAACCTCTTTATCTATGACGGACTCACCTTTGCTTTATTTGGCAAAAAGTAAGCTAAGCAACCCGTTTCTTTGTTATGCAAATTAAACGTTACAGGTTGTGAATAGTTTAAGGTTATTTTAGGTTGACGTTTACGTCAACAGGAAGTAGTCTGATTTCATAAAATAAATAGGTTGACGTATACGTTAGCTTATAGGTTTAAATAATTATGGAGTCCCTATGAAAGTTCTCGTACCAATAAAAAGAGTGATCGACTACAACGTAAAAGCTCGCGTTAAACCTGACAACAGCGGTGTTGATTTAACTAACGTAAAAATGGCCATGAACCCATTTTGTGAAATTGCGGTAGAAGAAGCGATTCGTTTAAAAGAAGCGGGTACTGCAACCGAAGTAGTTGTTGTTACTATTGGCGCTAAAGCATCTCAAGAACAATTACGCACAGCACTGGCTTTGGGCGCAGATAAAGCGATTCATGTTGAAACAGAAGAAAATTTAGAGTCTTTACATATAGCAAAATTGCTTGCCAAAGTAGTTGAACAAGAATCGCCTGAACTGGTTATTTTAGGAAAACAGTCAATCGATTCTGATAATAATCAAACAGGTCAAATGCTAGCGGCGCTGACTAACCGTGGTCAAGGTACGTTTGCTTCTAAAGTGGTTATTGAAAATGGCAAAGTAAATGTTACTCGTGAAGTTGATGGCGGTTTACAAACCGTTGCACTTAATTTACCCGCAATAGTCACCACCGATTTACGTTTAAATGAGCCTCGTTATGCGTCGCTACCTAATATTATGAAAGCCAAACGTAAGCCGTTAGAAGTTATTGCGGCTGATTCGCTAGGTGTAGATTTAGCCCCGCGTATTGAATTGGTCAGTGTAGAAGAGCCTGCAAAACGTAGTGGCGGTATTATTGTTGAAGACGTTGCACAGCTTGTAGAAAAACTTAAAACAGAGGCAAAGGTGATTTAAATGAAAACTCTTGTAATTGCAGAGCACGATAACGGTGCCTTAAAACCAGAAACCTCAAAAACGATTAACGCAGCTAAAAAATTAGGCTTTGACGTAGATGTATTATTAGCAGGCATAAACCTTGGCGCCATGAGTGAGTCACTCGCGAGCATTGAGGGGGTTGCGAATGTTTTACTTGCTGATAATGCAGTTTATGAGCATCAACTCGCTGAAAGCATGACAGATTTAGTGTTATCACTAGCTGACAGTTACAGCCATATTGTGGCAAGTGCCACTACCACAGGTAAAAACTTTATGCCACGTGTTGCCGCATTATTAGATGTAGCGCAGATTTCAGAAATTATTGATGTAATAGACGCTGATACATTTAAGCGCCCAATTTACGCAGGTAACGCCATTGCAACGGTTAAATCGCTCGATAGTAAAAAAGTGATCACAGTACGTGCGAGTAGCTTTGATTTACAGGGCGAACAAGCACCAGCTAATGTAACCGCCGTAGATATGGTATCTGACTCACGGCTAAGTAGTTTTGTAAGCGTTGAGCAAACTGAATCTGAGCGTCCAGAACTAACGGCTGCAGATGTGGTTATTTCGGGTGGTCGTGGTATGCAAAATGGTGAAAACTTTGCACTATTAAATGGTATTGCCGATAAACTCGGTGCAGCTATTGGTGCATCACGTGCAGCGGTTGACGCGGGCTTTGTGCCTAACGACATGCAAGTAGGGCAAACAGGTAAAATTGTTGCGCCTAATTTATATATTGCCGTAGGTATTAGTGGTGCCATTCAGCATCTTGCGGGTATGAAAGATTCAAAAGTTATTGTTGCCATTAATAAAGACCCTGATGCGCCAATTTTCCAAGTGGCTGATTACGGTTTAGTTGCTGACTTATTTGATGTTTTACCACAGTTAGAGCAAGCACTATAAAGCAATAGCAATATGCCGCTCCTAAAGTAACAAATTCTGATTTAAAGCCGTCGTTTCATTATTGATTCTGCGGCTTTTTTAATTCAAACATGCCACTTATCTAAATTACTTGCGATTTAGGGTTTTTTGCTACAAAGTGACAGCGTTGTCATTTGTAGTAATACAAAATATTAAATAGGAGCCAAAATGACAAGGTATAAAGCACTTGATGCTATGCGCGGGCTAACCATAGCGTTAATGATATTGGTAAACACCCCAGGGTCGTGGTCCCATGTGTATGCCCCATTACTTCATGCAGATTGGCATGGCTGCACCCCAACGGATGTAATTTTTCCGTTTTTTATGTTTATTATTGGCTCTGCGATGTTTTTTTCGTTCAAAAAAACCAACAGCACAGCCAGTGCTGGCCAAGTATTAAGACTAGTTAAACGTGGAGCAATTATATTTGCCATTGGTCTAGCTTTAAATATTTATCCCTTTACTACCAATATTGAAAACTTAAGAATATTAGGTGTACTGCAACGTATAGGGATAGCCTATATTTTAGCGTCTATCTGTGTGTTGTTTTTAAATAGGCGAGGGGTGTTAACGCTATCAGTTATTATCTTAGTTGCTTATTGGTTATTACTGTTAAGTGTTGGCGCTGAAAACGCTTATACACTAGAACATAACCTAGTTAGAGCGGTTGATATTGCCGTACTAGGTGAGTCGCATTTGTGGCAAGGTAAAGGGCTAGCATTTGATCCAGAAGGGCTGATCAGCACGTTACCCGCTGTGGTGAGTGTCTTGTTTGGTTTTGAAGTGACCCGCCTGCTTACGAGCACAAGTAGCCAGTGGACAAGCATTAAGCGTTTATTAGTTATTGGTGTAGTTGCAGTTGTTATTGGGCAATTAAGCTCAATGGTGATGCCAATTAATAAATCACTTTGGACTAGTAGCTTTGTTATTTACACATCCGGGATTGCCTGTATTGTGTTGGCATTTTTTGTTTGGCTTTGCGACATTGTTAAACCTGAGCGCCTTGTTAATCCATTAATTGTGTATGGATCAAACCCACTGTTTATATATGTATTATCGGCTGTGTGGGTACTGAGCTATTCACTGATAAATATTGGCGAGCTAAACTTGGGGGATTGGATGTATCAGCAACTCGCCTTAGTTATGAGCGCTAAATTGGCATCGTTCACCTTTGCTTTATTGCATGTTATTGGCTTTTGGGTAATTTCGAATATACTTTATAAACGAAAAATATTTATAAAAATTTAGTATTTTTAACAATTTGCTTCCCTAAGCGGGAGGCAAATTATTCAAGTATTTATGCACATTAATATATCAGACAATAAAAAACCAACCCGCGGGTTGGTTTTTTTATTTAACGTTACAAAGCTTAGCTTAGTACGTTGCGCTGCCTTTAGTACGTGGGAAGGCAATTACATCACGTACGTTACCCATACCGGTAACATAAGCAACTAAGCGCTCAAACCCTAAACCAAAGCCAGAGTGTGGCACGCTACCGTATTTACGTAGATCGCGGTACCAGCTGTAGTCTTCTTTGTTTAAGCCCATCTCTTCAAGGCGTGCATCTAATACATCAAGACGCTCTTCACGTTGTGAACCACCAATGATCTCACCAATACCTGGTGCTACTACGTCCATAGCAGCAACAGTTTTGCCGTCTTCGTTTTGGCGCATGTAGAATGCTTTAATATCACGCGGGTAGTTTTTAATAACAACCGGTGCTTTAAAGTGTTCTTCAGCTAGGTAGCGCTCGTGCTCAGACTGTAAATCTACACCCCATTCAACGTCGTACTCAAATTTCTTGCCACACGCTTTTAAAATTTCTACAGCGTCGGTGTAATCAACTTGGGCGAAGTCTTTTTCAACAAATTCTTCTAAACGGCTAATGGCTGTTTTTTCAACACGTAATGCGAAAAATTCCATGTCGTCACGGCGTTCTTTCAATACGGCTTTAAACACGTACTTAAGCATGTTTTCAGCCAGTTTTGCGATGTCTTCTAAATCAGCAAACGCAACTTCTGGCTCTACCATCCAAAATTCAGCTAAGTGGCGAGATGTATTTGAATTTTCTGCACGGAACGTTGGGCCAAAGGTGTAAATTTTTGACATAGCTGATGCATATGTTTCACCGTTTAGCTGGCCAGATACAGTTAGAAAGGCTTCTTTACCAAAAAAGTCTTCGCTGTAATCAATTTCGCCTTTGTCTGTCATAGGCAGATTTTGCATATCAAGCGTTGATACACGGAACATCTCACCTGCGCCTTCACAGTCACTTGCAGTAATAATTGGCGTGCTGATCCAGTAAAACCCTTGCTCATGGTAAAAACGGTGGATTGCTTGTGCTAAACAGTTACGTACACGTGTTACTGCGCCAATCATATTAGTGCGAGGGCGAAGGTGAGCGTGTTCACGTAAATACTCAATACTGTGGCGTTTAGCCGACATTGGGTAGGTGTCTGGGTTTTCAACCCAACCTAACACAGTTACTGAGTTAGCTTGAATTTCGAAAGATTGACCTTGTCCTGCTGATTGTACTAATACACCGGTAACCGACACAGAACAGCCTGCTGTTAAGCTTGTAACTTCATCATAATTATTCAGTGAATTAGGAACTACCGCTTGAATAGGATCAAAACACGAACCGTCATGAACGGCTAAAAATGATATTCCTGCTTTTGAATCGCGGCGTGTACGGATCCAGCCTTTAATGGTTACTTGGCTGTCTACCGCAACATTGCCTTTTAATAGCTCTGAAATCGCTAAATGGCTCATCTTCACTCCAATGATATAAGTTGCCTAACTATATAAATTAACTGTGCGTTACTCATGCTTTTTAGCATTTGAGGTCACTGCACTTGAACCTTGTATAATACCTAGTAAAGTAAAATAAAAAAACTGTTGTGGGCAACTCTTTAAAAGTTTTTAGTGGTGCGTTGTTTTTTTAACCAATTTTTACAGTTAAATAACCACTATTACCATTTGTTGCTCTGAAATTTCATCAATTTGTGGCATTATTAGTAAATAAACCGAATTGACGTATTAATAAAAAATGGATGCTATGAAACAAGTTTTTATTTTACGAGGACTACCAGGCAGTGGTAAGTCATATTATGCGCAAAATCTCGCCGAGGAACTTTCCGGAGCAGATGAAAGCCAATATTTTATTTGCTCAACAGATGATTACTTTGTTAACGAGCAGGGTGAGTACCATTTTGATAAGTTTAAATTATCGCAATATCATAACTTAAACTTGGCCCGTTTTATTAATGCCTTAGCACAAGGCATTGAACTGGTAATAGTGGATAACACCAATATTAAGAAGTGGGAATTTATTGCTTACTCACAAGCAGCCATTGCTTTAGGTTACCAGGTTAAAGAAGTGATTGTTGGTGAAGTAAAAGATAAATCAATGCAACACTTATACGCTAAACGCAATAGCCATAACATACCGTTAAAAACGATTAGTAAAATGGCCTACATGTTTGAGTGGTAAACGTTAAATTTTAGCTAATACGTTTATATCAGAGTGCGTAATGGCATCTAAATGGGCGGTGATTTTTTCACTGCTCCAATCCCACCATGCGATTGCTAAAAGTTTATTAATAGTCTCATCATCAAAACGCTTTTTTATCAATTTTGCAGGGTTACCGCCAACAATACCATAGGCGGGCACATCAGACGTTACCACAGATTTACTTGCTATAATGGCACCATCGCCGACTTTTACTCCTGGCATAATGGTGGCGTTGTAACCTATCCACACATCATTACCTATTTCAGTATCTCCCTTAAAAGGTAAATCACCTTGTTGAGGTGCAGATATTTCCCAGCCATTACCAAATATAAAAAAAGGATAAGTAGAAAAGCCGGAGGTTTGATGATTAGCCCCATTCATTATAAAAGTAACGTCTTTAGCTATCGCACAAAACTTACCTATGATAAGACGGTCCCCGATAAAATCGAAATGGTAAAGTACATTTTTTTCAAAGTTTTCAAGGCCATCAGGGTCGTCGTAATAGGTATAATCACCAACGTCTATATTCGCAGAGGTGATAAAGTTTTTTAAATAACCTACTTGAGGAAACCCTTCCATAGGTGATGGATTGTTTGGATTTGGTCCGTTCATAGTTTCCTCCAAAGTAGAATATATAAAGCGCTAGCTTTTAAATGCCGCCAGCGGATGAGAGGTACTAAGCGATACATACACCTTGTCACCCGGGTATACCACTACTTCATGACTCACCCGACTTGTAACCACAGTACCACAGGCTAGTTTTATGGCGCATAATCTGCTGCCGCCTTCAAAGCGTACCCAAATAACTTCGCCATTATTACCTACGCTGCTTTGTACTAATAATACATCATCGGGACGAAGTAACACCTCTACCTCACCGTGTTCACAGTCAACACCATGGGCGGGCACATTACCAATATCGGTAATTGCTTGGCCGTTATTCAGCGTTCCTTTTATAAAACTAGCTTCACCTAAAAAGCGTGCTACAAAGCGATTGTTGGGCATACTAAAGCATTGCTCAGGACTATCAATTTGCTGTATTTTTCCGCCTTTTAGCACGCCAACACGGTCACCCACCGAAAGTGCTTCTTCTTGGTCGTGAGTAACCCAAATAGCGGGTACGCCGGCTTCTTTAAGTGCATTTCGTATATCCCAACGTAGCATGTCTTTTAAAGCCGCGTCTAAGTTTGATAGTGGCTCATCAAGTAATACAAAGTCTGGCTGGTGGGCTAGGGTACGCGCTAATGCTACGCGCTGTTTTTGCCCGCCTGAAAGCGTAGCTGGTTTTTTATGTCTAAACGCATCTAAACCGAGTAGCTTTATCCAATGATCGGCAGGGCTGGTGTCTTTAAGTTTAAAACACACATTTTGCTCAACCGTTAAATGGGGAAACAGCGCAAAGTCTTGAAATACCATACCTACGCTGCGTTTTTCAGGGGCTACAGTATGCTTTGGTGTCGCTGTCCATTTAGCGACCTTAATTTCACCGTCGCTAATTGGTAAAAGCCCAGCTAGGGCTTGTAAAATAGTACTTTTACCACAACCTGTTGGACCAACAAGCATTAAAATTTCGCTTTCACCTAACGTGAAATTTAAGTCACTAACAACACGATTACTGCCATAATCTATAGACAACTGACTTACAGATAGCATTTAAATAAATCCTTAATGTTCAAACTGGTTGCGTTTCTCGCCAGACATCATAATAGCTAAAGCCGCCGCCGAAATCACCACCAACAATAACCCTGGTATTGCTGCGCGGCCAAAATAACCGGCTTCGTAAACACGCCATAAATACGTAGATAAGGTTTCAAAACCAGTTGGACCCAATAATAGTGTGGCTTCTAATTCACGCATCGACTCTAAAAAGACTAAAGCGGCACCTGCAATAATACCACGCATAGTCAGTGGTAAAGTAACACGTGTGAAAGCTTCACGCGGGCTTGCGCCTAATACCCGGGCTGATTTTACTAAGCTTGGATCGAGGTGCTCGGTGCTGGTACGCACAGAGCCAACCGCAAGTGGTAAAAAACGTAGCATATAAGCAATGATCAACAAGCCCAGTGTTTGATATAAAAAGGGTAGTTGTAAGCCGCCATACACAAGCGCTGTGCCCATAACAATCCCCGGAATACCAAAACCAAAGTAAGTAACGCGTTCCATCACTTTACCTGCTTTTCCTGTTAATGCCGCATGCGCCACAGGAATAGCCACAATAACTGTAACAATAGCTGCAATCGCTGAAGCGTAAGTAGAATGCCATGCAATACTAAAATCAAACGAACTAAAACCATCACGCATTAGCCAAAGTGTAAATACTGCGAGTGGTAAGCCAATAGCAAGTAACAAAATTGGTGCAAAGGTGGCAAACATCGCGCCTAATTGCCATTTTTTTGGGAATAAAATAAGGGGTTGGCCTTGGCGTTCAGACGCAGTTTTAATTTGCGATTCAATCATTAGTAAAAAGCCAACAATTACCATTAGCTGCATAGACAACATAGCCGCACGACTCAGTTCAAAGGCGTTATATTCTACATAAATAACGCGAGTGAAAGTGTCTAAACGCATCATTGCCGGTGTACCAAAGTCAGATAGCGTATATAAGGCAACGAGTAACGAGCCCGCAGCAATACCATTTACAACACGGGGCAAAATAACTTTAAACACGCTTTGTGTCATCGACATACCCAATGTACGAGCTGCATTGACCATGCTCGCATCTAGGCTAAGTAGGGAGGAGCGGGTTGTCATCATTACAAACGGGAAGGTATACAGGGTCATTACAATGGCGGCGCCAGTTAAGCCATACATAGAAGGGGTTTCAAAACCAAGTAAGTTATGTATTTCACCACCAGGGCCAAATGCAGCATAAAGCGTAAATGCACCAATATAACTTGGTATAGCTAAAGGTGCGGCAAACACCACCAGCCAAAACTTTTTAAACGGCAGCTGCACATAGGCGCTAATAAATGCCAGTGGCACACCAATTAAAATTGAGCCTAATACGGTTAAGCCCATTAACGACAGGGTATTGCCTAAAATAGTTAAATTATGACTATCAAAAAAAGAGCTTGCATCACTGGCAAGCGTTATTAAAACAAAAATAGGAGTAAGGGTAACAAGCGCTGCAAGCAGCGCCATAGGATAAGATGGTGGTATTCGCATTATAAAACGCCGCTGCTGCGCATTAAGTCAATAGTTGGACGTAAGTCAGCCAACTGGGTTAAGTCTATTTTAGGTGGCGAAATACTGGTTAATTTAGGCAAGCCATCAGGTTGCTTTATGCCATTTACTAGCGGAATTTCATACGCTTCGCTCGCTAAATAACTCTGTACTTCAACGCTGAGTAAATAGCGCATAAAGTTAGTTGCTAGTGGGTCGTCAGACAGCGATAAAATACCAGAGGCATTCACTAAACAACCGGCATCTTGCTCTGTAAATGCAAGATCAAGTTTAGCGTCGGGCTTACCAGACTTCAAACGTAACGTGTAGTAGTGATTAGCAAAACCAATATCTACTTCACCACGTTCAACGCCCATTACTACACCGAGTTCGCCAGCGTAAGTTTTTGAGCGTTTTTGCACTTTTTTAAGCCATTTAGCAGTTTTATCATCGCCTTCTAAAATTCGCATAGCGGTAACAAACGATTGAAAAGAAGCATAAGCGGGTGCCCAACCAATACTTAAATCACTGTCGGCTATTTCCATAATGCTTGTTGGAATTTGCTCTTTGGTTAAACGCTCAGTATTAAAAGGCAAAGTACGTATACGACCAGTAACAGGTGCCCACTCATCGTATCTAAACTGTGGTTGTAGTTGTGCAGATAAATCACTAGGCATAGGTTTAGCAAGCCCTGCATCGGTTACTAAACCAATAGCGCCCGAGTCGACAGCCCAAAATAAGTCTGCACGTTTAACACCCGCTTTGGCTTCGGCAACAATCGTATTAGCCAAAGCTGCAGTTGGACCGCGTCGAATAGCAAGGTCTAAATCCGGGTTCTTTTTTTGAATGGCTTGTAAAACGTTTTCGTATAAGCCACCTTCACCACGTCCTAAATAAAGGGTGAGTGCGCCTTTCAGTTTAGGTAATGTATCTACCGACACGGGGTTGGCAATATCAGCGGCAAACGCGCGTGAAAGAGATAGCGGCAAAGCGCCAGCTATCCCTAACGCAGCTAAGCCTTGAATAAAGGTTCTGCGTTTCACTTAAAATACATCCTTACGGGCTTTTTCAGCTTTTTCAATTAGCGTTTGTGCACGAGTTAACTTAGTTTGCATATCAACAACTACGTCACGTACTTGGTCTACTGTTTTATTAGCTGAAATAGCTTGCGGTAGGGTTACGTTAAAGTCTTTTTCAAGAACTTCTACTAAGTTAGCGTCTTGCTCAATGAGTGTGCCTTCTACACCTTCAAATAAATGCAGGTAAGTATCGTGAACTATGCTGGTTGCTTCATCGCTTAAACGCTCTGCGTATTTAGCGACCACTCGGTCTAATTTGTGTTTAATTTCATCAATGGTCGCGCTTTGCGTCATTTCTTTTGTTGCTGTGGCTGTAACGCTTTTTAATAACCCTTTTTGTTGAAACTGAGCCGCTAGCTTAACTGCGCCTAGGCCTTGCCATAAAGCATTGTTCATTGCTTGTTGCTGCAAACGTACTTCTGAGGCTGGCTTTTTGTTATCAATAGCCATTTTTATGCCATACAAACCTTGCCAAATAGAGGCATACACAGGGACATAATTTGTTTCTATGGCGCTGTGAAATTTAACCGATTCCCAGTACTCAATTAAGTCATCAGTATTAACTGCTTTAGCGCCTTTGTTCTCGTAATCGCTTACTAGGGTATCAACCTTTGAAACCATCCACTCAACGTCTTCGTTGTAGGTTTTTAAATTAGCTTGAAGGTGATTAACATGCTCACCAATTGGGCCGTTAGCAAGTGCCGGTTGTGCAAAAATCGCAGAGGCGAGTAAAAAAGTTGCACTTAATGTCTTGGCAGGCTTAAGTAATATTTTCATAGCAAGTGAGTCCATAAATGTTATTGTAAATGATAGTCATTATCATATCCCTAAACATCCCTTAGATCAACACACTAAATCAAGCCAAAGGGTTAAATTTACTAAACTTTACAGAGGAATAATAACTAAATAGAAATATCAATTTAATTTTAACTTTAGTGGCTAAAATAATTAACCATCTATACGTAATGTTTACCCTTTATGGCGTTATATATTGCATCACAAAGGTGTTTTATACTGATATCGTCACTTATATACGGTGGCATTAAGTAAATTAACTTACCAAACGGGCGTATCCACACTCCTTGGCTAACAAAATAAGCCTGTATTTTAGCTACATCTACTATTCCTGCCTCATCTGTCAGCTCTACCACGCCAATTGCACCTAAAGTGCGCACATTTGCTACATCAGTAAGTGAGCCACACTGATGTAATTGTTGAAGTGCTTGGTTTACTTCACTAATTCGTTTTTGCCAATCTTGTTCAAGCAATAAGTCTATACTTGCACATGCCACAGCGCAGGCGAGTGGATTGCCCATAAATGTAGGTCCGTGCATCAAAACACCGGCTTCACCTTCGCTAATGCCTATCGCTATTTTATCGGTCGTTAACGTGGCTGATAGGGTCATGCTGCCGCCGGTGAGTGCCTTGCCAATACAAAGTATATCTGGCTGTACATTGGCGTGCTCTACAGCAAACATTTTACCGGTACGGCCAAAGCCTGTCGCAATTTCATCGCAAATGAGCAATACATCGTATTGAGTACATAACTTGCGCACACAGGCTAAATATTCAGGATGATAAAAGTTCATTCCTCCCGCGTTTTGTACTATGGGTTCAATAATAAAGGCGGCAACATGCTGGTGGTGTTTTAAAAAATAGTGTTCTAGTTTATCCGCCTCGGCTTGATTAAACTCGTCATGAAATTGGCTAACAGGTGCAGGTACAAATACATGCTCAGGTAAAAAGCCAGAGTACAAGCTATGCATAGAATTAACCGGATCGCACACACTCATGGCCGCAAAAGTATCGCCATGATAGCCCTTAAACGGAGTCATTAACTTTTGTTTAGTACTAATGCCTTGGCTTAACCAATACTGCAGTGCCATTTTAATCGCTACTTCAACACTAACCGAGCCGCTGTCGGCTAAAAATACTTTGTTTAAATGTTCGGGCGTTATTGCTACTAGCTTTTTACAAAGCTCCACTGCGCTGTAATGGGTAATGCCGCCAAACATTACATGGCTCATTTTATTGATTTGCTCTGTCATCGCATTATTTAAAACGGGATGATTGTAGCCATGTATTGCGCTCCACCAAGAGGCCATACCGTCGATGAGTTTCTCGCCTGTTTCTAGGTGGATAAGGTTGTGATTGGCATGTGTAACAGGGTAAACCGGAATTGGTTGAGTCATTGATGTATAAGGGTGCCAAATGTGATTTCGGTCAAAATCAAGGTCTATTGTTTGTTTTATGTTCATATGTAAACTTTAATTAAGTTAGCTTCGTTGACAATGGTACGGCAATACGTATTCTAATCCAATAACACCAAGAGCAAAAAATAAAAGAGAGTATTATGGAGCTTGCAACAGTTCGCCACGATTGGACCCATAGCGAGGTTAAAGCCTTATTTGAAATGCCGTTTAACGATCTGCTTTTTAAAGCCGCGACCGTACACCGTGCTAATTTTAATCCTAATCAGGTGCAAATTTCTACTTTACTATCAATAAAAACAGGTGCTTGCCCTGAAGATTGTAAATATTGCCCGCAGTCGGGTCATTATAAAACCGACCTAGAACGAGAGCGCTTGCTAGAAGTAGAAAAAGTAGTAGAGCAAGCACGCCTTGCAAAACAAAAAGGCGCCACCCGTTTTTGTATGGGCGCTGCGTGGTCAGATCCTAAAGACCGTGATATGCCGTACATTTCAAAAATGGTTAAAGAAGTAAAAGAGCTTGGTCTCGAAACCTGTATGACCCTAGGTAAGCTTACCAATGAAAAAGCCCATGCATTGAGTGATGCAGGGCTTGACTACTATAACCATAATTTAGATACCTCACCTGAATACTACGAACAAATTATATCTACCCGTACCTTTGCAGACAGACTAAACACTATTGATCATGTGCGTGATGCCGGTATGAAAGTTTGTTCTGGTGGTATTGTCGGTATGGGTGAGCAACCCAGCGATCGTTATGGGTTATTAATGCAATTGGCTAATTTGCCGCAGCAACCAGAAAGCGTCCCTATTAATATGCTAGTAAAAGTAAAAGGAACACCGCTTGAAAACGTAGACGACTTAGATCAGTTTGAGTTTATTCGTACTATTGCCACCGCGCGTATTATGATGCCGCATAGCTATGTACGTTTATCGGCAGGGCGCAGTGCAATGAATGAGCAAATGCAATCGATGTGTTTTTTTGCCGGTGCTAATTCAATTTTTTATGGTGATAAACTCCTGACTACAGAAAACCCAGAAGCTGATGCCGATATGCAATTAATTAAAAAACTGGGTATGAACCCTGAAACGGCAGAAGACTATTCAGATGAAGCCGTTGCTGCGTCGTTATCTTCTAAAGTGGCCGATAAAGCCAGTTCAGAATTGTTTTATCCTGCTTAACATTGTGTATTGCTATGTCATTTGATTTTATAAATAGCCATTTACAAGCGCGCCAGCAAAGCGCGCTCAACCGCAAGCGTTATGTTATTGAGCAAGCCAGTGCGCGTGAAATTATAGTTGATAATAAACGCTATCTTAACTTTGCCAGTAACGACTACCTAGGCTTTGCCGATGAGCCCACTTTGTTTGAAGGCATGCAGAGCTTAGGAAGTCATAGCTCTGCTTTAGTTACTGGCTATCAAGGTGCGCAGCAACAGCTCGAAAAATACTTATGTGCTCAGTTGGGCTATAACAATGCCATGCTGTTTAATTCGGGCTTTAGTGCTAATAGCAGTGTTATAAAAGCGCTATTTCAAGATAAAGCCATTGCTCAACAAAGTGCGATTTTTCAGGATAAACTTAATCATGCGAGCTTAATCGACGGCGCATTGCATGCAAACGCAGCACTTGTGCGCTTTAACCATAACGACATGAATCATTTACGTTCACGGCTCGAAAAGTCCAATGCTAAGTATAAACTGATCGTGAGTGAGGGTGTATTCTCAATGGATGGCGACCAAGCACCATTAATTGAGTTACTTAGTTTAGCTAAAGCACATAACGCCTGGTTAATGATAGACGATGCGCATGGCTTTGGCGTACTGGGAAAATCGGGTTTGGGAAGCTGTGAGCCACTTATAGCGGCAGATAATTTACCAGATATTTTAGTGATCACCTTTGGTAAAGCGGTGGCAAGTAGCGGGGCGTGTGTATTAGGTTCAAGTGAATTTATTGATTACATGCTGCAGTTTAACCGCGATTACACTTATTCGACCGCAATGTCGCCATTTATTGCTTCGCATACATTATCAAGAATTAAAACCATACGTGATGCAAATCACAAGCGAGCAAAATTAAACGCCAATATTGCTTTATTTAAACGTTTAGCCAATGAGCACAAAATTGCCTTAATGGATTCGACCACTGCCATTCAACCCTTAGTTTTAGGGTGTGCCGAACAGACTTTAAAAGCCTGTGAGCAGCTCAAACAACAGGGGATTTGGCTAACCGCTATTCGTCCGCCCACGGTGCAGCATAATACATCAAGGCTACGCGTTACCTTAACCGCCGCCCATACCGAGCAAGACATAACAACATTGGTAAATTGTTTAAAAAAGGCCATTGCATGACAAGCGCACAAGCTACAAATACGAACTCGTGTATAAAGTCACCGTTAGCTTGTTTAGCTGTTAGTAGTTTAAAGCAGGTAACGCAACGCAAGTTTTCAACGGCGGCAAACCAATATGTAGCCCATGCGCATGTGCAAAAACAAGCAGCAATCGATTTAATTAAACTCATTAAGCTTGATGCGAGCACAAAGCACAAACACTGTATTGATTTAGGCGCGGGGCCGTTAGTGAATACCCAAGCGTTACAAGGAATATACAAACAGGTAATTGCCATGGATTTAAGCCTCAACATGCTTAAAAATAGTGCAGTAAACGCACCGCGTATTTGCGCCGACATGGATAATTTGCCATTACAACAAAATAGTATTGATGTGGTATTTAGTAATTTTGCAATGCAATGGTCGGCTAATTTTGAAATGCTAATGTATTCATTACATTCAGCTTTAAAGCCCGGTGGGCAGGCGTACATAAGTACGGTGGTAGAAGGCTCACTACATGAAATAAAAACGGCGTTTGCCGCGCTCGATTCGCATAGCCACATTAATAACTTTTTAAGTAGCGATAATATAAACCAATCGGTCAAAAAGGCAGGGTTTATTGTTAATAACGCGACAGAGGTTATTTTTACCGATGAGTTTACCAGCCCGCTTAAAGCGATTAGCTCAATTAAAGCCATTGGTGCAACGTCGCAAAATAAAGCAACCCAACGCCCTGGTTTATTAACTAAATCGGCGCTGCAAAAAGTATGTGCGGCGTATCCGCTTATAAACAACCAAGCCCATGTATCTTACCATGTGGTATTGTTATCATTAGAAAAAGCAAAAATTTAAAGGTAAGGCAATGCAGCAATTTTTTATTACCGGTACCGATACCGACACTGGTAAAACCCACGTAACCAGTTTGCTATTAAAGTTACTCGCTCAACATAAACAGCGCGCAATAGGCTTTAAACCGATTGCATCAGGGTGTGAACTTGCGTTTGATCAGCTTGTGAATGCCGATGCCTTAATGCTAATGGAAAGCGCGACCGTGAGCGCTAAGTACGACATTATTAATCCGTTTGCTTTTAAGCCCGCCATAGCTCCGCACATTGCAGCAGAGCAAGTAGGAGTAACCCTAAGTGTTGAAAAGCTACGTACCGCTTATAAAAATGTGAAGCAACAAGGTGCCGACTACCTTTTAACAGAAGGTGCGGGCGGCTGGGCATTGCCAATTAATAATAACGAATATTTATACGACTGGGTAAAAGCAGAGCAACTACCCGTAATATTAGTGGTAGGGATGAAACTTGGCTGTATTAATCATGCTTTACTCACTGCAGCCCATATGCAAAGTATGGGTGTTAATTGCATTGGCTGGATTGCTAACCAAGTTGATGGCACTATGGATGAATACCAAGCAAACTTAGATTCACTTAAAGCACGTTTACCATTCCCGTTGCTTGCTATAAGCCCCTATACCGAGCAAACCCCTAAATTACAAATTTATAAAACCCTGCTTGAAAAATTATTACTAAATCCATAAATAACCCTTGTGTTGTGACATAGTTTGTCACAGAATAGCGCTGACGTTATGACATAGTGTGTCATAACGCAGTGATTGCTATAGCCGATCAACAAAAAGAAATCGCTCAGCAATAAATGTTATTTTTGGAGACCATGTATGAAACGTGTATTTTTGTTTTTATTAACTAACTTAGCGGTTATGTTGGTATTAGGTGTTGTGCTTTCAATCATAATGAGTGCGCTGGGCTTAAGCCATCGTAGCTTAGGTGGTATTTTATTAATAGCTGCTGTATTTGGTTTTGGTGGGTCGTTTATTTCTTTATATATGTCGAAATGGATGGCGAAAAAATCGACCGGTGCACAGGTTATTACAAAACCAAGTAACGAAACCGAGCAGTGGTTAATGAACACGGTTGCCGCGCAAGCTAAAAAAGCTGGTATTAATATGCCTGAAGTGGCTATTTACGACAGCCCAGAAATGAACGCCTTTGCAACCGGCCCGAGTAAAAATAACTCGCTGGTGGCGGTAAGTACGGGTTTATTACACAATATGACCCAAGATCAAGCCGAGGCAGTGCTTGCGCACGAAGTATCGCACGTGGCTAATGGCGACATGGTAACGCTAACGCTTATTCAAGGCGTGGTTAATACCTTTGTTATTTTTGCCGCAAAAGTACTGGCGGGAATTGTAGATAATTTTATAAATAGCGATGAAGAAGAGGGCGGCAGCAGCTGGACTTACTTCTTATTTGATATGTTATTCCAAGTATTATTTGGTGTATTAGCCAGTGTGGTGGTTGCTCATTACAGCCGCAAACGTGAATTTGCAGCCGACAACGGTGCAGCTCAGTTGGTAGGCGCAGATAAAATGCGTTCAGCCCTTGAGCGATTAAAGCAAAACCACCCATCGCAATTAGAAGGCTCAATGATGGCCTTTGGTATAGTCAGTGGTAAAGGCATGGCTGAGTTGTTTTCATCTCACCCACCGCTTGATGCACGTATAGACGCACTACGTCGTTAAAAAAATTCAAGTTTTTCACAGTACTTGTAAACAAAAAGCCTGCATTTGCAGGCTTTTTTATGTTTAATAGTTTTTATTGTGATTGAATAATGTCTGTAATGCCCTCTGGCGAAAGTATTTCAATCCAGTAACCGTCAGGGTCTTTAATAAATGCAAGGCCCTTCATTGAGCCGCCATCTGGCTGTTTTACAAACTCCACATCGTATTTAGCAAAGCGCTCACAAGCAGCGTATACATCGGGCACGCTTATACCAATATGGCCAAAGCCTTTTGGTTCTTCATTACCACTGTGATAACCGGTAAAGCTGTCGTCGTTTTCAGTGCCCCAGTTATGGGTAAGCTCAATCAGCGCAGGGCGGCGAAACACCCACTGGGTTTTTTCTTTATCATCGCCTATAGGCATATCTTGCTCATAGCCTAAAAAGTACAAGGTAAACTCCATACCAGGAAAGTCGTACTTTCCTAACAGCTTCATACCTAATACGTTTTCATAAAATGCCAGCGACGGTTTTGGATCTTTAATACGCAACATAGTTTGTTGCATCACATAGCCCTCAGTGGCTTGTGCAATTTGCTCTGGAGATTCGTTATAGCTAGACATGAGATAATCCTTAATAAAATGACTGAAAAACCTTAATGGATTTAAAAAGGCAGGCAATACGAACATCATAATCAACAGCGGCAAAAATTAAAACCACCAGGCTAAATTTACAGCCAGTTAGTTGGGTTTTTTTAAGCGGAAAATGGCATATTTATCGATACTGGTTATTTATACAGTGGTGGTGTTTTGTCTAATATTACTGATCTCCACCATTTTGGGGTATTTCTGCATTTATGAAGTATGAGCCGTAGTTAACTAGTTGTTTACAGGTGTTTATTTGAGGGCTAAGATAAATGCAATGTAATATATGGACATTTGTCGGTTTATAAAACGACAAATGTCGTAGACAAAGTTGTTAGCTGCCAATGAAATCTCGAACTATGAGTCTAAATTTACAAGTTTCCAAATTCTGCCTTATTTCCTTCGGCATTATTATGGTTATCATATTTGGCACTCCCGTTATTAGTAATTTAATAGTAATGGAGTTAATAGATATTTCAAGGTGTGACTTATCTCCTG